>JAPOVR010000132.1 GCA_026708005.1 Actinomycetes bacterium
AGGCTCACACCACCCCACCAACACAAACCCCCGCACAAACACCAGGGGCAAGTCAGTGCTCAAGGTGCTTGGCGCCGTGCTCATCCTCGCGAGCATCGGCATCGTGCTCAGGGGAGTGGTCAGGGCTCACTCGACGGGTGACCAGCCGTTTGTGCTCGCCAAGCGCGACCGCCTACGCGGATTGCTCGTCGGGGTCCTCGGCGGCTTTGTGGTCGGGATGACATCGGTGGGGAGCGGCACGTTCCTCGGCGTGATGCTCATCGTGTTCTTCCCGGTCACGGCCCCAAGGTGGTTGCAACCGACATCTTCCATGCCTCGATCCTGCTGTGGGCTGCCGGCATCGCCGACCTGGTCGGGGGCAACGTGGACCTCGCCGCAACGGGATGGCTCACACTCGGGTCGATACCCGAGGTCCTCGTCGGCAGCCAGCTCACCGTGCGCCTTCCCGAGCAGGGGATCCGAGCCGTGCTGGGGATCGTGGTGCTCGTGTCGGAAATGAAGCTCGCGGCGGCGTTCTGAGCTCCCCTTCCGGCCGGTCGCCAGCGCAGCGGAACGTAGAATCGGCTAGTGCCCGCGGGCGTGATGGACCCCGAACAGCCTGACGGTTCTCCGCGCCGCGGCGGCTGGTTGCGCGCCCGGGCCCAGGGAGGCGCGGTCGCGCTCGTGGCGCTGCTCGTCCTCGGCGGAACGTCGGCCGCCTTCGCGGTCACCCAGTCGCTGAAGCTCAAGCCTCCCCCCGTGACGGCACCGCGGTTCGATCGTGTCTTCTCGCCCGTGTGCGAATGCGAGCAGGCCACTGCGCGTCTGACGGTTCGGTTCCGACAGGCAGATCGAGTCCGAGCGAGCATCGTCGATCTGTCTGACCGCGAGGTTCGCGTGCTGCTCGAGGATCGGCCGGTGCGCCGCGGCGACGTCGACTTCGTGTGGGATGGGCGGTCAGACCGTGGCGCGCTCGCGCCGGACGGCCGCTACCGGCTGCGTCTCGAGCTGACTCGCCAGGATCGGACGATCCTCATTCCGACGACGTTTCGGATCGACACTGTGCCGCCCGTGGCTCGGCTTCTCGGGGCAGATCCGACCGAGCTCTCGCCAGACCGCGATGGCGTGAACGAGCGCGTGCGAATCCGCTACCGGGCAACCGAGCGCGGGACGCCCGTCTTGCGCATCGGCTCCGCGGCCATCGAGCCCGGCAAGCGCCGACCGCGCGGGCGCTCGACCGTCGCCTGGAACGGTTGGATCGACGGCGAGGCTGCGCCGACAGGCGACTACCAGCTCTCGCTTCGGGTGCGCGACGATGCCGGGAACCTCTCGCGGCCGATCCCGTCGATCGACGTTCGCGTTGACTACGTCGAGCTTCAAGAGAGCAGGCTCTCGGCCGAGCGTAGCGGAGAGCTCACGTTCCACGTGCGGTCGGATCGGCCCTTCGATTGGCAGCTCATCCGGCCGGCGGCCAGCGGACGGCCAGGACAGACGTTCATCTACGAGATACGTCAGGCTCCCGGCGAGGTCACCGTTCAGCTTCCGCAGGCTGCTCGCCCCGGCACCTATCTCCTGCGCGTCAGCCGCTCGGGCGATGTCGATACCGCCGAGGTTCGCATCCGGAGGCAGTCGTGACGAAGGAGCTGCTCGTGCAGCTGGGGGGCCCCGTCGCGGCAGTTGGGCTGGTCTGGCTGATCCTGTGGAGCCACCCTGCCGTTCGCCTCGGTGGCCTGCTGCTCGCGGTCGTGGGTGTGTGCCTGATGATTCCGTTGCTTTTACCCTCGAGCGATCCCGTGAAGCTCGCGGGGGTGGGCGCCGCGGCGTTGGCCGTTGCGATCCTGCTTGCTGTCGTGTTCCATCGTTGGCCGTGGGCCTTCGGGCTGCTCGCGATCGCGGCTGCGCCGGCGCGGATACCCGTCACTCTGGGTGACGCCGATGCGAACCTGCTCGTGCCGCTCTACGCCATCGTGGCGAGTGGTGCGCTCAAGCTCGCCTACGAGTTGCTGTGCGACCGGGTGTGGGCTCGCGAGCTGGGCTTCCTCGCCTGGCCGGTGGCTGCCTTCGCGGGATGGCTTGCAGCCTCAGCCGTGTGGGCGGACAGCCACCGCGAAGCGGCAATCGACGTGGCCTTCTTCGTCGTGCCTTTCGCCTTGCTCGCGGTGCTTGTCTCCCGATTGCCCTGGAAGCGCACAGCGCTCAGCTCCGCCTACACGCTGCTCGTCACGCTGGCGGTCGCCTTCGCGGGCGTGGGCATCTACCAGTGGGTGGCTCGAGAGATCTTCTGGAACCCGAAGGTTGAGGTGTTCAACGCGTTCCGCACGCCGTTTCGCGTCAACTCCGTCTTCTGGGATCCGTCGATCTACGGCCGCTTCCTCGTCGTTGCGATTCTCGTGTCCCTCGCTGTGCTGCTGCTCGGCGGCGCCCGCCGGAGAGCTCTGGCTCTGGCGATCGGCGGCGCGATCGCCGTCATGTGGATCGGCCTCCTCTTCTCGTTCTCCCAGTCGAGCTTTGCGGCGCTCGCGCTCGGGACGGTGCTGCTCATCCTGCTCGTCTGGCGCTGGCGCGCCCTCATCGCCATCAGTCTCGCCCTCGCCGTGCTGGTCCCTGTCGTCGCGCTCGCCCCGCAGTTCGACAACGTCCGGCCGGTCGTGTTTGCGGGGAGGGAGGGTGGTCTAGACTCTGCCACAGGTGGTCGGTACGGTCAGATGAAGAGCGGTGTGCACCTTGCCCGCGAGAATCCCGTGCTCGGTGTGGGGCTCGGCGGCTATCTCAACGCCTACGCCGAGCAGGAGAACCTGCAGCGTGCGCCCGGCCGGCTCGCGCAGCACGCCTCGCCGGTCACCGTTGCCGCCGAGACCGGCCTGCCCGGCCTCGCGCTCTTCGTCGCGCTTGCGGCCGCCGGCCTTGCGACGTCGTTGCGGGCCGCCCGGGGGAGCCCGCTCTCACGGATCACGGCTCTCTCGGCCTCCGCCATCTTCGCCGCGATCATGATCCACAGCCTGTTCTACAGCGCCTTCTTCGAGGATCCAATGATGTGGGGCGCGCTCGGCCTGGCGGCGCTTGCTCTCGGCAATCGCGAGGTCGTCGAGGAGCCCAAGCGCACCCGTGAGCGCGCCCGCGTCGAGCGGCCTCCCCCGCGGCCGGTGCGTTCGGGCTGGCCGCTGTCGGATCCCCCCGCGTAGCCACGATGGCCACGCGTCATTCTGGAAGCCATGAGCACCGGCGGCACTCGCGCGGCGAGGGCAGCGTACCCATCGGCATCGTCACGGTGAGCGACTCCCGCACCGCTGAGACCGATACGAATGGGATGTGGTTGCGCGAGCAGGTTGAGACGCTTGGGCACCGCGTCGGTGGCTATCGCGTCGTCCAGGACGATCCAGAGCAGGTCGTTGACGCGCTCGCGGAGCTCACCGCCGGGGAGTGCCGGGTCGTCGTGTTCAATGGCGGTACGGGGATCTCGAAACGCGACCGCACCTACGATGCGCTCAGCTCTCGGCTCGAGAAGACGCTCAGCGGGTTCGGCGAGCTCTTCCGCATGCTCAGCTACGAGCAGGTTGGCGCGGCCGCGATGTTCTCGCGCGCGACCGCGGGCGTCTACCGAGACACCGTCGTCATCTCGATCCCAGGCTCCCCGGCTGCCGTGCAGCTCGCCTGGGAGCGGCTGATCGCTCCCGAGCTTCAGCATCTCGCCTGGGAAGTCGGCCGTTAAGGCTGCGGCGAGCCGGGCCCTCTGCGGGCGTGCTCGGACGAGCCGAACGATAGCATCGCCGGGTGCCCTCGCGCGTGATGGTCATCGGTCTGGACTGCGCTGCTCCCGAGCTGGTCTTGGAGGCGTGGCGGGACGAGCTGCCGGTGATTGACTCGCTCATGGAGCGCGCCGTGTTCGGCGTGCTGCGCAGCTGCGATCCACCGATCACCGTTCCGGCTTGGTCGGTGATGACCGCGTCTCGCCATCCCGGCGAGCTCGGCTTCTACGGCTTTCGCAATCGCCGCGATCGTTCGTACGACCAGCTCACGATCGCCGACGCGCGCGCCGTGCGCGTGCCGCGCGTCTGGGACATCCTCTCGATGCGAGACCGGCCGGTGATCGTGCTCGGCGTTCCGCAGACGTATCCGGTCAGCCGCGTCAACGGTGTCATGGTCTCGTGTTTCCTGACGCCCGACACCGACACGAGCCAGTACACGTACCCGGCAGAGCTCAAGGCTGAGATCGAGGGTCTCGTCGGCCGCTATCTCGTCGACGTCGACGACTTCCGGACCGAGGAGAAGGATCGGCTTCTTCGCGACCTGGAGGAGATGACGGAGAAGCGATTCCGCGTGGCCGAGCATCTCCTTGCGAGCCGCGAGTGGGATCTCTTCTTCATGGTCGAGATGGGCACCGATCGCATCCACCATGCGTTCTGGCGGTTCTTTGATCCCGGCCATCGTTTCTACGAGCCAGGGAACCCCTACGAGGGCGCAATGCTCGACTACTACCGCCGCCTCGATGAGAGACTCAGCCGGCTGCTGCGATTCGCCGACGATGAGACGGCTGTCATGATCGTCTCCGACCACGGCGCCAAGCGGATGGAGGGCGGCATCTGCATCAACGAGTGGCTGCGCCGAGAGGGCTACCTCACCTTGCTCGAGGAGCCGCGAGAGGCGCGTCGTCTCGAGCCCGACCTCGTCGACTGGCCTCGCACGGCCGCATGGGGTGAGGGCGGCTACTACTGCCGCCTGTTCATGAATGTCCGCGGCCGCGAGCCCCAGGGTGTTGTCGACCCCGCCGACTACGAGCGCGCGCGCGATGAGATTCGAGAGAAGCTCGAGGCGCTCGGCGATGAGGCAGGACGGCCGATCGGCTCGGTCGCGCACAAGCCCGAAGACCTCTACCCGACCCGCCGCGGCGTGGCTCCCGATCTGCTCGTGTACTTCGGGGATCTCTCGTGGCGAAGCATTGGCGAGGTCGGCACTGGGGCCATCCACGTCTTCGAGAACGACACCGGGCCCGACGATGCAAACCATGCTCACGAGGGTCTCTACCTTCTCGCTGCCGACGGCGTCGTTCCGGGCCGCGCCGAGCAGCGCGACCTGCGGGATATCGCCCCAACGCTCCTCGAGCTGCTCGGCGAGCCGGTCCCCGCCGAGATGGAGGGCAGAAGCCTCCTGCGGCCGTGTGGCGTTGGGCCGAGCGGGGCTGCCGGCGGGGCCGCCGGCTTGCACCGCAGCTAGGCGTTCTGTGCGGGTCTGGGGTGTGGCGGCGTTCGCCCCGGCCGGGAGGTGCAGGCCGGAAGCATCCTGCGCAAGGTCGGGTTGTGGGCTGTCGCGGAGGGCGGGGCCGGCAGGCTTGGGAGGACGGGGTAGGCGCGGCCGGCAGGCGGACGCTGGTCGCGCTGCGGTTCCGTGCGATTGCCCTCTGCGGGCCGCTGTGAGGGAACCCCTGGCGCGAAGCCGGGGCGGCACCTGCCCCCGGAGCGCCCGACCAAGCGCAGCTTCGGGTCGCTGTGAGTGCCCTCAGAGCCACCGAGCCTCGGAGCCGCCGATCCCAGCTGTCATGGCAGAAGACCCGCCCCCCACCCACCACCCGGAGGAGGGTAGCCGAGTAAGGCGCGCAGCTTCCGCACGCACTGTCACAGAAGCATCACGAATCGGCGCCAACACCGAGGCGTCACGGACGAGTGCCAACGGCGCTGACTCGCCGCCGCCGGGCCGCCGAGCGCCTCCCGTCAATTGCAGTGTCGCCCGACGATGGGCCGAGCGACCTGGCTCGGCGGAGCCGCCGAGAGCCCACCGACCAAGCACCCCTGATCTTCTTCTGCACGGGGTCGTCCCTCGGTGGTCTTCACACGCTGTTCTCGGAGGAGACCTGGGTCGAACGGCCCGCTGAGGATCGACGGCTAGCCGAGCATGGCGACCATGTCGTCCCAGGTCGCGGCATCGGCCGCCCCGTAGAAGCCGTGGGCGATGCGCCCGAACTCGTCGATCAGGATCGTCGCCGGGTGCGCGGTGATTCCCCACTGCCGGATCTGAGCCCAGTCGTTGTCGGAGAGCACCGGAAAGCGCCAGCCGTACTTCTTCGCGAACTCTCGTCCAGCTTCGTCGCCGTCGGTTACATGGACGCCGAGGAACGCCAGACCCGTCTGTCTCCCCACCCACTCCGCGAAGGCGACGCCCTCGCTCCTGCAGAACGGTCAGTGCTCGGCGTAGACCTTGACGACGATCGGCGTGCCGAGGAAGTCCGCGGTGGAGATCGGCTCGCCATCGAGTGTCTGTCCAGAGAGAATCGCGGCCTTCGGCCGGCTCGTGTCTTCCTCGCGCGCCGGGGTCTCAGGAGGGGCTTCCTGGCTCTCGGCCTGGGGAGGTCGGGTGTCCTCGCGGCTCACGGCTGCCTCGGTCTCGGTGGGCGCTGGGGGTTCGGCCGCAGCGGGTACGGGCGGTTCGGCCGGCGTCGCCTCCGGGCTCGGAGCTGGTGCCACTTCGTCGGTCTCGCTGGCAGCTGGGCGGGCCGAGCCGGTGTCGGCGCTTTCTCCGCCCTCCTCACCCTGGGCGGTCTCGGTGGGCGCTGGGGGTTCGGCCGCAGCGGGTACGGGCGGTTCGGCCGGCGTCGCCTCCGGGCTCGGAGCTGGTGCCGCTTCGGGGGCCGGAGGCTGCTGGCCTGTGTCTGCGGGTGCCTCCGGCACTGCAGGCGGGCTGTCAGCGCTGCTGCCACCTCCGCCGCAGGCTGCGACTCCGAGTACTAGGAGAGCCAGGAGGAGCACGCGCCGCACTCCGAGCAGGCGCGACGATGGCAGCGGAAGGGGCGCTCCAGGCACCAACTGCTAAGGATACCCAGCCCTTCCGCAACGCCGGGCGTCCACCGTCGGGCCTGAAGGCTCCCCGGGCAAGCCCGTACCCTTCGTCTCCATGGCGATGGCTGGCCTGCCGGCTTCGGCTGCGGACAACGCTGTCCGACGTTGGACCCGATGATGATCGGGTGCCTCTCCCAGGGCGCGCGCGCCGCTCTCAGTCTCGCTGTGGCTGGCGGGATCCTCGCGTTCCTCGGCCGCTTCGGCATCCGCGCAGATCGGGCGGTCGCAGCGGGGTTCCTCTTCCACACGGTGACGCTCGCCACGCTCTGCCCGGCGCCTTCATCCTGCTGTTGCAAGGTGTGCGCCCACCCATGCTGCGCGCCGGCAGGGTGTAGCCAATGACGGTTTCTGCCATCGTGGTGTCGTACAACACTCGTGAGCTTCTCGGCCGGTGCCTGGAGCGGCTTGCCGCCGGCGAGCTGGAGGAGGTGATCGTCGTCGACAACGGCTCGAGCGACGGCAGCCGCGAGCTCGTGCGCGAGCGGTTTCCCGATGCTCGGCTGCTCGATCCTGAGGTGAACCTCGGCTTCGGGGCTGCCAACAACCTTGGAGCGAACGTCGCCCGAGGCGAGCTTCTCCTCTTCCTGAACGCCGACACCCGGCCGGTGGCTGACGCCGTCAGATCGCTGGCCGGGTTTGTCTCTGCGCGTGAGGACGTTGGCATCGCCGGCCCGCGGCTCTTGAATCCAGACGGCACCCTGCAACGGTCGGTGCGGGGCTTCCCGACGGTGTGGCGGATCTGCACCGAGTACTTCTTCCTGCGGAAGCTTGCGCCGCGCAGTCGAGTCGTCAACGCGTTCTACGGGGCCGGCTTCGAGCATGATCGTGAGCGCGAGGCCGAGTTCGTGATGGGGGCCGTGATGTGCATGCGGCGTGAGGTGTTCGACGCGGTCTCAGGCTTCGACGAGCGCTACTTCCTCTTCAGCGAGGAGGCCGACCTTGCCTACCGCGTCCGGCACGCGGGCTGGCGAGTCGTGTTCACGCCAACCGCGGAGTTCGTGCACGTCGGTGGAGCGGCAACGCGGCCGGTCTGGGATCAGATGTACCGAGAGCAGCTTCGCGGCCACGTGCTGTTCCTCGCCGCGCATGCGGGTCTGGCGTCTGCCGAACGGGCTCGGCGATGGCTCGTGCGCGCCCTGCGGTTTCGGGGCGTTCTCTTTCCGGGCCCGCGCGGGCGGCTCTACCTGGAGGCCGGTCGATGGCTCGCAGCGAGGTCTGTCGAGAGCCTCGTACAATCGAGCGAGTGATGCCGCCACCCGCTCGCCCACCTAGAGAACCTCGCCGGTTGCCTGGACGGGCGCAGCTCCTGGCCTGACGTGATCCCAGCGAGCGTGGAGCGCCGGGCGCGCTGGGTGCTTGACACCATCGGCGCTCGGCAGCTTGGGTTCGGGGACGACGTTCCGTACAACGAGCAGGCGTGGGAGCAGGTCGAACGCGGCGAGCTCCCGGGCGGTGATGACATCGCCGCGGCCTTCTTCCATCTCTCGCGCGCCGAGGAGCTGGACAGCCAGCGCGACCACCACGGGCGGTTTCCCGTCTCGGGCTCAGCGCTCGACCCCCTGGATCCCCCGCTGGAACGGCTTCGGCACTCTCTGGGTCTTGAGCCGCCCCGCTGGCACGGTGCCCGGTTCGCGGTGGCGCTGAGCCATGACATCGACGTTCCGTGGAGGTGGACGCCAACCGGGATGCGGGGCGCGGCTGCGAGGCTGAAGGGCCACGCCGTGACGGGCAGAGCCCGCCGGGCGCTGCGCGAGGCTCGTGCGCTATCGGCGGTACCGCTCCACAAGCTCCGCGGCACCGATCCGAACTGGAGCTTCGAGCGGATCCTGCGAATCGAGCAGACGCGCGAGGCGGCCTCGACCTTCTTCGTCATGGCAGGGCATTCCCACCCGGCTGACGGGCCTGCGCCAGAGGTATACGAGCGGCTTCGTCCGCGTCTCGTGGAGACGCTTCGCTCGGCCGGTGCGGAGATTGCCCTCCATGGCAGCTACGCGGCCGCCGAGCAGCCGGAGCTGCTCGCCGAGGAGAAGCGGCGGCTCGAGGCGCTCGCGGGCCTCGTGCTAGGGCAGCGATACCACTACCTCCGCGTGTCGCCCGAGTCGAACCTCACGACGCTCGAGGAACTCGGCTTTCAGTACGACGCGAGCCTTGCGTTCGCCGACGCTCCAGGCTTTCGGTCAGGCATTGCGCATCCGTTTCGGCCCTGGGACTGGCACCGTGACCGGCCGCTTCGGCTCATCGAGGTTCCCCTTGCAGTCATGGACGTGACGCTGGCCGAAGACAGATATCTCGGGCTCTCGCCGAGTGAAGCAGAGCGACGCCTGCTGACGCTGGTCGACTGGGCAGCCGCGCATGGTGGAGGGTTTTCCGTCCTCTGGCACGCGGAGCGCTTCGACTCTGCGACAGCCGGGGGGTGGGATCGCCTCTACCTGCAGTTCATCAAGGCTGTCCGCGCTCGCGGCGGCGTCTGTCTGTCGATCGGCGCGCTGACCCGTGAGGCCGAGGCGTGGCTCGCCTGAGCGGCCTCGCTTCGCGGCGCCGGTCGTTGCGCGGACCTCCACCAGGCCCCTTCATCTGGATCGTTCTCACGGCACCGGTGTTGCTCGGGCTCTCCTACGCGTTCCCGGAGACGCCTCGCCGCCGTCTTTACCGATCTCGAGACCTCCTGCCGCATTGCGGCAGCAGCGCCTGTCTCGATCGCCGCGGCCCCGCCGGTTCATGGAGCCAACACGGCCAGGAACCGGCCGTACGAGCGGCGAGCGGCAGCCGTACGCTTCTTCTTCAGCAACGCTCCTGATGTCGAGCGTCTCCGGGTCTTGCAACGCTTCGGAGCCGATGGCTGGTGGTCGGCAAGAGCCGCTCCGTCCCTGCGCTCGTGAGCGGGTTAGGCTCGCCGAGCTATGAAGACGACAGGTGGCTTCTCGCTCGTGTTCCGCCGGAGCGCATGGGTTGTGGGGCCGTGGTGTTGGGGCCGTGGTGGGTGTCTCACGGGACGATCGGGTCGCCAGCGGGCACTCTCGTGAGAGTGGGCGTGCGTTGCGACTGCTGATCATCAGCCTCTACTGGCCGCCGGCCGGCGGTCCGGGTGTCCAGCGGCCGCTCAAGCTCGCCGGCGAGCTCGAGCGGCTTGGAGTGGACGTGCATGTGCTTGCGCCCGACGATCCAAAGTGGCTGCACCGGGACGAGAGCGCACCGGTGCCGGCCGGCGTGACGGTCCATCGGGCTTGGAATTTGGGCCCGCGCTCGCGCCGCCCGGCCGAGGAGCTCCGTGGCCGGGAAGGTCTTGACCGGCTCGCGGTGGAGGCCCGGCTGGCGTTTCGCCGAGCGCTGGTGCCGGACGCCGCGGTTCTCTGGAACGTGACCTCGGTGCCGACGACCGTGCGCCTCGTGCGCGAGCTTCGACCGGATTGGGTACTGACGACCTCCCCGCCCGGATCGATTCACCTGGCGGGGGCTGTCGCCCAACGCCTGACCGGCGTCCGCTGGGCGGCCGATCTGCGCGACTCGATTGCCTTTCATCCACATCGCCGACATGAGGTGAGGGGTGAGGCGCGCCTGGCTCGGTTGGTCGCAAGGAGGGCTGATGCAATCGTCTGTGCGGCACCAGCGATCGCTGCGGAGCTCCGCGGCTACGCACCGTGCGGGCCTGTTCAGGTGGTTGAGAACGGCTGCGACTTCGATGACTTCGCGGGTCTTGAGTACCGGCCGGCAACGACCTTTCGGATTACCCATACCGGCAGCTTCTTCGGGCTGCGAGATCCGCGCCCGTTTCTCGATGCGCTGGCTCGGGTTGAGGCATCGATCACAGCTCGGTTTGTCGGTGACTTCCGGACGCGTGACCGCGAGTATGCCGAGGGGCTTGGCCTTGGGAACCGGCTCGAGCTGGTGCCCTACCTGCCGCGGCGTGAGGCGCTTGCGCTCCAGCGTGACTCGGAGGCTCTCCTGCTCCTGATTCCGGAGGCCCGCGGCCGCGGTGTGCTCACAGGGAAGATCTTCGAGTACCTGGCCTCCGAGCGCCCGATCCTGGCGGCTGTGCCCCTGGGCGGCACTGCCGCTGAGCTCATCGAGCAGACCCGCGCGGGCCCCGTCGTCGCGCCAGACGATGTCGAGGGCATCGCTCGCGCGCTGGGCGACCTCGAACGACGGCATCGCGCGGGCGCCCTCGTGCAGCCGTCGCTGAGCCCGGAGGTTCGCGTGGGCCTGTCGCGGATGGCACGGGCCAAGGAGCTGCTGGCGGTGCTCGAGGAGGCCTCGTGAGGGCGCATCTCGCCTCACGACCGAAGGGCCGCTCCCGTGGACGGACATGCCCCAAACGGCCACCCCCCGCGGGGCCACCCCGCGCCTCCACCCGCTATCAGCGTAGCGGCCGAACGTGCGCACGGATGTGACGGACCGTGCCGATTGCCTTGCACCTGTGCGCCGACTCTGCGGAGACGGCTCCTCCTGGCCTTCGCTCCATGAGCATTGTCCTTCGCTTCGCCTCATGAGGATCGCGACCCTCACGAGTCCTATCCACGGTTTCCCGGTGACGTCGCGGGACGCTTCATCGAGGAAGCTTCATCGAGGACGCCGTCCGGCGCCTGACCTAGCTTGGCTATGCGATCTCGGTCGTCGGTCCCGGCGACTACCGGGACTTGGGTCTCCCGTCCGGACTCGGCGTTGCGCACAACGCCCCGCGCCGGCCCTGGGCGGTTCCCCCGTTCTTGGCATCGATGGTTCGGGCGGCGCGGGCGCAGGCGGGGACGCCGACCTCGTTCATGCTCACCGGTTGCCGTCAGGCGCGGTCGCGATGGTGTCGGAGCGGCCGTTCGTGCTCACGCTCCACGGCGCCGATGTCGTGCTTGCTCAAAAGACGTCCTGGCTCGCAAAGCTTGTGCTGCGCCGCGCACGGCCCGTCATGTGTGTCTCGTATGACCTCGCCGAGGCGGCGCGCCGGCTGGGGCGCATGATCCGATCGTGATTCCCGTCGGTGTTGAGATGCCCAAGCCGCCGCCTCCCGAGGAGCCACCGAGCGTGCTCTATGCGGGCTGCCTCGTGCCGAAGAAGGGGATCGCCGAGCTGATCGAGGCGACGAGAGGATGCGCACGGTCATTGCCGGCGATGGCCCGCTTCGCTCGCTCGTCCCCGAGGGGTCGGGTTCGTCCCCGCTGCTCGGCTCAGCGACCTGTGTGACCGCGCGGCGGTTCTCGTCTGCCCACCGCGCCGGGAGGGATTCGGCATCGTGTGCGCCGAGGCGATGGTGCACTCTCGCCCGGTCGTAGCAACGGCGACCGGCGGCCTGCTGGATCTTGTCGTCGACGGCGAGACCGGTTACCTCGTGCCTCCGCGTGACGCAGCCGCTCTGCGCGCGAGCCTCGGGAGGCTGCTCGCAGATCGGGTGCTGCGCGCGCAGCCCGGGCGCGCCGGCCGCGAGCGCATCGTCCGTCTGTGCTCATGGCGACGCGTTACGGGACTGACCGCGCAGGTGTATGAGCGTGCGCTCGAGCAGCCGCGCGTTCGTCCCGGGGGTCTGGCGGCAGTCGAGTAACCCCCGGCGCTCGCGCGGAGCCGACGGAGGCACTGCTCGAGGATGAGGCGAGGCCGTCGTGACGCGTCGCGCTCGCCGCGACCTGGCAGCCACCTAGACTCGACGCATGGTTGCGGTCGAGGCTGTTCTCTGGGTGGTGCTCGGGCTGCTCCTGTGGACCCACATCGGGTACCCGCTCTGCGCGTGGGCGCTCGCGGGGCTTCGCCCCCGGCCCGTGCGCCGGGGCGATCTGTTTCCAACCGTGACCGTGCTCGTCGCAGCGCACAACGAGGAGGATTTGATCAAGCGGCGCATCACGAACCTGCTTGAGCTCGACTACCCGGCGGAGCGCCTCGAGCTGATCGTTGCCTCTGATGCCTCGACTGACAACACAGATTCCATCGTGGAACGGATGGCGCAGGGCCGAGCCGAGGTCCGGCTCGTGCGGTGTCCGCGAGGCGGCAAGGTGGCTGCGCAGAACGCCGCAGTCCGGCAGGCGCGGGGGGAGATCGTGGCCTTCTCGGATGCAAACGCGATCTGGGCGCCGGATGCGCTGCGTCTGCTCGTGCGTTCCTTCGCGGATCCGGATGTCGGGTATGTCTGCGGTCAGCTGTCGCTCGAGCGGGCGGGCGGAACGAATCGGGAAGGCGCCTACTGGCGCTATGAGATGTGGCTGCGTGAGCAGGAGTCCCGCCTCGGCTCGATCACCGGCGGCAACGGAGCGATCTATGCGGTGCGGAGGGCCGACTACGTCGAGGTCGACCCGCGGTTCGGGCACGATCTCGCGTTTCCGTACCTGATGGTTCAGTGCGGACGTCGGGCCGTCTACGAGGCGGATGCGCACGCGACCGAGAAGCCCTCGCGCGACATCGAGCACGAGTTTCGGCGCAAGGTGCGCATGTTCGAGCACTGCTGGCTCATCGTCCTGCGCGGCGGCATGTTCCGCGGCGGAGGCCCCCTCTACCTGCTCAAGCTGCTCTCCCATAGGTTCCTTCGCTACAGCAGCGGGCTGCTTCACCTCGTCCTACTCGGCACGAGCATCGCGCTCGTCGGGCAGGGCTCCATCTACCAGGCGGTGCTTGGCTTGCAGGCTGTCGGTCTCGCGCTCGCGCTTGCGGCTGGTCTGCGGCTCCCCGTACCTGGCGCCGGCCTTGCGCTCTACTACGTGCTGGTGAGCTGGGCCACGGTGCTGGCGCTCGCCCGGTACCTGCGCTTTGGCGTACCGGCAGTCTGGGAGAGAACGGAGGGCACCCGCTGAAACGTGCGCTTGACCTCGGCGGCGCGCTGCTCCTGCTCGCGCTGGCAGCCCCCCTGCTCGCAGTGGCCGCGCTCGCCGTAAAGCTCGACGACAGGGGGCCGGCCATCTACCAGCAACGACGCGTTGGGCTGCGGGGCCAGGAGTTCGGGCTGGTTAAGCTTCGGACGATGGTCGTTGATGCCGAGCACGAGGGGGCTGGCTACAGCGTCAACGAGGGCGACCCGCGCATCACCCGCGTCGGGGCAGCGCTTCGGCGCCTCTCGCTCGATGAGCTGCCCCAGCTCTGGAACGTTGTTCGCGGCGAGATGAGCCTGGTCGGTCCAAGGCCGACCCTCTCCTTCCAGGTCGAGCGGTACACAGAGCGCCAGCGCAGGCGGCTCGAGGTGAGGCCCGGCATCACCGGCTGGGCGCAGGTGCACGGCCGGGCTGTCCTCCCTTGGAGCGAGCGGATCGAGCTCGACGTGTGGTACGTGGAGAACCAATCGATCTGGCTCGACCTCCAGATCCTGGCGCGCACACCCCGGGCGCTGTTCAGCGGCACGTACAAGGGCACGACCGGCGGCTGGCATGAGCCTCGGGGCGACGCTCCCCGCCGCTAGATCAACCGTCGCGAGGGAGCTGCGATCACGGTCGGTGGCTAGCATCAGAGGGATGCCGTTGCCTGGCCTGGCTCAGCCCCCCTGCTCCGTTGCGTATCCGCCGATTGCGCACCTCGTTTTCCTGTAATCGCAGCGCGAGGATGGTTCGGTGGGCGCGCTTCGCATCAAGGCCCCTCTCGTGGCCCATGAGCGCGATGCGTGGCTCACGGAGAGCCCGAGCGGCGCTGGCCGCCGTGCTGGTTCTCATGGCCGCTGCCGTGGTTGGCGCGTGGGTGTGGAACGACCGCCAGACCCGAGATGTTCGCGGCTCGGCTGAGAAGGAGTTCGTCCTGACCGAGTCACCCGAGCTTGAGGTCGTACTTGCGCCTGCCCAGCCGCTGCCCCCCGCGTCGGCGCCTCGATCGCCGCTGTCGGCGCCGGCGCCCACGCCGCCCGCGTCGAGCCCGCCAGCATCGGCGCCCACGCCCACGCCACCCGCGGCGCTCTCGTCGGTCCCCGAGGCGCCTCCTGCGCCAGCTCCCGTGCCGGCTCAGCAGTCGCCAATCAGCACGGCTGCCGAGGCGGCGGCGCACGCGGCCACGATGACGGCGCCGAGGCTCACGTGGTCATCGTGGGGGCTTAGCCCGTCCCGCACCCGTGTCGTTCCTCGCGAGATCGCGCTGCGGCCTCCGTTCAAGCGCATCTGGGCGATTCGCTCCGGCAGCCTCATGGAGTACCCCCCCGTTGTCGCAAACGGCCGGCTCTACGTCGGGACGAACCTCGGCCGGTTCCTGGCGCTCGAGGCCGAGTCCGGCGAGATCGTCTGGGAGCGCGAGTTCGGCCTGTGCATCGCGGCGTCTCCCGCCCTCTTCGAGGACATCGTCCTTGTCTCGCTCATGGATCCGTCACCCTGCAAGGAGCACGATCCGCAGGCGCCCGGGTTTCTCGTCGCGCTCGATGTCGCATCAGGTGAGGAGCGATGGCGCTTCGAGGCTGGCGTGATCGAGTCGCCGCCGCTCGTTGTTGGCGGCGTTGTCTACATCGGCTCGTGGGACCGCAAGGTCTATGCGATCGATGCACGCAGCGGCGTGAAGCTCTGGGAGTTCGAAACGGGTGACCGTGTCAAGGGAGGTGCATCGTTTCGCGATGGAACGGTGTTCATCGGGTCGTACGACGGCCGGGTGTACGCACTCGACGCAGCCTCCGGGGCCTTGGTCTGGTCGGCCGCCGGCCAGCTGGGTCTGGCCGGTCGCGGCCGCGTGTACTCGACACCAGCGCTCGCCTACGGGCGCGTCTTCGTCGCCAACCTCGACGGCAAGGTCTACGCCTACGGGGCCACGAGCGGCGAGCTGATCTGGTCGCGTAGCACGGGCGGGTTCGTCTACTCCTCACCGGCGGTGTGGGAAGAGATGGTGTTTGTCGGCTCATTCGACAAGCACTTCTATGCGCTTGACGCGGTCACCGGCGACATGCGTTGGCGCTTCGACGCGAAGGGGCCGATTATCGGCTCCCCGACTGTTATGGACGGGCTCGTGTACTTCTCGACGACGAAGGCCAAGACGTTCGCTCTCGATGCGAGAAGCGGCGAGGTTGTGTGGGTCTTCCCAGCCGGTGAGTACAGTCCACTCATCACGGATGGTCAGCGCGTCTACATCGTGGGTCACTCGCGCCTCTTCGCATTCGAGCCAGCCGAGCCCGACTCAGACGACCAAGCGGGTGGCTGAGCAGGAAGCCTGCCGTCCCTGTGGCGACCGGGGTCTGTGGGACCGCCAGTGCGGTGTCCGCGGACGGTGCGTGCGCCACGGCCGAGACGGCCTCGGCATCAGGCGGCCTCGCGTTCGAGCCGCTGCAGCGGTCGGGCTGTCGGCTCTCTCGACCACCTCTGATCGGACAGGGCAGCTGTGTCCTGGGAGCGGCCACCGAGCGGAGTTGGCGCCCACCGTCTACCGTAGATGTGTGGGCGCCCGTACGCACAGTGACACGGTGGGCCGGCTCGCCGCCAACGGGAGCGTGACCGTCCGTCTGTCAGGCGATGAGCGTACGGCGCCGGGAGCGATCCGGCCGGTCCCCGTAAGGGTCGCCCGCTTGCGGTTGCGGCGCAGCTCGTGTTCGCGCGGTCGGGCTCTCGGGCTCATCGGGGCAGCATGAGGATCTCCCGCTGGAGCACGTCTGTGCAGGCGCTGCTGGCAGCAGCACTCTTTGCCTTGCTCGCCGTCGGCGCTGTCGTGGCGGTGCTGGTTTTCTGGAACAGGTCTGACGAACCACCGTCATCTTCATCACCGTCGCCCACGCCTGCCGTCACCCCGCAGCCGTCCGATTTGCCTCCTTCTGCTTCCCCTTCTCCGTCGCCACCGCCGGCCTCCCCCCCGCCGGTCGAGGAGGAGCCAGCGCCTACCGAGCCGACGGCCGGGTTGCCCAACGATGAGCCCTGGCCCACGTTCGGACGTGGGCGCGGCCGCATCGGCTTTGCCCGGGCAGTTGAGCTGGTCCCCCCGTTCGACGAGGTCTGGAGCGTCGATGGGGAGAGCCCCCTCCTGTTCCCGCCGGTTGTCGCCTATGGGCATGTCTTCGCGGCGACCAGCCGTGGTCGCGTCATGGCGGTGGATGCCGAGTCCGGCGAGGTGCTCTGGGAGGTTGCCGCCGGTCGGTGCATCGCCGGGTCGCCGGCGGCGGCGAACAAGGTGCTGTTCGTGTCCCTGATGGACCCGGCTCCGTGCAAGCCCCACGACCGCGGTGCGCCGGGCTACGTGGTCGCCTTGGCTGCTGCAACCGGCGATGAGATCTGGCGGTTCGAGGCAGGTGTGATCGAGTCGTCGCCGCTCGTCGTCGGCAATCGTGTATTCGTCGGCAGCTGGGACAACAGCGTGTACGCGATCGACGTGGAGACGGGCGAAGGGATCTGGTCGTATGAGACGGAAGACCGCATCCGCGGCGGCGCGACCTTCGGGAAGGGCCGCATCTACATCGCGGGTGACGACGACATGCTCTACGCGCTCTCGGCGCGCGACGGGGAGCTTGCCTGGTCAGCGAAGGCGGACGGCAACTTCCGAACGACGCCGGTGATCTCGGCAGGCCGTGTCTTCATCGGCAACGCGGATGGCAACGTTTACGCGTTCGACGCGGAAGACGGCGAGGGGCTTTGGACGTATGCAGCCGGCGGGCCGGTCTTCGGCACGCCAGCGATCCGGCAGAATACGGTGTACGGGGGCTCGGAGGCGGGTCAGCTGTTTGCGCTTAACGCCGCCACCGGCGACCTGCGGTGGTCGTTCGACGCGGCCAGCCCGATCCTTGGCTCTCCTACCGTCTTTGCGGAGCACGTCTACATCTCGACCGGGGCGAAGAAAGTCCATGCACTCAATGCGCAGACCGGTGAGGAGGTCTGGAGCTTCGACGATGGCCGGCGCGCGTCGCTCGTCGCTGACAGCGCTCGCGTCTACCTGTCCGGCTCCCGCACCCTCTATGCGCTCGAGCCAGCCTCTGAAGACGATGCCCTCGACGAGGAGAGCGTGGACAAGCCTCCGGCTGAGCCCGCAGCGGAGGAGCCTGGCGAGGAGGAGCGCGACAGTGAGCTCGGGGCCGAGACGGCAGAGGGAGCCGGCGAGAGAGACGACGGCTCGACGCCCGAGTCCGACGGTTCGGAAGGCTCCGGCATCACGTCGTGACCAGCGCCGGCGCAGGCCCCCCGGTCATGGTGCTGGGGGTCTCGCGCTCGGGCACGACGCTGCTAAAGGAGATGCTCGATCGGCACTCCAGCCTCGCAATCCCGAGCGAGTCCTACTTCATTCCGCAGCTCTGGTCGCGTCACGGCGCACGGCCCGTCGTCGATCGCATGCTCGACGACCTCGGGCGCCTTGAGCGGATTCGGCAGTGGGGTATCGAGCCGGACGCCGTCCGCGAGCGCATCGGCACTACCTCGACGTTCGCAGAGGTGATCCGAGCCGTCTACGAGGTGTATGCTGAGGCCCGGGGCAAGGCGCGGTATGGAGACAAGACGCCGGCTTACATGCGGCACCTGAGGCTGCTCGACCACGTGTTTCCCCAGGCCAGCTACGTGCACATCGTCCGCGACGGGCGGGACGCGGGCCGCTCGTTCCTCAGCATGCAGCGCCGCCCCCCGCTCGACTGGTCGAGGCCGCGCGGTCTTTCGGCGTTTGCCTGTCAGTGGCGCGACGAGGTTGAGCGCGCGCGTCTGTTCGGCCGAGCGCACGCGGCCGGTCGCTACCTCGAGCTTCGCTACGAGGACGTGGTTGCCGAGCCTGGGGGGGCGCTCAGATCGGTCTGCGCGCAGCTCGAGCTGGAGTACGAGCCTGAGATGCTCACCTACCATGAGCGCATCGACGAGGAGCGGCTTCTCGACCACCCGCGGCTGTCGCAGCCGCCGACGCCGCGCGTACGGTCCTGGCGTGAGGAGCTGCCCGCTGCCCAGGTCGAGCGCTTCGAGGCCGTTGCCGGCGAGCTGCTATCCGAGCTGGGATACGAGCGGGCCTACCCGTCCCCGACAGCGCGCGCGCGGGCGCGCGCGCTCATTTGCCGCCGCTGGCTCTCCGCGCGCCAGATCAGCTGGCGCGCCGGGCTGTCGCTCGTGAGGCGGACGCCGCTCTGGCGGGCGCGGCAGGTGTACATCCGTCGCTCCTCGTGAGCGCGGGTCGCGGTCGATGAGCTCGGATCCCGTCGGCCAGTGCGCTCGGGGTCTATCTGATGCTGACGACGAAGTCCATCGCGGTCGTCGTTCCGGCCGACAACGAGGAGGCGCTCGCCGACACGGTTGTCGCAGGAATCCCAGACTTCGGCGACCGGGTGTACGTCGTCGATGATGGCTCAACCGACGCGACGGCGGAGCGCGCCCGCGAGGCCGATGCCCGCGTCGAGAGACTGTCCACCGCGAGCGGAACCGCGGAGTCTCCGCGGCCGGCGCAACCGCGCAGGCTAGGCGGCCTGTGGCGCTGTCGCCGTGTCGCGCGAACGGGCGTCCAGCCTGCTCGTGCGGCTCTTCTGGCGCTTGCGTGGCGTGTGCACGATCTTGATGTCGGGATGCACCGTTGCGAGGTGCTTCGCGTACCACGCCGACCCGTCCGCTGCCGGGCCGTCAACGTGCTCACCGCAGTGAGCGCAGATCGTCCTGAGCTCTGCCTGCATTGCCTTCTCCTCGTGGCGCCGGCGCTGCTCGCTGATCTGCTTGCGGCTGAGGGGCCACTCCTGGGACACAATGGACGCTGCGCGCCCCTTCCGTCCCGTGCCATTCGCGCGGGGCGGACGATTTCCTCTCGGTGGAAGTTGCAGCACGTCGGAGCTCATTGAGAAAACCTCCGCGGTCGGTATCAGCCTGTGTCATCAGGTTCTACCGTGGCCATCTTGAGCTGCCCTTGCGGAGCGGTTGAGGCTCGGTGAAGCTGTGTTAAGAACTGCGAAGAGCGGCGCGAGGCCCCGCTGCGTCGGCTGCGTGCGTGCCCAGGCAGGCCCTCTAACCCGCCAGGGTGCTGGTCTATCATCCAAACGTGGCCACAGCGCTCGTGACCGGTGGTGCGGGGTTCCTCGGGTCGCATCTCTGCGACTTCCTGGTGGGCAATGGTTACCGCGTTCTCTGCGTCGACAATCTCGACACTGGCAGCCTGGCGAACATCGACCACATTCGGGGAGAAGACTTCCGGTTCCTCAACCACGATCTCACCAGCCATGTCGAGATCGATGAGCGGCTCGATGTCGTCTTCCATCTGGCCAGCCCGGCGAGCCCGATCGACTACCAGCGGTTGCCCCTCCAGACGCTGAAGGTCGGCTCATACGGGACGCACAACACCCTCGGCCTGGCCAAGAACAAGCGCGCACGGTTCCTGCTGGCTTCGACGAGCGAGATCTACGGCGATCCGCTCATGCACCCGCAGTCGGAGTCCTACTGGGGAAACGTCAACCCGATCGGCCCGCGCGGCGTCTACGACGAGGCAAAGCGCTACGCGGAGGCCATGACCATGGCGTATCACCGCCAGCAGGGGCTCGACACCTGCATCGCTCGTATCTTCAACACCTACGGGCCGCGTATGCGGCCGCACGACGGCCGTGCCATTCCAACGTTCCTCCGTCAGGCGCTCGCGAGCAAGCCGCTCACGGTCTTCGGCGACGGCTCTCAGACGAGGAGCTTCTGTTACGTCGACGATCTCGTCCGGGGCCTCTACCTGCTCGCGGAGAGCGGCGAGCACCTGCCGGTCAATCTCGGCAGCCCCGTCGAGATGAGCCTGCTCGAGCTTGCGCAGACCGTGATTCGAGTCGGAGGCTCCAGCAGCGAGATCGTGTTCGAAGCGCTTCCGGTGGACGACCCTCAGGTACGCCAGCCGGACATCACCCGGGCCCGCCAGATCCTCGGCTGGCAACCTGAGGTCAGCCTGGAGGACGGTCTGCGAAGGACCATCGCAGCCTACAGCCATTCGGCGGTTGACTCAGCTTCCGTCTGAGCGTCGATCGGGCGGCGATCGGAGGGATCGGCACCGCCGCTTGGGTGCTGGTGCTCGTCCGCTCGGATAGCGGTAGGTCTCGCGCAGAGGCGAGGGGCGCTTCATGGCGTTGCTGAGGGCACTGCGCACCGATCAGGCAGCGGCGTCTCAGCGAGGCAGTCGACAGAAGACCACCCGCGCGGCCGGCGAGCCATCGGGCCGGGTCGGGTCGGGTCGAGCCGGACGGGGGCCGGGCCGGGCTGGGCCGCCGCGAAGGGCAGGCCGCCCCCCACCACCACCCGGGGGGAGGGTAGCCCGGGAAAGCGCACGGCTTGCGCACAACTGGTCACAGAAGCGTCACGAAACTGCGCCAACTCTGCAGCTGTACTGCCCAGGCAGGCCGGCGGCCCGAGACCGGCAGCCGAACGAAACCGCCGAGCCTCCGAGGGCAGCTTCGAGCACGCGGCTAGTCTAGGTGCGTGGCCAGGCCTCTCCTCGTTCGTGCAGCGCTCGCAGAACGCGTCGAGCGTACCCCGGTGTGGTTCATGCGCCAGGCGGGCCGGTCGCTGCCCGAGTACCGCCGGATCCGGGCTCAGCACGACCTCTTCTCGATTTGCCGCCAGCCGGAGCTCTGCGCGGAGGTCACGCTGCAGCCCGTCGAGCGACATGGTGTGGACGCTGCCGTGATCTATTCGGACATCATGGTCCCGGCGCTCGGTATGGGGGTTGACGTCGAGCTGGTTGAGGGTGTTGGGCCGGTGGTTGCCGCGCCGATCGCCTCGCGTCGCGACGTCGAGGCGTTGATCGTTGCTGATCCAGAGGAGACCGTGGCCTACGCGCTCGAGGCGATCCGGCTCGTCCGGCGAGACCTCGCGTCAGAGCATGCCGTCGTCGGCTTCGCGGGCGGGCCGCTCACGGTGGCCGGGTACCTGATCGAGGGACGCCCGTCACGGACGTTCACTCGACTCAAGCGGCTGATGTACGGCTCCCCCGCCGTTTGGCACTTGCTGATGGAGCGCCTCGCCGAGGCGTTCTCGCGCTACGTTGCGGGGCAGGTGAGAGCCGGCGCGGACGTGATTCAGCTCTTCGACTCGTGGGCTGGAACGCTCTCCGTGACCGACTACGAGGAGTTCGTCGCTTCCTATTCGCGGCAGATCCTCGACTCGGTCGACGCGCCGACCATTCACTTTGCCACCGGCTGTACCCATCTGTTGTCGAGCCTCGCACGCGCGGGTGGTGACGTCATCGGGGTTGACTGGCGCCTGCCGATCGACGAGGCGTGGACCGTCGTCGGGCTCGACCGCGCCGTCCAGGGCAACCTCGACCCTGCTGTACTCCTCGCCGGCTGGGATCGGATCGAGGGCGAGGCACGGCGCATTCTCGCGCTTGCCGGGGGGCGGCCAGGGCACATCTTCAACCTCGGCCATGGTGTGCTGCCAGAAACGGACCCCGCAGTGCTCACGCGGCTCGTCGAGCTCGTCGGCGACGCGAGCGGCAGGGACGCCCCGGCGGCGCGGGCGGCCTTCGAGCACACTTAGCGATCGTCCGGGCAGGTCATCCGGGCGGAACCGTCCATCCCGCTGGTCCTCGCCCAGCTGAGCTGCTACTGCCCGTCGAGCTGAGCTGCTACTGCCCGTCGTCCGAGTGCTCTCGATCACATGAGACCTGGTGCCGCTGAAGCTGGGGGTTTGGCGCGCCGGGCTCTGTCCCAGCGCCGCCGCCGGGGCGCTCATCGTCTGCTCGATCGGGGCGATGCATGGAGATCGACTCGGCGCGGCGGGAGCTCGATCCCGCTGAGCGTTGGGGCGGTCGAGGTGTCACGATGCGCTCGAAGAGCTGCCCAGACTGGCCGGCCTATCTCGAGATCGCGCCTGACCTCCACCTTGGGCACTTCGCGGCCGCAGAGGCCCGCTGCTCGCCAGCGCCCTGGTTACGCTCGGCGACGTCCCGTCGATGCCGTCAGGGTCTGTGCTGATCTCGATCGCACTGTCTTCAATTCCGAGCACGCGGATCCGAGTGTCGCGGCAGCGCTTGCTTCATCTCACTGGCTCGAGCTTGATGAGTGGCTTGAGCAGAGCCGCCAAGGCCCCGGCCAGCACACGTAGCCGGGCTAGCCGGATTGACGGACGTACAGCGGTGCTGAGAAGAGTCTAGCGCCGGAGCGTGGCCCGCTCACCCCTCGTCGTCACGGAGTTGGCACATTGTCGTGACGCTCCTATGACACACCGTGCGGAAGCGGCGCGCTCTTGTCGGCTACCCTCCCCCGGGCGGTGAGTGGGGGGGCGGGGCCTTTTTGGCGGTGTGACCCGACCGGCGGAGCAGCCTGATCGGCCGCTCACGACGCTCCAGGGTGCCATCAAACGCTCGCAGCCGGCTCCACACCGCCACCTACGACAACCACACTCTCCCACCCGCCACGACCGGAGGCGAAGCATCCGCGCCAGCCCGGCAGGCTTTCCGGCCTGCGTGCGTCTCCTTGCGGTGCGCGAGCACCGTGTGAGAGGATGCCGGCGCGGGGAGTGCCTCGCGCCGAGATTGGCCGCAGATCTCCGCGCTTCTTGCACTCCCCGCCATTGTCGAGGGATGTGCTGTCCTGGAGCGGATGCCTGTGCTGGAGCTGATCTGTACTCGCACGTGAGCTACCTGCTGCAAGGCCGTGGCCTTGCTGGACAGCCGCGGGGTTCTCTATTGCTACCGCGACTACCGTGAGGAACCGCTCAGCCCCGCCGAGCTGCAGGCGGTGCTGGGGATGCTCGGCCTTGCTCCGGCAGACGTGTTGCGCACCCACGATAAGGCATACGTCGAGCTTGGGCTCAGTGGGCAAGAGCCACCCGAGTTGTTGATCGCGCTCATGGCAGAGCACCCGACGCTTCTGCAGCGACCGATCGGCGTCCATGAAGGCGGCGCCGTGATCGGCCGCCCGCCCGAGCATCTGCTCGACTTCGTCAAGGAGCGGCCTGATCGGCGACAGCTCGATGGGTGACTGCACGGAGTCGCCCCGCTCGGCGCGTGGCTGGGCCGGGCCACACCACACCCTCTACCGTTTGGCTGCCGTGCAGGCTGCTACTCGGGCCCTGGGCGCAGCGATTCTTCGAGCTCGGCAATCGTCACCATCAGGCGATCGGTCGCGGCGCGGGCGAGCGTTCGGCGGTCCAAGCCCTGGAGATCGTCAAGCGGAACCGGCTCGCCGTAGACGACCCTGATCGCGCTAAAGCGAAGCAGCCGGTCGGTTCCTGAGATCGCCGCTGGAACGAGGGGAACGCCGGCCCGCAGGGCGATCCTGACCGCCCCGTCGTGCGGCTGGGCGTCGAACTGGCGCCGCGAGCCCTTCGCGCGGCGCGTGCCTTCGGGAAACATGCCGACGATCTCGCCGGCACGCGCATACTCGACCGCGCGGCGGAACGCGTTCCGATCGGCCTCCTCACGCTGGACTGGGAACGCTTGCATCCTGGTGAGGATGGGTGCGAGTACCGGGTTGTAGAGCTCCGCCTTCGCCATGAAGCGGATTTCCCGTCTCGGCCAAAGGGGTACCGCGAGCGGCCAGGGGTCGAACCGCGACACGTGGCCGGCGGCGAGCACGAAGCCGTCCTCCGGTAGGTTCTCCTTGCCGGAGACTCGCATTCGGTACAGCAGATACAACGCCGGGACGGTGGAGCCCGCGGCAACTCCGTAGGTGATGGACCTCTTTGGCATGTCGGCGAAGTATCACGCGAGCAGGCGGACGGCGGCGGAGCCTTCCGCTGCGCGAACTCCTCGCTCCACGAGAGAAATCATCCGGCGCTGTGCTCGGGCCCGTTGCGGCACCGGCCGCGCTGCGTGCTCCCTCCCTCGCCGAGGTGCGCTCCGCCAGCCACGAGCCGCTGGCTGCCCCCGCATCCTGAGCGGCGGCGTGCCGAGCGGCGGCTCGGCTGTTCAGAGTTGGCGCAGTCTCATGACGCTTTTGTGGCAGATCGGGCGTGAGGTATGCGCTTTTCTGGGCTACCCTACCCCGGGTGATGGGCGGGGCGGCCTGCTTTTTACGGCGGCGTGAGGCGACTCGAGCTCGGGCATCCGGGCTTGTGCGGCTTGGCCCGTGCCGGTACGCTCGCGCCAGCGGCTCCGCACGGACGGAGCCGGCCAGGGTTGAGGTGGCGGATCGCGAGGAGGAACCACAATGACAGTCGTGGACGAGAGCGGGCATGTCACAGCCCTCGGCGCGCATTACCTCGATCCGCTGGGTGCGGAGGAGATTCGCCAGGCTGCGGCTATCGTGCGAGCGCAGCACGAGCTGGCCGACTCTGCGGTGTTCGTCACCATCACGCTCGCCGAGCCCAGCAAGGAGGCGATCGCGGAGGGCGACATCGAGCGCGAGGCTGCCATTGTTACCTTCGATCGAGCCGAGGGGACCGTGCTTGAGTTCCTCGTCTCGCTCGATGCCGAGCGGGTGCGCGACTCCCGGCGCGTGGACGGTGTCCAGCCGCCCTTCCTCGTCGCCGAGTGGGAGCCCTTCGTCGAGGCGGTCAAGGCTGACCCCCGCTACCGGGAGGCGCTCGCGCGCCGGGGTCTGACCGACCTCGATCTGATCAGCATCGATCCGATTCCGTTTGGATCATGGAACGAGGACGCCAGCGGCCGTCGCCTGTGCCGGAGCACGTCGTTCGTGCGACCCCGCACTCCGGGCGGCAACCGCCATGCCCGACACGTCGAGGGCCTTGTGTGCGTTGTCGACCTGCAGACCATGGAAGTCGAGAGCGTCGAAGATCATGGCGTTGTCCCGCTCGCACCCGATGTCGGCGAGTACGAAGCCGCCTCTGTCGGCGCGCTGCGCACCGATGTGCGGCCGCTCGCAATCGACCAACCTGAGGGCGCAAGCTTCGAGGTCGCTGGCTGGGAGGTCGCGTGGCAGAAGTGGCGCTTCCGGGTCGGCTTCAACGAGCGCGAGGGGCTCGTGCTCCATGATCTGCGCTACGAGGACGGCGGCCGTGAGCGCTCGATCCTGCAACGCGCCTCGTACACGGAGCTCGCGGTCACGTACGCGGACACCTCGCCGGGCCACTGGTTCATGTCCTTCTTCGACTTTGGTGAGCTCCAGCCAGGGCTGCTAGCAAACTCGCTCTCGCTCGGCTGCGACTGCCTCGGGCTGATCCACTACTTCGATGTCGTCTTGTCGAACGCCGACGGCGAGCCGGTCGAGCTCCCCAACGCGGTGTGCCTGCACGAGGAGGATTACGGCCTGCTGTGGAAGCACGCCGACCTCGACGAGCAGCGGGCGGAGGTGCGACGCTCACGACGGCTTGTCATCTCCTGGATCGGGACCTTCGGCAACTACGAGTACGGCTTCTACTGGTATTTCTACCAGGACGGGACGATCGCCTCTGAGGTCAAGCTCACCGGCATCCTCCAGACAGCGGTCCTCCAGGCCGGCGAGCAGCCGATCAGCGGCGTGCTCGTCGCGCCGCAGGTCAACGGCATGAGTCACCAGCACGTGTTCAACGTCCGCCTCGACTTCGACATCGACGGGCCACAGAACACCGTCGAAGAGGTATGGGCAGAACCGCGGCCCTCGGGGCCGGAAAACCCGTACGGCACCGCGTTCGTCACAAGAACACGCCCCTTGACGCGCGAGTCCGAGGCAAAGCGGCGCATCGATCCGCTCTGTGCACGCCAGTGGCAGATCGTGAACAACGGTGTCACGAACGTTCTCGGTCAACCGGTCGCCTATCGCCTCGTGCCCGGCGAGAATGTCGCGCCGATGGTGCACCCGGACTCGCCCTACGGCCGTCGGGCCGGATTCGTCGAGCATCACCTCCACGTGACGCCCTACGAGCCGGATGAGCGCTACGCGGCCGGTGAGTATCCGTACCAGCACCCTGGTGGTGCTGGCCTGCCGGAGTGGACGAGTGCCGACCGGCCGATCGCCAACACAGACACGGTCGTCTGGTACACCTTCGGCCATCACCACGTGCCGCGTGCCGAGGACTGGCCCGTCATGCCCGTCGCGGCGATCGGCTTCACGCTGAAGCCGGTGGGGTTCTTCGACCGTAACCCGGCGCTGGACGTGCCGCCGCCCGACCCCAAGCACGGGCGCTCCTGCCACGAGGCGTAGACCCGAAGGCGTCATTGCACCCGGTTCTCCTCAGCGCTGAGGAGGCGCTGAGCAGCCCGGGTGGAGGGTGAGAATCTCGCTGCGGCTAGTTGTACGCGGACGGAGCCAGCCGCCTTCGAATGCGGCGCTTCCGGCCGGGCGCTGGCCGGATGCGGGCTGTGCAGAGTTGGCGCAGTCTCATGACGCATTTGTGACAGATCGGACGTGAGCTATGCGCTTTTCTGGGCTACCCCCCGGGTGGTGAGTGGGGGGGTGGGTTGCCCTTTCAGGCGGTTGGGCGGCTCGGCGGCCTCGCCCTGGCGCCGCGGTCGGCTGGCGGCCTGGCCCTGGCTTCGGTCCGCTGCGGGTTACGCGCCGCGGATGGTTCCGCGTCGAGGCCAACGCGGGCGGCGGCCGACCGTGAGGCCTGGGTCGCCTACGGAGCGTCGCCGGTCGTGTGCACCCAGACGAAGTCGGTTGCCGCTGCGCCGGTGTGGCAACCCGAGCAGATCCCGCCGCTTGCGATGATCGTGAAGATGTCGTTCGGGCTCGAGCGCGTGTACTCGACGAACTCCCAGTCGTTGTTCGCCGGGTCGAACCCTTCAATCTTCCGCATGATCGCAACGAGGCCGATGAAGTCGCGCTCGGGGCGTATCGCTTCCTTAACGATGATCGTGCCAGCAGGGTAGGAGATTCCGCCGCTCCGGTCGGCCTCCCGGCTGGTGAAGACGTCTTTTGTGCCGTTGTGGGCATCGCCGCCTTGGATTGGCGGGATCGGCTCGGGGTTCAGCCGCACCCAGTCCTCATAGCCCGCGATGTCCTCGGGCAGGCCCGCGGCAAGCTCGGGTTGCGGGGGCGGTTCGGGTTGCGGCGCCGGATCAGGCTCGGGTTGCGGGGGCGGCTCGGGTTGCGGCGCCGGATCAGGCTCGGGTGGCGGGGGCGGCTCGGGAGGGGGCGTCGCGGGCGGCTGTGGAGGAGGCGGCGGCTCGGGTGGCGGCGGTTGGGCAGGCTCGGGTGCCGCCGGGGGCTTCTCTGCAGGGGGTGGGCTAGGTGGGGCTTGGGGCGCGGCGCTCTCGGGGGTACCGCCGCTTCCGCCGCATGCGGCCAGCACAGCAACCATGGCTGCTGCGGTGATCAGACTAAGCACTCGGATCACGCACTCGCAACGTTAGCGCACGCGCACCCAGACTTCCCGCCCAGACCGCGCGGCCGCCAGCCAGGGCAGGTTGAAGTCACAGTGCAGGTATGAAGGCGCCTGAGTTCTCCGGCGTCGCGTCGGCGTGTGCGTGTCCGGCTTCTGCCCGAGTTCCCGGCGGCTGCCCGTGCTGCTGCTAGCGCTCAAGCTCGGGCCGGAGGCCGGAAGGAGGCGGCAGCGTGGCAGTACAAGCACCGACGGAGGTTGCCACCTCGAGCGAGGAGGCCCTCGTCAACCTGCGCTCGACGCTCGATTGGCTCGGAGGCGACGTGCATCACATCGAGCAGCCGGTCGATCCGGTTCTCGAGAGGACCGCCATCACGAAGGCATTCGACGGCTCGAAAGTGCTGGTTGCCGACAACGTCACGGGCTATCCGCGCGCCCGTATGTACTCGAACCTCTACGCGACGCCTGAGCGCATGGCGAGGGTGTTCGGCGTCGATTCGTACAAGGACGTCAAGCACGCGATCCTTGACGCCTACGCACACCCGATCCCGCCAAACATCATCGACGGCGGCGCTCCGTGCCACGAAGTGGTTGTTGCCGCCGAGGAGATCGACGAGGTGACGGACATCCTCCCGATCGTCCTGCACACGCCCGAGGACGGCGGCCGCATCTTCGGCTCGGGCCGCCACCTGCTGGACCCGCCTGGGTGCCCGGGAACGGACCCAGATCTCGATGTACCGGATGGCGTTTCGTGAGGGCCAGCGGTACGCCTCGATCAACGAGGTGCTGGGCGGCGCCGGCGATGTCCTCTGCGCGTGCCGCAAGGGCAAGAAGATCCCGTGCACCGTGAACTGCGGGCCGCCGGTCGGTGCCGAGCTGATGGCGGTGGGCACGCTGAACCCCGTGATCTTCCCTGGGCAGACTGACAAGATCGGGATGGCCGGCGCGCTGCAGGGATCGGCTATCGATCTCGTAAGGGCCAAGACGGTCGATGCCTATGCAATCGCCTAGCCGGAGTGGGTGCTCGAGGGATACGTGGTCGAGGGCGGGAGCGTCTGGGAGACCGACGAGGCTGAGCGGCTGGGGCGGCAGGGCGAGGCCAAGCTGCACCCCGAGTGGGCGCGCTACATGGGTCGCCTCTACCGCACGCCGCGGGCCTTGGAGCTCACCGCTATCACACGGCGCGCCGACAAGCCTCTCTACTACACGCCTCATTTCAGGGCGATCTGGTACACGATTCCGTTCGTCTGCGCGTCGATCTACGAGATGTGCGAGCGCATGGCGCCGGGCTTCGTGCAGGATGTCGCCGGCCGGACAGGGCTCACGACTTGGGGGGCATCATGATCCAGGTCAAGAAGCAGAGGCGCTCAGACGAATGGATGCAGCGAAACGTGATGGGTGCGGTGATGACAGTGCACCGCGGTCTGCGGCTGTGTGTCGTGGTGGACGAGGACATCGACATCTGGGAGCCTGAGGACGTGATGTGGGCCATCGAGTCACGAGTGAGTCCTCGCCGCGACTGCGTTGTCTACAACGAGTACGCGCGCGGTCAGGCCTTCCAGCCCTCCGAGCTCAAGACCGGGCAGATCTCGGTCGCCGGCGGCGGCATGGGCATCGACGCGACCGTGCCGCTCGATCAGCGCGAGCAGTTCGAGCGGGCGCGCTACCCCGTCGCCCAGATGGATCTCAGCCGCTGGTTCTCTGAGGAGGAGATGGCTGAGCTGCGATGCGACCAGGATCGCTACTTCCAGTTCTTGGCGCACACCAGTTACGCGTGAGGTGATCGGAGCGGGCCCGCGATGCCTGAGCCGTATCGCTCGTTCCAGGAGCTGCTTGCAAGCAACGCCCGGCGCTTTGCCGACAAGGTCTACCTCCACGCGATCGACCAGCGAAGGCAGCTCACCTACGGCGAGCTTCACGCTCTCGGCAACCGCATTGCCGCCAACATAACTCGACGCGGTCTTGGCGCGGGAGACCGCGTGCTCCTGATCGCGGACAACACCCTCGAGAGCGTCGCTGCGTACCTGGTTGTCTTGCGCCACGGCGCGGCGGCGGCGATCGTCAACCGGGACGTCAGCAGCGCCCAGCTCGCCGACGTGCTGGCCGCTGTCTCGCCGAAGCTCGTGCTGCTTTAGACGGCGCAGCCGGCTGCGAGGCTCGGCACCGAGCAAGACGGCGGGTGGGTTGAGCTGGGCGAGTGGGGAGCTGCCATAGGCGGGCTGCTGCACGAGGCGCCGGGTCTCCCTGTCGATGAGGTTGCGTCGTGCGCGGCCGAAGACGATCCGGCGGTCATCTTCTACACCTCGGGCACCGAGGCGAAGCCCAAGGGGTCATCTACACGCACCGAACGCTGTGGTGCAACTTCGACGCGGTTGCCGACATGGTCGCCTTGACCGACACCGACCGGCTGCTCGACTTTCGCGCGATCAGCTGGATCTCGACGCAGGAGCTCGCGCTGGGAGCGCCGCTCTTGCGAGGTGCGAGCGTGCTGCTCGCCCGGCGCTTCTCGGTGAGCCGATACTTCAACTGGCTGAAGCGGTTTGGGGTCACGATCGGCGTCTCGGTGCCGACGGCGATCAACATGCTCCTGAACGGGCAGTGCGAGCTCGACCCGGCTGTCCTCACGCACCTGCGGTTCATGACGTCGAGCTCAGCGCCGCTCTCGGGAGCGAGTGGCGGCGCTTCGAGGAGACATACGGCATCACGGTCGCCCAGGGTACGGCTCCAGCGAGGGCGGCTGGATCAGCGGCAGCCACCGGGGGACCGCCGCATCGGAACGGTCGGTAGGCCGCTGAAGTACCAGCAGGTGCGCATCGTCAATGCGGCTGGAAGGAGCTACCCGCAGGGACGGCGGTAGAGATCGTGGTATCCGGCGGCTTGCAGCAGGCACAGGGCTACTTAACCGCGGACGGGCTCGTCGAGCGGATGCCGGCCGACGGCGTGCGCACAGGTGATCTCGGGTTTCTCGATGCGGACGGCTACCTCCATGTGACCGGCCGCGTGAAGGAGCTGATCATCCGAGGCGGTATCAACGTGGCGCCTATGGAGATCGACGAGGTGCTTGCGAGCCACCCCTTGGTCCCGAGGCCGCCGCGATCGGGGTAGCAGATCCGGTCTACGGCGAGGAAGTGTGCGCCTGCGCGGTCGCGAAGCCTGGTAAGTCGGTCAGCGAGGCAGCGCTCCTTGTCCACTGTGAGGCAGAGCTTCCGGCGCTCAAGGCGCCGAAGGCGATCCGGTTCGTCGAGGCGCTGCCGAAGACCCCGCGTGGGAAGCTCGACCGGGCGGTGCTGCAGCGGCAGTGGCCTGCGGGTGGCCCCTCAGGCGGATGAGCGGCCACCCGCGGCGAGTCGTGACCGCCGTGGCATGACGGACGGATGAGCTATCGGCCGCAGGGATCGCAACCGGAGCGGCCTGACGGCAAATGGGCTGTTGGCAGCGGCAAGCCGCGCTCGCGGTGGGGGGGCGGAAAACTGGCGGCCTGCCGGCAAACGAGCGGGAGGAACAGGCGAGAGAAACGCGGCGGAAGGAACGCGCAAGAGGAGGGGTCCCGCCGTCGAGAAATAAGCCCGCGTCGAGGAATGAGCCCGCGCCGAGGAAGAATCGTCGAGGAACGTCAAGGAAGCAGTCAGCACCGAGGGAGAATCGACACGAATCGCTGCCATCCCGGCTGCTAATCTCGCGGGGGTGGGTGGTCGGAGGGTGGGTCTGTGCAGTCCAAGGCCGTGGCACGGCCGCGGGGCAGCCTCCGCAGAGCGGCCTCCGCGCGACGGCAGCGATGCTCCGCCCCTGTTCCAGCACCCGTGGCAGATGCAGGTCGCCTCCTCGGCACGGCAGCGATGCCGTCCCTGAGCTGTGGTGAGCTGACGGGAGGGACGTAGGTGGAGAGCGCCGGCAGCTGTCACCGAAAGCCGAGCACGGCGTGCGTGCGCATCGTGAGGCTGAGGCCCCGGGGGGAGACCGGGGCGCGGACGGCGCGCTCGGCGGCGTGCGTACGTCTTGTGAGGCTAAGGCCTCCTGCGTCGGCCAATGCCACTTCGGTGTGTCATTCATTCGGGGCGGAAACGACAAGCTGGAAGAGAGGTGGCGCCTCGTGGGTCTCGCGCTAGCTGGCAGCAGACCGAAGAGTTCGCGTCGCTGACGGAGGAGGTGGCGCATCGTGGATCTCGCGCTAGCTGGCAGGAAGGCGGTGGTCACCGGCGCAAGCCGGGGCATCGGCCGTGCGATCGCCGAGGGCCTGGCCCGGGAGGGCGTCGACTTGGCGATCTGCGCGCGCGGCGTGGACGGGCTCGAGCGCGCGCGGAATGAGCTCGCCGCCCACGGGGTGGCTGTCTTCGCGAGGCAGGTCGATGTCTCCGATGGCGAGGCGCTTCGCGCGTTCGTCTCCTCAGCAGGAGACGAGCTTGCCGGCCTGGACATCCTGGTCTCCAACCCGACGGGCGCGATCGGCGCCGACGAGGACGCCTGGCGCAGCATGTTCGAGGCCGACCTGATGGCGGCGGTGCGCAGCTCCGCGGCCGCCCGCCCGTTCCTGGCTGCCTCAGATGCCGCCAGCGTGGTGTTCATCTCGACGATCGCGGCGATCGAGACGTTCGCTGGCCCTGTGTCCTATGGGCCGCTCAAGGCGGGCACGATCCAGTATGCAAAGGAGCTCTCTCGCGAGGCTGCCTCTGAAGGGATCCGGGTGAACGCCGTCTCGCCTGGCCCGATCTTCTTCGAGGGTGGCCCGTGGGATCGGTACAGGCGGGAGCTGCCGGAGCGCTACGAGCAGACGCTTGCGCAGTGTCCCCAGGGCCGGTTTGGCACGCCCGAGGAGGTCTCGAACGCTGTTGTCTTCCTGTCGAGCTCGGCTGCGAGCCTGATCACGGGTATCAACCTCGTCGTCGATGGGGGTTTCACGAAGCGGGTCTTCTGAGCGGCGGCGGGCCGCGGGGCTTGCGCGGCGGCGGGGCCGCAGCGGCGCCTTGGCGGGCGTGGCCGACTGGTGAGCGCCAGGCCTGTCTCGGCGGCCTGTCTCTTGGTGTGTGTGGGGGTTTGTGGGGTGGGGGTGTGGGTTGTTGGG
>JAPOVR010000070.1 GCA_026708005.1 Actinomycetes bacterium
AACAACCCACACCCCCACCCCACAAACCCCCACACACACCAAGAGACAGGCCACCCTCACACTCCACAACCCCAGGGAAACACCAACCAACCACAACCCCAAACAACACCCACACCACACCACCAACACAAACCCCCGCACACACACCGGGGCCAGGTCAAGCGGCGGGTGTGGTTGCTGTGGTGGCTGCTGGGGCGGCGTTCGGCTTGACAACAATGAACGCCATCGTGCACCCGGGGAGGCCAGTACCTCCTCTACTGATCTTGATCCCGTCACGCATCGGCGAGTAACAAAATCGCGGCTGCCACAAACATCGTTCTGGCCGGCGTGCCCCCGCCGGATTTCGACCGGCACACCAAGCGACACCCCCACCGCAGCGCCGCGGGCGCCCGCCACGCGAAGCTGTGCCCCAGGCACATCAACTGTGACCCGGTTGTGGGCGGTGTCCACGCCCGCAGCGAGAACGCGCACCCCTGGCAGCAGCGTCGCCTTGCTGGCCTGCAGGCGCATCACCGCGCCCACCAGCTGCTGCTGGGTGTGCGCCACCGTGCGGATCACCAGCTCCCCGCATCCGACGGGAACCGCGACCTCGCCTGCGCAACCGTCGCCGGCGAGGGATCCTCAAGCAACAGCGTCACCTGACCCCGATTGCTGTGGTCGTAGTAGACACCCCGAACCCCTAAAGGCTAGAGATCCCCCCGACGAACCCGGCTGTGCGCTCATAAATCAGGCCGCGCTCGTCCCAGACCGCGAGCTCCTGCGCGGTTAACGGGAACCCAAGCCGGTCAAGACCCGGCCGGCCAAAGCCGCTAGCGACCAACCCCGCCACATAGGCCCTGTCAGCGCGAAACCCCAAACTCGCCCGCGTCACGATCGCGCTGGCCAGATCACCGCTGCCCACCCCCGGCCCCCAGGCCACGGCACCGCAACACCCGCCGGCCGTGTCCCCGTGCTCTCCGGCAGCGGCCCGGTGCTCAACGCCCCCGCCACACCCACACCAAACACAAGCCACACACCCACCACCACCGCAACCCCCGCCAACCGCAACAGCAACCACACCAACCCGAAGAACCGGACTCCGCTGAACACACAGCGCACACCGCGAACACCTCCCTGCCTGGGACGCTCTGCGCAAAGGCCACCGGCCGGCAGCCACCGACGCCCATACCATCCCACACGCGCCTACCCCGGCCGGCCGGGGCCGCAGAACGGGGTCTTACGCCCAACGGGCCAGAGTCGCACCACCAAGCCAACCACCCCCTTCCCCGGCGCGACACCGCCGGGCACGAGCCGCCGACCCACCCAGCCCCCAACCACCGATGCCAAACCCGAACCCCAGCGACCACCAGCCCCGCCGGCCGGGAACCCCTCCCGAAAGGGCCACCCGGGCGACATAGCGGTGCTCCTTATGGCAGAACTCACCTACAGCTGTCGTCGCGGGTGAAAAACTCGAACAGGCGCAGCTTCAAATTCCTGGGAGCCTCGAACGTCATGAGCCCGGAGCCGGTGCTCCACTCCTCATCTTGACCACGCCAAGCGCCGGCTCAGCCACGTCAACGATTTCTCGTCGAGCTCCTGCCCGTGCTCGTCGATGACCGAAGCCCAGAACCACGGCTGGGCATCGAGACAAGATCGCCGATGTGCTCGACCCGAAGCCTGACAGCGACGTAGCGAGCTTCTGTACCAGGCTTCCGGAGCTCACTGCGGACAACAACGGGGTCAACGATTTCCACGAGCGTCATCCTGACGGTGGCCCCGGCGGAGTCAGCGAACGTCACGGACCCACCGACACCTGACCGGGCCGGCGGAGGAAACGCGGCCTCTACCCCGGCCCCGATGCTGCCCGCGGCAAACGCGAGCATCCCGACAACGCAGACGGACAGAAGCCCAAGACGCGCCGCCCATACCCGGCTCCGGTCTCTCACAGCCAGCGTCGCCGACGCTCCCAACCCCAGGACACCAGAGCCAGACAGCGACAGACGCTGGATCTGGGTGTTGCCCCACCCACCTACGGTCACAACTCCCGCCCCCCGCGCACCCGCCACAACCCGCTCGCCAGCGCACGGCACGGTTCCAGACCCAGAGATCTGTCAATCTGTCGGACAGTCGAATCACCCGAGCCAAGAATCACCCGAGCCAAGGACCGCACACGTGACACAACTCTTCGCAGTCGACGTTGGCGGAACGTTCACAGACATCGTCGTTTTGGACGAGACGTTGGGCGAGGTGACCTTCACCAAGTCGCCGACGACCCCGGCGCAGCCCTCGGCCGGGGTGCTGAACGCGATCCACAAGTCAGACCTCTCGCTGACCGAGGCCGAGACGTTCTTCCACGGGACGACGCTCGGCATCAACACGATGCTCGAGCACAAGGGGGCGCGCACCGGGCTCATCACGACGGAGGGCTTCCGTGACGTCCTGGAGATGGCCCGCATGGCCTGGCCGATGTACCAGCTGCACTGGGACCAGCCCGAGCCGCTCGTTGAGCGGTACCTGCGCAAGGAGGTCACCGAGCGGGTCCGGGCCGACGGCACGGTGCTCGCGCCGCTCGACGAGGACGGCGTGCGCCGCGCGGCTGCCGCGCTCAACGCCGAGGGTGTCGAGTCGATCGCCGTGTGCTACCTGCACGCCTACGCGTTCCCCGAGCACGAGCTCCGCATCGCGGAGATCATCGCCGGCACGCTCCCGCACCTCGCCGTCACGCTCTCGCACCAGGTGACCCGCGAGTACCGCGAGTGCGAGCGCACCTCGACGACCGAGAGCGACGCGATGATCAAGCCGCGGATGGCCCCGGCTACCTCGATGACCTCGAGATGGCGCTGGCCAGTGAGCGCTTCGACGGCAGCTTCCTGATCACAACGTGAGACGGCGGCGTCATGAGCGCCGGCAACACGATTGTGAGCAAGCCCACCGGCGGCGGGTACGGCGACCCCACGAGGCGCGATCCGGCCAGGGTGGCCAGGGACGTCGAGAACGGCTACGTCTCACGGGAGAGCGCGCTCGCCGGCTACGGCGTCGCCCTCACCGAGGCCGGCGACGTCGACACGGCGGCGACCGCGAAGCGACGAGGCGAGGGGTCGTGACGACGAGGACGGCCCAGGCAGCCGCGCTCGCCGACCGGCTCACCCGGCTGCGCGCGCGGCTCGAGCAGGAAGGACTCGACGCGATGTTCGCGACGAGCCGGCCAGCGGTCATCTACCTGACGGGATTCCCAGACGAGGGCTTCGAGCGCCTGATCGCAACGCTCGTCACGCGGGAGGCCACCTACCTGATCATCCCGTCGCTCGAGCGGGAGACTGCCGAGGAGGACGCGCTCGGCGTGGAGCTCGCGGTCTGGGCCGACGGCGAGGACGCGATAGCGCTGGTCGTCAGCCTGCTCAGCGGCGTCTCGTCCGGCCCAATCCGACTCGGCGCCGAGGAACACTCGCTCTCGCTTGCCCAGGCCGACCGGCTGAAGCGCGATCTGCCGGGGCAGGAGCTGGCTCATGCGGGCGGGCTCATCGCCGACACGCGGCTGCGCAAGGACGAGGCCGAGGTCGACCATATGAGAGCGGCGGCCGGGCTGCTGGCCGCAGGGCTCGAGGCCGCCTACGAGAACGCCTCGGCAGGCACCAGCGAGGTCGAGCTCCAGGGACTGCTGGAGCTCGAGCTCAAGCGCCTCGGCGGTTAAGAGGCAGTCTCGCTCGTCCAGGTGGGCGAGCGCGCCGCGCTCCCGCCCGGGGCGGCGGGCGGGCGCCGCCTGAGCGCAGGCGACGTGCTCCTGATCGACGCTGCCGTGACCTCAGGCTGCTACTGGGCCGATGTCACCCGCTGCGCGACGGTCTGGCCGCCGAGCGATGAGGTCACCGCGGCGTGGGATGCCGTCATGGCTGCGCACGCCGCCGGCGTCGCGGCCGCCGGCCCGGGCGCGACAGCCAGCGACGTCGACCGCGCCGCCCGCGAGGAGATCGTCGAGCGCGGTCTTGGCGAGGCGTTCATCCATCGCACCGGCCGCGGCCTCGGGCTCGAGGTGCACGAAGCCCCCTACCTCTCCTCCACCAGCGGCGAGGTGCTCCAGCCGGGCATGGTCGTGACGATCGAACCCGGCGTCTACCTGCGCGGCAGGTTCGGCCTGCGCCTCGAGGATGGCGTCCTCGTGACCGAGAGCGGAGGCGAGATCCTGACCGAAGCAATCCCGAGCGGACTGCGCGCGCTGTGAGCACCGTCACGGTGCTGCGCCTGCACGTGCGGGAGGGGTGCGACGACGCGCTCGTCGCGGCCTTCAAGGAGCACCGCATCCTGGCTGCAGCCCGTGAGGAGTGCGGGCTCGTGTCGGCGCAGATGCTGCGGCCGTCTACGCCCGGCAGCCCGTTCGTCGTCGCGGCTGACTACGCCTGCTGGCTCGAGAACCCCGTCCGCGCGCGGCTGGCCGACGTGCTCGCGCCGCTGCTTGCCGCCGAGGCCGGCAGCGGGGAGACCTAGTCGCTCCTCGACGCGCTCTAGTGCAGCTCGACGAGCGGGACCGGTGCACGCTGGCCGGCGAGGCGGGCCGCTGCCCGCAAGCTCGCGCTCGGCCTGATCGTGAAGCTCGCGAAGGCGCTGGGCGCACCGGGCCTTCGCAGTATCGAGGCGGCACACATCGATGGCACCCTCTACCACGGTCGGGCTGCGCTCGACTTCGCGTTGAGGCTCGCGGAGGGAGGCACAACCGTGAGCGTCCCGACCACGCTCAACGTGGGCTCGCTCGATCTCCTGCACCCCGACTCTACCGCGGCGACCCGCAGACACGCGAGCGCGCCAAGCGGCTGATGGACACCTACGCGGGCCTCGGCTGCCAGACCACGTGGACCTGCGCCCCCTACCTGCTCGCGACCCGCCCGGGCCTTGGCGACCAGGTCGCCTTCGGCGAGTCGAACGCGATCGCGTTCGCCAGCTCGGTGCTCGGGGCGAGAACCGAGCGCTACGAGGATTTCTTGGACGCGTGCGCGGCCGTCGCCGGCCGGGTACCCGACTTCGGCCTGCACCGAGCCGAGAACCGCCACGGCGAGCGGGTCTTCCGGCTCGACGCCCTGCCCGAGCGCCTGCGCCGCGAGGACGTCTTCTACCCGGTCCTCGGCCACCTCGTGGGCAGGCACACCGGTGAGGCGATCCCGGTGGTCTGCGGCCTGCCCGCCAGAGCAACGGAGGATCAGTTCAAGGCGTTCGGCGCTGCCGCGGCCTCGTCCGGCTCGGTTGCCCTGTTCCATGCCGTCGGGATTACGCCAGAGGCCCCAACCCTGGAGGAGGCCTGCGGCCGTAAGCAGCCTCAGGGCGAGGTCGACGTGACGCCATCGCTCCTTCGCCGGGCCCGCGACGAGCTGACGACGCGTGAGGAGGGCGCGCTGGCGGCGGTGAGCCTCGGCACGCGGCACGCCTCGCTGGACGAGGTGACGCAGGTCGCCGAGCTCCTCGATGGCGCCAGCGTCCACGCTGACGTCGACCTCTTCATCTCAACCGGCCGGCAGACCCTCCCTGCGCTCGAGGAGCGCGGCGTCGCCACGGCGCTCGAGGCGGCGGGTGTGACCGTCGTCGACACCTGCACCTACGTGACGCCCATCCTCCGGCCGCCCGCCGGTCTCGTGATTACCAACTCGGCGAAGTGAGCGTACTACGCGCCGGCTAACCTCGGCCTCGACGTCGCCTTCGGCAGCACCGAGGAGTGCGTGCGCTCGCCGGTGCTCGGGCGCATCTGGCGAGATCCGCGCCTCTGGGAGGCCCTCTGAAAGTGCGGCCGGGTGCTCCTCGCAGGGCAGCCGAAGGATCGGCGCTCGTCCTCGCTGAGCCGCTGAGCGTGTGGGGCGGCCTTGACCCCGAGACGGGCCTGATCACCGATCGCCACCATCCCCAGCACGGCCGGTGCGTCAGCGGGCGCGTCCTCGTCATGCCCGGCGGTCGGGGCTCAAGCTCGAGCAGCACCACCCTCGCCGAGGCCGTCCGCCTCAAGATGGCGCCCGCGGCGATCATCCTGGGCACAGCCGACCACATCCTCCTCGTCGGTGCGCTCGTGGCAGCCGAGCTCTACGGCCGCACGTTGCCGATCGTCCTGCTCGACCCAGCCGAGTACGCCACGCTCGAGCCCGAGAGAGCGGTCAGCCTCGCCCGCGACGGCACCGTCACAGTCGCTGCTGCCGCCGACTCAGCCTGAGCGGCGTCCTGCGAGCGTGCTCCGAGCGGCCGTGGCGCGCTCGTCCAGCCGAGGCCGCCCCCGCCCGCCAGCCTCCGGCGTCAGAGCCTCGGCAGCACCTCCTTGGCGGCGAGCTCGACGAGCTCGGGGGCTCGTTCTGCCGGAGTGGGCATGAGGATCACCGAGTCGGAGCCCGCGCCGATCAGCGCCTCGATCTTCTCGGCGCACTCGTCAGGCGTGCCAGCCACGACGAGGTCCTCGAGCCACTGGGCGGGCAGCTCCCGCCGCACCCGCTCGGCGCCACCCTCGACCATAGCGAGCAGCTCCGCGCCGACGCCGTAGACGTCTGTGAGCGCGGAGCTTGGCACGGCCGCGAGATAGAACGCCGTCGTGTCGCGGAGCGCGTCCTTGGCCCGCTGCCCATCGTGGTCGACCGAGAAGAGCACGAACGTCTCGACGCGGTGTCGCTCTCCGACACGGCCGGCACGCTCCGCGCCCGCCGCCAGCCGCTCGCGCGCCCAGCGCACATACTCGACCCCGGCGAGCACCGAGAGGACGAGCCCGTCGGCGAGCTCGCCGGCCAGCTCCACCATCTTCGGGTTGATGACCCCCATCTGCAGCGGTACGCGCTCGTCCGCGGGATGGGTGAGCCGCACCTCGTCGAACGCCAAGTAGCGCCCCTCTTCGGTGAGCGTCTCCCCGTCGAGCAGCCGGCGCACGGCCGACATGCACTCGCGCATCGCTGTCAGCGGCGAGGCGGGCATGAGCTTCATCTGATCGAGCCAGCTCGGCACCCCAAGCCCGATGCCCGGCATGAACCGGCCCGGGTGCACACCGGCGACCGTGGCGAGCTCCATGGCGAGCACGGCCGGGTGGCGAACGAGCGCCGAGACGATGCCGAGGCCGATCGGCACGCGCTCGGTGGCCGCCAGGGCGGCGGTCGTCGCGGAGATCCCGCCGGTGAAGAAGTAGTCCTCGGCGCACCACAGCTCGGTAAAGCCGAGCCGCTCGCCGAGGGCTGCCGTCTCGCAGAGCTGCTGTGGCGGCAGGCTGGCTCCAAGCACGAGTCCTACCGGGGGGCCGTCAACGGCTGCCATGTTCCCTCCATTTCGGGACGAGGTGTCACGCACCCAACGTCTCGACCGGTTTCCACTCCTCATCCAGCCCGAAGCCCGCCGGGCCGAAGACCGCGAGCGCCTCGGGTGTTCGCATGATCCCGGGGGTCGAGATGCCCATCACCTTGACCCGCTGCCCGTACCGGATCTGCTCGGTCGTGATCGACTCCGCGGTCTCGGCCTCCAGCACGCAGATCAGGTCGGGCACGATCGCCCGAACCTCGCCGTCGACCCGGGCGACGAGATGCTCGTTCTGGAACTCGAGTCCCAGCACCGACCCGCTCGACGACTCGAGCGTCGCGTTGCCGCGGACAAACCCATCGGTGGTGCGACGCAGCACGTCGGTCACCTTGCCCTCAAAGAGGATGCGTCCGTTGCTGTACGGCGTGCGCTTCAGCATCTCGATGAGAGCGCCAAAGGGGTCATCGTGCCGCTCGCGGGCCTCCCGCAGGCAGCGCCCGATCTCGATGCCGAGCGTGAGCGTGCCCGGAATCGACACGCGCTTGGCGGTCTCGCCGTCCATCGAGTACTCGGCGATGTACGCGGCGCCGCCCATGCGAACGGCAACCCCGCGCGCGAGCCACTCCATCATCGCATTGTCGCGCGCGTTCACGATCGTGGAGTCGCCGTACTCGTTCGTGATCACCATCGGCGTGCCGGAGACGCCGTAGACATGGAACGTCTCCATCTGCAGCTCGGGGAACGCGCGGCCCATCCCGTCGGCGTCCACCACCGGCAGCCCCAGCCGGGCCCCAACCACGAGCGGCATCGTCGAGTTGATGCCGCCGCACTCGATCGGCATCGTCGCGAACGCCTTCCGGCCGAGGTGCCGCTCGAGCGTTTGCAGCGATCGGACGGCCTCATCGCCGCTTGGGATCTTCTCGACGAGCACCGTCGGCGCGCCCATCATCGCGGTCGGAATGATGAGGCCGCTGTCCGGCACCTCCTCGAGCGCCAGCAGCTCGACCCTCCCGCCGTCGGCGATCGCAGACTCGACCATCAGCCGGCCCACGTAGAGGTCGCCTCCGCCGCCCGTTCCCAAGAGGGCAGCTCCTCGAGCCAGGTCGTGAAGGTCGCCGATCGTCAGCTCGCGCGGCATCGTCTACCCGCGCGCCTGCGTCTCGACACGGGCAACGCGAGCAAGATCGAGGTCGCCAACGGCCTTCACCCGCACGCGAACGGCGTTGCTCGGCAGGTAGGCGAGCGGGACCTCGTCGATCTCGACGATCTCCACGGAGTCCGCAAGCCCGCCCGCGGCCACCGCCTGCTCCGTCGCCTCGGCCTTCGCCTGCGCGAGCACCTCGTCACGTGAGACGCCTTCCATCGAGAACACGCGGTCGACCTCGCCGCCGATCTGCGCGATCGCAGCGCCGATCGCGTTCGCGACCGCGGAGTGCTCAGGCCTGATCAGCTCGGACGCGCCGTCCAGCCGAGAGCCCAGCAGGATGCTGCCACCACCGACGACGACGACGGGAATGTCGCCCGCGCTCGTCTTCATCCGATCGACGGCCTTAGCGACAGTCCGCTCGATCAGGGCGTGCGCATCGCGCACCCAGCCCTCGTCGAGGCCCTGCACCCAGGCCGCGTCGCCGACGTCGGCGAGCCCGGCCGCCACCGCGATGTCGGTCGCCGTCAGGGTCTGTCCCCCGAAGACGAGCGCCTCGCGCGTGAGCCGGTAGCCGACCGACTCGCGCCCCACTGTCAGCGCGTCCTCGCCGCGCACGAGGCTTCCGCCGCCGAGGCCGATGGAGAGGACGTCGGGCATCCGGAAGTTGGTCCGCACGCCGCCCACCTGGGCGACGACGGCCGACTCCCGCGGGAACCCCTTGACGAGCATGCCGACGTCGGAGGTCGTTCCGCCGATGTCAACGACGGCGCACTCGGTCACGCCCGAGAGGAACGCCGCTCCACGCATGGAGTTGGTCGGGCCCGACGCGAAGGTCGCCACCGGGTAGCGCCGGGCGCGCTCGACGCTCATCAGCGTCCCGTCGTTCTGGCTGAGGTACACGGGCGCCGTGATCGTGAGCTCCGCCAGCGCCGAGCCGAACGCGTCGACGATGCGCTCGGCGAGATCGCGCAGGCAGGCGTTCATTATCGTGGCGTTCTCGCGCTCGAGCAGGCCGACGCGGCCGATCTCGTGAGAGAGGCTGACCGCGACGCCGGGCAGCTCCTCCTGGAAGACCGCACCTGCCTCCTGCTCGAGCTCGGCGTTCACCGGCGAGAAGACCGAGCAGATGGCGACCGACCGGACCCCGCGCTCGCCGAGCTCGGCCGCGACGGCCCGGAGCTCGGCCGCGTCGAGCGGCGAGATGGCCCGCCCGTCGAACTCGTGCCCGCCGTGGCAGAGGTACGCGTGGTTGCCGACGGCCTCCCGCAGGCGGGCCGGCCAGTCGACCATCGGCCGCAGCGAGCGGGTCGCGGGCAGGCCGAGCCGCACCGCAGCGGTCGGCATCAGCGGCTTTGCCTCGATGACGGCGTTCGTGAAATGCGTTGTCCCGATCATGACGCCCTGCACCGCGTCGGTCTCGAGCGCGCTCTGGTCGATGATGCTGCGCAGGACCTCGACGATGCCGCTCGTGACGTCAGGCGTCGTCGGCGTCTTGACCGAGGCCGCGACCGAGCGGCCGTCGAGGAGGACCGCATCGGTGTTCGTCCCGCCTACGTCGATGCCGATGCGCATGGACTTCCGCTGCGGGCAACCCCGCCGGCCGGCTGCTACGCGTTCAGCGCCTCGAGCACCGTGAACGGCGTGATCGGGATGCTGTTGATCGGCTTGCCGATCGCATCCGAGACCGCGTTGGCGATCGCGGCGGCCACGGGGATGATCGGCGCCTCCGCGACTCCCTTTGCGCCGTGCGGCCCGACGGGGTCCTCCGCCTCCAAGAGCACGACGTCGATGGGCGGCACATCGAGCGCAGTCGGCAGCCGGTAGCTCGCGAAACCCCAGTCGAGACAGATGCCCTCGTCAAGTCGGAGGTCTTCGAACAGCGCGTAGCCAACGCCCTGGATGACACCACCGTAGATCTGGCCTCTGATCGCCTGCGGATTCAGGATCTTGCCGACGTCCTGCGCAACCGCATACCGGAGGATGGTGACCTCGCCGGTCTCGGGGTCGACCTCAACCTCGGCGAGGTGCACGTGGTAGCTAGCTCCGGTGAACGTCGTCATCACGCTGCCGGTCACGCAGCCGGTATCGAAGGAGACGGGCGGATGTGTATGCCGGCCGGCTCCCGTGACCGGACCAGCGCGGAACAGCTCCGCGCGGGCGACCGCCGCCAGGCTCACCTGCCGGTCCGGCGCGCCGGCGACGCGGGCGACACCGTCGGCGAGCTCGAGGTCGCCCCGATCCGCCTCGAGCTTCAGGGCAGCCGCGTCGAGCACCTGGTCGCGCACCTCGCGGGCCGCGCCGAGCACGGCCTCGCCGGCCATGAACATCGTCCGTCCCCCCTGCGCGCCCCCGTCGTAGGCGGCGAGATCGGTGTCGGGGCGGCTGACGACGACATCGCCCGCGTCGAGACCCAGCTCGGCCGCCACGATCTGCGGGAGGCCCTGTGCGACCGCGCCCGTCCCGATCTCCGTGGCCGAGCTAATCAGGGTCGCGGTGCCGTCCTCGTTGAGCTTCACAGACGCCCCGCTCGGCATGCTGTTAGTGTTCCAGACGGTGCAGGCGATGCCGACGCCTTGGTAGGGATGCCTGCGCGCGCCGAGTCCCGGCCACGGGACGACCTCGTCGAGACGCTCGAGCGCATCACTGAAGGCAACACCCTCGAGCCTCTGGCCTGTCGCGCTCTCGTCCCCGTCCACGTAGATGTTGCGCAGCCGGAACTCGCGCCGGTCGATGCCCAGCTCGTTCGCGATGTGGTCTGCGTGCCGCTCGAGCGCGAAGTTGCAGTAGGTGGCGAGGACCCCGCGGAACGGGCCGGTGGGCGGCGTGTTCGTGTACACGAGCTTCGTCGTGTGGCTGATTGCGCCCATGCGGTAGTTCGAGCACAGCATCAGCGGGGCAAGGCCGGCCACGACCGGCTGCTCGCCGCCGTAGGCCCCGTTGTCCATCAGGACCTCCGAGCGGTGCCCGAGGATCTCGCCGTCGCTCGTGACGGCGCTCGCGACGCGCACGACGGCGTTCTCGCGCGGACACCCGGAGAGAAACTCCTCCTTGCGGGTATTCACCAGCTTGACGGGCCGACCCGACCTGCGGGCGAGCAAGGCCGCGGCCGGCTCGAGCGTCGGGATGAGCTTGCCGCCGAAGCCGCCGCCTACCGTCGGGACGACGATGCGCACGTCAGAGGTTCGCACCCCCAGGTAGCCGGCGGTCCCGTCGCGCACGTTGAACGGCCACTGCGTGGAGGTGTGGATCACGTAGCGGCCGTTCTCGAAGCGAGCGGTGCAGACGCGAGGCTCGATCGATGCCTGGTGGTGGCGCTGAACCTCGAACTCATCCTCGATCACGTGGTTGGCCTTCGCGAAGGCAGCGTCGATGTCGCCGCGGCGCAGGTCGACAATCGCGGCGAGGTTCCCCTCGCGCGGCGTGTTGAAGTGATTGCGGTAGGACTCCCAGCCCGGGTGCAGCAGCCGGGCTCCCTCGGCCATGGCCTCCTGCATCGTCCCGAGCACCTCAAGCGGCTCGATCTCGAGCACGATCGCCCTGAGCGCGGCGCGAGCCTGGTTCCAGGTCTCGGCCGCGACGGCCGCGATCGGCTCGCCCTCGTAGCGGACGACGTCGGTGGCGAAGACAGGCTGGTCGACCGTGACGTGGCCCCACCGCCCCGGGACGTCCTCGGCGGTGACGACAGCGAGAACGCCGGGAATCTTGACGGCCTCGCTCGTATCGAGCTTCGTGATGCGCCCGGCGGGCACGGTGGAGCGGAGGATCTTCCCGTGGAGGTAGTGGGGCTCCTCGTAGTCGATTCCGTAGAGAGCCGTGCCACGAACCTTGGCCTCGCCATCGATGCGAGGTGAGCTGTCCCCAATCGCAACGGTCATGACGCTCCTCCTGCCACGCTGAGGGCCGCCTCGACGATTCCCTGGTACCCCGTGCAGCGGCAGAGGTTGCCGGACAGCGCCGAGCGAACCTCATCCTCTGCCGGCGCGGGGTTCGTCTCGAGCAGGTTCGTGAGCGTCATCAGGACGCCCGGGGTGCAGACGCCGCACTGGACGCCGCCGTGCTCCAGCACAGCCCGCTGGAGGTCGCTCAGCCGCTCATCGCTGTCGGCGAGCCCTTCAACCGTGCGAACGACGGCACCTTCGGCGAGCGCGACGGGGTAGAGACAGGACGCTACGGTGCGACCGTTGACGATCACGACGCAGGCCCCGCAGCGACCCTCGAAGCAGCCGGTCTTCGTGCCGATCAGACCGAGCTCCTCCCGTAGGACGACGGCCAGTGGATAGAACGGCGGCACCTCCACCTCGACGTCGCGGCCGTTGACCGTAAGCGCGTGGGCCATCTCCTCCTCCTAGGAGCCGGTGAGCTGTCGGGCCGCGCGCTTCACGAGCGCGGGAAGGACTTTAAGCCGGTACCAGCCCGGTGCATCCAGGCCGTCGCGCGCCTCCATCTGTGCGGCCACGGCCTCGCCGGCAGCTGCAGCGCTCTCTTCGCTGAGCGGCTTTCCCGTCAGCTCCTGCTCGGCCTGCGGGCAGCGGGCTGAGAGCTCCTCAACCGAGCCGAAGGCAACGCGCGCGCTCGCGACGACCTCGCCGTCGAAATCGACCGACAGCGCCACCGACGCGACGGCCTCCTCCCCACCGCGGCGGACCGTGAGCCGCTCGTACCGAGAGCGGGAGCCCGTGGGTGCGTGCGTCACGCAGCGTGTGACGAGCGTGCCGGGCTGTGGCCTCTCTCCGGCGAGAAACTCGGAGAGCGGAAGCTCGCTGCGCTCCGAGCCAGCAGCGACCTCGACGGTCGCATCGAGCACGAGGAGCGCGGGCACGAGATCGGCCGCGGGGTACGGTGAGGCGCAGAGGTTGCCAGCGACCGTCGCCACGTTGCCGATCGCCGTCGGCGTGCCGCGGGCTGCCTGCGCGAGGACGGCGAGCTCGCCGTCGAGCGCCGCGAGATCCGTATGGGTGGCCGCTGCCCCGATCGAGCCGCCTCCGGCATCGATGTGGCGGAGCTCCTCGAGATGGCCCACCGCGACGTAGTGCATCCTCGTCGGGCGTCGGTAGAGGGGGCCGAGCATGACCCACGTGCCGCCGGCGATCACCTCGCCGTCTTCGCCCAGACGCGCGAGCTCAGCGGCGGCCTCGTCGACCGTCGAGGCTCTGATCAGCTCTGGAATGTCTCCGTACCTCGTTGCCATCCTTACCTCCCCGGCGCCTTACCTCCCCGGCGCCGCTCGAGCGCACTCTAGAGGAGCTTGGGCGCGCTAGACAGCGGCGTCGCCGAACACCCCTGAGGCAACGAGCTCGTCGATGCGACCGTCCGCGTAGCCGCAGAGGGTCGTGAGCACCTCGCGCGTGTGCTCACCCCGCAGCGGCCCTCGCGCCGGATCGACGCGCAGCTCGCCCCCATCCTCCCCGGCGAGCCGCAGCGGTGAGGCGATCGAGCGGACGGTGCCGAGGCTCGGATGCTCGTAGGCGACAACGCCTCCGCGGGCGGCCGTCTGTGGCTCGTCGAGAGCCTCCAGCACGGTGTTCACCTTAGCGCTCGGGACGCCGGCCGACACGAGCGCGGCGATCCACTCGTCGACCGTCCTCTCGCGGAAGATGTCCTTGAGGAGCGGAAGGAGCGCGTCTCGGTTCTCGCTGCGGGCGGTCATGGTCGAGAAGCGCTCGTCCTCGTTGAGCTCCCGCCGCCCGATCACCTCGCAGAGCCGCTCCCAGAACTTCTGCTTGGCCGCGGCGACGACGAACCAGCCGTCGCTCGCCTCGAAGTTCTGGAACGGCACGATCGAGGGATGCGCCGAGTCGGCGACCCTCGGCGGCACGTATCCGTGGGTGGCGGCCCAGGGGCCGATGTACATCAGCTCGTGAAGCGCCGTCTCGAACAGCGAGACGTCGCAGTCGCAGCCGACCCCGTCGCGCCGGGCTCGCAACAGGCCGGCGAGCAGGGCGATCGCCGACGCATAGCCGCCGGAGAGGTCGACGAGCGAGAGGCCGCTCTTGGTCGGTGGTCCGGCCGGATCGCCCGTGAGGCTCTGCCAGCCGGCGAGGCCCTGCATCATGTAGTCGTAGCCGCCTTCCGCGGCCCGCGGCCCCGTCATCCCGAAGCCCGAGAGCGAGCAGCAGACGACCTTCGGGTTGACGCTGCGCAGCTGGTCATAGGTGAGGCCGAGCTTCCTCGGCATGTCGCCGCGGAGGTTCGAGTAGACGCCGTCGACGGCGCGGACGAGATCGTGGAAGACCGGTTGTGCGCCCTCGTGGCGGAAGTCGAGCGAGATCGACTTCTTGTTGCGGTTGAACGTCTCGAAGAAGAGCGAGCTCTCGCCCTCCTGGTACGGCGGGACGTACCGCCCGATATCACCTCGGGTGGCGGGGTCCTCGATCTTGATCACCTCGGCGCCGAGGTCGCAGAGCTGGAGCGTGCCCCACGGGCCCGCGCCGAACTGCTCGACGGCGATCACCCGGACATCGGCGAGTGGAAGCGCCATGCTCAGACCGAGACGGCTGTCGGGCGGGGGGGCGGGGATGTTTTCACGGTGCTCGGCATCGTCGGCGCGGGATCGACATGCTCGGCCCGACTGCACTGGAGCCAGGCTCGAGCCGTGCGGTCGGCGCCGCTAGACGGGTGCCGACTCGGTCTGGGCAGCGCCTTGGAGCATCCCGTGGAGCATGTCGTGCTTGGGCACGTTCGGCTTGGGGTAGGCCGTGCGGCTGTGGCTGATGCCAAGGCCCAGGACGAGCTCGGCGAGCTTGTACGTCAGCGGCCCGGGGTTGATGACAGGAACCGGCAGCTGCTCCTGCAGGTAGGGAACGGCCTGGTGCATGGTCGTCGAGCCCATGCAGATCACGTCGGCGCCGTCCTCCTCCACGCAGGCGAGCCCCGCGTCACGCAGCAGCGGGAAGACCTCCTTCTCCTTGCCGCCGAGCAGGTTGGAGACGTCCGGCCGCTTGTTGATCGACCGCACGGAGGCGAGCTTGCTCGTGATGCCATACTCCTGCGCCGCCTTGCGGTAGAGCGCCTTCCACGGGTCCCACTGGGTCACGACCGAGAACGTGTGCCCGAGAATGCACGCCACGTGCATCGACGCCTTGCCGGGCCCAATGACGGGAATGTCGAGCACCGACCGCAGGGCGTTGTGGCCGGAGTCGCTCATCGTGTCGATGCAGACGGCGTCGTAGCCATCATCCTGCGCGGTGACCCCCGCCTCGAAGATAGCGATGTCCGCCATGGCGAAGTCATGGTAGCTGTCAAACAGCGCCGGCCCGGCCGTGACGCCCCTGAACTCGAACGTGATGCCGGGACCGAGCTCGACCGCTTCCATCTGAGCCTCGCGGTTCGCGATGCCCTGCTCGTCGAGGTTGAACGGAACGATGACGAGTACCCTCTTCACGGTGGCCTCCTGTCGCAGAGTGCGTGCGCACGCTTCCAGCGGCTCGCCTGAAGCTTGTCAGAATTCGACTGCGCTCGGCACACCGCCGCGGCGGCGCGCGGCGTCCGCTGAGCGGTCCCGCGGGATCAGTGGGGAACGGGTCCCGAACGCGTGACGGGCGACGATCGGTTCGTGGCCGGCTGCAGGTTGCGCGCAAGCAGGCGAGCCGTCGCGATGGGGCGGCTCCACGAGCCGCCCGGACCATCCACCTAGCTCAAGCCGAGCGTCTGGGCGATCGTCGTTCGCTGGACCTCGTCGGAGCCGCCGGGAACGCGGAGGTTCCGCGCGATCAGGAAGATGCGGTTCACGGGGCTGTCCTTCATCATCCCCGAGGCGCCGTGGATCTGAACCGCACGGTCGGCCACCCGGTAGAAGGCCTCGTCGTTCTGCAGCTTGAGCATGCAGATCTTGCGGATCTCCGCGCGCGAGCGCGGCATCTTCCACCAGGGGCCGGGATCGTCGATCTCAGCCGTCACGGCAAGCGACATCGCCCGGGTTGAGAACCAGTCGGTCAGCATGTCCGCGACCATCCACTGGATGCCCTGATTCGCGCCGAGCGGCTTGCCGCCCACAACCCGCTCCTTCGCACGGGCCACGGTCCTCTCGATCAGGTACTGCGACCAGCCGGAGCACATGCCGGCGCGCCGCATCCGCGTCCAGTTGATCGACGACATCGCGATATCGAACCCCTGCCCCCGCTCGCCGAGCATGGCCGACCCGTCGAGCTTGAGGTCGTCGAGCACGAACTCCCCGGTGAAGCCGTCGTCGAACATCGTCTGGAAGAGGCGGCCGTGCCGGAAGCCCTTGCCCTCGTGCTCCGCCGTCAGGAACTGGAAGTACGTGAAGCTCTCGCGGCCTTTCCCGGGGTCGGTGACGCAGAGCACCTGCGCAACGTCGGCCTCGAACGCGTTCGTGATGAAGGCCTTGTGCCCGTTGAGCACCCACGCGCCGTTGCGCTCCTCGGCGCGCGTCGTGAAGTCGAAGAAGTTCGAGCCGGCGCCGGGCTCGGTCACCCCGTGGAGGCTCGTGTACTCACCGCGCACCAGCGGATCGGTGAACTGCTCGCGATGGCGGTCCTGCGCCCAGATCAGCCGTGGGGTGGCGCCTTCCGACCACGACAGGATCGCCGGGTTGAGCCCGATGCCCTTCTCGTAGACATGCTCCTCGACGAACACCATGTCGTGCCGCCCCAGACCACCCCCGCCGATCCGCTGGGGGAGGTGCAGGCAGTACAGGCCGGCCTGTGCGGCTTCTCGCATGATCTCGCGGCGCGCCTCCCAGACCTCCGGATGCAGCCTGCCGTCCTCAGCGAGGTAGAGCCGGCTGTCGGTGAGCCTGTGCTTGAGCGCTTCCTCCCGCGGTTTGACCCGCTCCTCGTAGAACTGATCGATGCGCGCCAGCAGGGGTTGGAGCCGCTCCGGTACGCGCACCTCGGTTGCAGGCGATTCCGTCACGCCGGTGCCTCCTTCTCCTCGTCCACGGCGGCATCCGCCTCCGTCCACAGGGGGAGCGACTCGACGAGCTCGGGATGCCCCATCGCGCCTTCCACGTTCGTCGGGCGCGAGCCGAGGAAGAGCGGTCGGTCAGCGGCGTTGAGCAGCAGCGGGAGCACGTCGGCGCCGCCCAGGTGTCCGAGGATTCCGCCGGCCTGCCACAGCTCTCCGAACCGCTCGACGGCGTCGGAGCGCACCCCCGGCCCGCCGACGGCCAACGGCACGGGGTCGCCCGAATGGATGATGCCGGGCAGGGCAGGCGTCGCGTGGTCGCCGGTGATGCACACGACGGCCTGCGCGAACGGCTCCTCGCGAAGCCGGGCAACGGGCGCATCGAGCTCCTGTAGAACCCGCACCTTCTCCCGGCAATCCTCCGTGTGGGCGGCCTCGTCGGTTGCCTTCTGGTGCGAGAGCACGAACGTCTTGCCCGCCTCCAGCAGCTCTGCGATGCGGTCGAGACGCGCATCGAGATCCTTTCCCGGCTCGTCCGTCTCCTCCATGCGAACCGCCTCGAGGCCCAGCGTTTCCGCAAGGCCGGCGAGGAACGGGGCCGCGCCGATCACAGCCCCCCGCAGCCCGTGGCGATGGACGAACGTCGGCGCCGGCCGGTGGCGGCCCCACCACTTCAGCGTGATCGCGGCGAGCACCTGCTCGCCGCGCGCCGAGCGCTGGCGGTTCACGAGGTTAGCGCGGAGCGTGTCGGCCACCCACCGGCTCCACTTCTCGACGGCCTGCGCCGTTGCCTCCGCCCGCAGATCGAGCGGCCTCGGCCGCAGCACCGGCTGGCGGTCTGAGAAGAAGGGGTCGGTATCGGTGAGCCGCGAGCTGGCTCTCCCCGAGATCTGCAGGATGGCCTGGCCGCGGTGGAGGTAGGACAGCCGGAAGGTCATCCCGTCGAACTCGCCCGTCATCACGGCACCGACGAGCAGCGAGGCAGCCCCCTCCTCGTCGGGTCCGGGCCACCCGTCAACCCAGAGCGCGCCGCCCCGCTCCTCCACCGGCCGCAGTGCCGCGTAGGCGTAGACGTCGGTGGGCTCAACAACCCGCTTCCAGCCTCGCGCCTCGAGGACGGCGCGGCCCGGGAACTCCTCCGGCCGGTAGCCGAGCAGCTCCCAGTGCGCGAGCTCGCTCGAGGGAGCTCGGCCGCGCCCGAGCGGCCAGAGAAGGCCGTTCGATCCGCGCGCGGCAAAGGCATCGAGGCACGGCGTGGCGGCGGCCTCGCTCGCCGTCTGTCCGTTGAGCTCGGGGTAGGCGCGGTCGCCCAGCCCGTCAAACAGCAAGACGACGATCGGGCGCACGTTCGAGGGAGAGGGCTTCGATGACCTCGGCGACCGGGAAAGGCACGAGCGACCTCCAGTCGCCGCCGGCGCGCATGCGGGCACGCACCTGAGTGCCGCTGACGCCTTTCTTGGCATCGGGATCGAGCACCTCGACGGCGTAGCCCAGATCGCGCAGGCGCTCTACCTTCGCCGCACCCCAGTCGTCGAAGACCCGGAGCAGATGGACGGCGCCAGCGGGCACGTAGGCGTGCAGGCGCGCGGGGACACCGATCGGGAACGGAACGATCCGGGCCGGCGCGACCCCTTCCGCATCGAGCACGGCCTCGATCATGAGCAGCCGCTCCCAGTAGGTGAACGGATTGTCCTCGGGGCGGTGGCGCTGTGGATCGGTTGCCTCGGGCGGGGACAGCGCGCTGTCGGGGTTCGTGATGCCGACTGCGATCTCCCGCGCGCGCTCCCGCGCCAGGCGCAGGTACTCGAGGTGGCCGATGTGAAACGGCTGGAAGCGGCCGTGGATGATCGCGAGGGGAACGGGTTCCCGTCGACCGGGTGGACTCACGCGATGCCGAACTGCTCGTTGCTCGCCTTCGACACCGGGGCGCTGCTCGGCGGGAGCTCACGACCGTCGAAATAGTCCGTGAGCGAAGCGAACCGCGCCTTTCCGCCCAGCTCGGCGCGCAGCCGTGCGGTCGCGTCAGCGTCGATCTCGAGCGTCTGCTCGTCCGCAAACACCACCCCATAGGCGTCGCGCGCAAGCTCGACCGTGGTGAAGTCGTCGAGGACGTCCTCGCGCACGAGCTCGGGACTGCGGTCGAGCGGATTGCCGTAGCCGGCGGCGTTGGGCTCCCGAAACTCGATGAACTCGCCCGCCTCGAACGGCACGCCGGTCACCTTGGCGTCGAGGTGCTCCTGGCGATCGGTGTCGGGGTTCTTCCGGCACGAGGCGACCAGCCCGTCCCAGCCCTCGTAGACGCCGTGAGGCGGGTCGTACTGCCGATCACCCTCGCAGGAGTACGTGCCGTCCTCCACGTACCGGTTGCGGCGGATGATCCCGATACCGCCGCGCCACCGGCCGGGCGCGGCCGGCTCGGGACGAAGCTCGTACTGCTCGCAACGGATCGGGAACCGCATGTCGAGCTCCTCGATCGGGTTGTTCCGCGTGTTGGCCATGAGGTTGTCGACGGAGTCCATCGCATCCTTGCCGTACCGGCCACCGTAGGAGCCCTCGTTCACCTCGAGATAGATCCAGTACTGGCCCGTGTCCTCGACGAAGCCGGAGTACGAGCAGAAGTGCAGCCCCGCGGAGTTCCCTGCTGTCGTCTGCTTTGGCAACGCGTCCGAGAGCGCGAGGATCACGTTGTCGACGACCCTCTGCACCTGGCAGAACCGTGAGAAGCACGCGCGCGGGAAGCTCGGATTGTAGATCGTCCCCTTGGGCGCCACGACATCGACAACACGGAAGATGCCGTCGTTCTGCGGCACGCTCTCGGGAAACGTCACCTCGTCGAGCAGCACCGTCCGAACCGCGTAGTAGGCGCCCACGAGGAGCGACCCCTCGAACGGGACGTTGTAGCCGGTCGGTACCTCGGCATTCGAGCCCGTCAGATCGACCGTGATGTCATCGCCCTCGACCCTGACCGCCGTCTCAACCCGCAGGCGGACGCCGCGATTGCGGGCGTCGTCGTCGAGCCAGCCTGTCGGCGCCTTGTACTCGCCGTCCGGAATCTTGGCGATCTCGGCGCGGAGCATGCGCTCCGAGTAGTCCATCCAGTCGTAGGCCGCGCTCATGACGATGTCGGCGCCGTACCGCTCGCACAGCTTGACGAAGCGCTCGTTGCCAAGCTCGCACGCGGCCAGCATCGCGTTCAGGTCGCCGCGGTTCATGGTCTCAGTCCGCACGTTGTCGAAGATCATGCGGTCGAGATCCTCGTTGAGCTCACCGCCCTGGTACCAGCGCAGGCCGTTGTAGATCTTGGCCTCGGCGTACATGTCGAACGCGTCGGCGTTGATGCCCGGGAAGGCGCCACCGACATCGAGGACGTGCGCCGTCACGGCCGCGAAGCCGAGGTGCTCGCCCTCGTGGAAGATCGGGACGGCCACCGCGATGTCGGGCGTGTGAGACGCGCCGAGGTACGGGTGGTTGTGGAGGATGACGTCGCCCTCCTCCACCTGCCCCTCCAGCCGGTAGAGGAACCCTCGGATGTACCACGGCAAGGAGCCGATGTGCATCGGCGTCGACTCCGACTCGCACAGCTCGCGTCCCTGCGTATCGAAGATCCCGGCGCCGAGATCCTCCGACTCGCGGATAATCGACGAGTAGCTCATTCGAAACAGGACGCCCGCCATCTCCTGCGCGATCGCGTTGAATGCCCCACCGAGCACGCGCAGCGTGATGGGGTCGACCTCGACGCGTGGGCGCGTGGGTGGGCCCGGCTTGCGTCCGACCTCGTACTCGAGAATCGACATGTCCTCTTCCTCCCTACCTACCGCGCGCTGGCGGAGGCGCTGCCCGCGCCGCTCGCCGTCTCCACGCCGGTCGCGATAATGATGTTCCCCACCCGGTCGATCCGTGCGCCGACACCCGGCGGAATCACGGTCGTCGTGTCGTACTGGTTCACGATTGCGGGGCCCTCGATCCGGTTGCCCGCCCGCAGCCTCGAGCGGTCGTAGTACGTCGTCATCACCTGCTGCAGCGCGCCGTCCGAGCGGAACCACGCCTTCGACTCGTGGATCACGGCGTCGACCGCGGACTCGCTGCCGGAGTCGACCTCAGGCGTGGAGAACTCCGGCATGAGGCCCACGCCGCGAACCCGGATGTTCGGGATCTCGATGTCGACGTCGTCGAACCGGCGCGTGTACTCCCGCAGATGCGCCTGGTGGAAGTCCTCGCTGAGCTTCGCGACCCAGCCCTCGTCGATGGCTCCCGAGGCGGCGTCGACGCGCAGCTCGTAGCCCTGGCCGAGGTAGCGGCAGTCGCAGACTCGCTGAACGAGCTGCCGGTCGGCGGGGATTCCATCGTCCTCGAGCTGCTGCCGCGCGCGGACCTCGAGCTCTTCGAAGGCCTGCTGCAGGGCGGCCTCATCGAGCGTCGAGACGCGCTCGTAGGTCGTCGTGACGTACTCGTAGACCGTGTCCGTTGCCAGCAAGCCCATCGCGGAGGTGATCCCCGGATAGGGCGGGATGAGGACGTTCGGCGTTCCCACCTCGAGCGAGATCTGCGCCGCGAAGAGCGGGCCTGCACCGCCCTCGGCCACGAGCGCGAAGTCGCGGGGGTCGAACCCCTTCCGGACTGAGTTCTCCTCGATCGACTGCACCATCGAGTGGGTGAGAATCTGGATCGCGCCCATCGATGCCTCCTCGACAGACATGCCGAGCGCCTTGCCGGGCCCCTCCTCGAACGCCTGCCGGGCCAGCTCGGGCTTGATCTCCATCCCGCCGCCGAGGAACCCCTCAGGCAGCAGCCAGCCGAGGTTGACCATCGCGTCGGTGGCCGTGGCCTCGGTGCCGCCGCGGTCGTAGGCGGCCGGGCCGGGTACCGCCCCTGCCGACCGAGGCCCAACCCGGTAGATCCCCCCTTGGTCGACATACGCGATCGATCCACCGCCGGCCCCGATCGTATCGACATCGACCATCGGGATCATCGCCTGGTACGGCCCGACCTTCGTGTCGAGGAGGTGCTTCATCCGCAGCCTCCCGCCCTCGGCGAGCCCGATGTCGGCCGAGGTCCCACCCACATCGAGGGTGATCACGTTGTCGTAACCCGCCTGGCGGCCGGCCCAGATCCCTCCGACGACCCCGGCAACCGGCCCGGACATCAGCAGGTTCACCGGGCGTTGGACGGCGCCCTCCGCGGTCGCGACGCCACTCGCCGACGTCATCAGATGGACGCCGGTCCTGACGCCGAGCTCCCGGAGCTGCTGCTCGATTCGCTCGACGTAGGTGGCGACCTTGGGGCCAACGAACGCGTTCAGGCAGACGGTTGAGAACCGCTCGTACTCGCGGTACTGCGGCAGTACCTCGGAGGAGACCGACAGGAACGCCTCCGGGAACTCCTCGCGGACGATCTCGGCGACCCGCCGCTCGTGCGCGTCGTTCAAGAACGAGAACAGGAAGCAGACTGCGACGGCATCAACGCCGGCCTCCTTGAGGGCGCGCACCTCCTCGCGCGCCCGGTCCTCGTCGAGCGGGACGAGGATGGAGCCGTCGTTCAGGATGCGCTCGGGCACGGTCCTGCGATGGCGGCGCCGCACGATCGGGTAGCGCTGCCACGGGAGATCCTGGTAGTTCGAGAAGTTGTAGGGCTTCTTGTGGCGGGCGATGTGCAGGATATCGCGGTATCCCTCCGTCGTGAGCATCCCGACCGTTGCGCCATCGTGCTCGATGACGATGTTCGTGGCGATCGTCGTCCCGTGAAAGACCTGATCGAGGGCACTGGCATCCTCTCCGACCTCGCTCGTCACCTCCACCACGCCCTGGACGGTGCCCTCGGACGGATCCGCCGGCGTCGTCGGAAGTTTGTGGATGAGGATCGTGCCCGACTCGTCGTCCAGGTAGATGAGGTCGGTGAACGTCCCACCGACATCGACGCCAACTCGCTTCATCGAGCCTCTCCTCCTGGTGGTTGCCCCGTCGCGGAACTGCCGGCGGGGACGGTCTGCATGCGCTGCCTTACTCTCTGGCCAATCACGTTTCAGCCGCGCATCTAGGGGGTGATGACGATCTTGCCGAACTGCTCGCGACGCTCGAGGGCTTGCATGGCATCCGCCGCCTGCTCAAGCCGGTAGGTCGAGTGAACGAGGGGCGTGATCTGCCCGCGGGCCGCAAGCTGCAGGCACTGCTCGACCTCTTCGCGGCTGAAGACGAACGAGCCGATCACGCTCTTCTGCGTCCGGAAGAACGGGATGATGTCGAAGTCGACGACCTCACCGGAGTGGCCGCCGCAGATCACCATCCGCCCATCCTTGCCCAACGAGTCGAGGGCGGCCTGGAAGAGCTTGCCGCCAACGTGCTCGTAGGCAAGGTCGACACCCTGCTCGTCTGTAATCTCCATCACCCGCGCCGCGACGTCCTCCTCGTTGTGGTTGATCCCGACATCCATGCCGAGCTCGGCGGCGCGATCGAGCTTCTCCTGCGTCGAGGAGTTCCCGATCACGTAGGCGCCGGCGAGCTTGGCGAGCTGGACAGCCGCCGAGCCAATGCCGCTCGAGACCGAGTTGATGAGGACGGTCTCGCCGGCGACCAGACGCCCCCTCGTGAAAAGCATGTGCCAGGAGGTCGCAAACGCAACCTGGGTGGCGACGGCCTGCTCGTAGGAGACGTTGTCAGGCACCCGCACGAGCTGGCCGGCGGCGCACGCGAGCTTCTCCGCGTAGCCGCCGCCCATCGTGAAGCTGATGAAGCCGGTGTCCAGACAGAGCGTCTCGCGGCCGCTGCGACAGAACCGGCAGTGCTCGCACGTGTCCATGACGAAGGGCATGACGCGGTCTCCGACCTGCCAGCCCTCGACGCCCTCGCCGAGCGTCTCGATCTCGCCGGCGACCTCGATGCCCAGCGTGTGCGGCATGGTGACCGGGAACCGCGAGACCCCTTCGCGAACGTCGACATCGAGGTGATTGAGGGCGCTGGCCCGAATGCGGATCGTTATCTGACCTTCACCCGGTGTTGGGTCATCGACCTCTTCAAGCCTCAGCACATCGGCGTTTCCGAACTCGTGAAATCGAACCGCCCTCAACGCATGAACCTCCCGTGACGCACATTGCCCGGTTAGGAATGCTTTATGTCTGACTTCGCTCCATGTGTCAACCCGAGCCACCGCCAGGGTCGGCCCGGGCTGCGCAGGCTACACCTCGGCGGTTGACACCTGCCGAATGCCTGACATATAAACGGTCCGCCCACGACAGATCCGGGCGATCGCGCACGGCCACACGAGACGAGCCGGAAGGAGAGCGAATGGCTGAACAGACCGGCGAGCCTGCCCCGAAGGTCTGGCGAGGACGGTTCTACGAGGACTTCGACGTCGGCGACGTGTTCCGCAGCCGGCTCGGACGCACGATCACCGACACCGACAACATCTGGTTCACCTGCCTGACCATGAACACGAACCAGATGCACTTCAACGTGCCGTACAGCGAGCGCACGCGGTTCGGCGAGCCGCTCGTCAACAGCGCCTTTACGCTCGCGCTCGTCACCGGCATGACCGTGCCCGACACGAGCGAGAACGCAGCGGCAAACCTCGCGTGGGCCGACATCAAGCTCCCGAAGCCGGTCTTCGTCGGCGATACGCTGTGGTCTGAGTGCGAGATCCTCGAGAAGCGCGAGTCGAGGTCGAGCCCGAACGTCGGCATCGTCTCGATGCGCTGCCGAGGCGTGAACCAGCGCCACGAGGTCGTCATCGAGTTCAAGCGAACGTTCATGGTCTACAAGCGCACCGCACCCGAGATCACCGATACCTTCCCGATCACCAACGAGGACTGGACTGTCTAGCAGCCTGTCGATCAGTCCCCGCCGCGTCGGTATCCGGCCAGGGCAACCGACGAGAGCACGCCGACCGCGCGCAGCCCGGTCGGTCATCATCCACCGAAGCAAGAGCAGCGTCCGAGAGGAGAGCGCACGTGGCCACCGCAGCTGAACGATTCGCAGAATGGGCGACCTCCGTCCGCTACGAGGACATCCCGTCGGACGTGATCGAACATGCCAAAGACCATCTGCTCGACACGATCGGCTGCGGTCTCGCCGCGAGCGCGGTCGGGGTGGCCGGGGAGGGCCGATCCGCTATGGCCTCGCTCGGCGGCGCCGGCGATGCAACGGTTATCGGGGGACCCTCGATGCCTGCTGCCAACGCGGCGTTCGCCAACGCGATGCTGTGCCACGGGCTCGACTTCGACGACACGCACTCGGGTTCCGTCAGCCACGTCAGTACCGTCGTCTGCCCTGCCGCCTGGGCGGTCGCGCAGGCAACCGATGCCTCAGGGCGTGAACTGATCACGGCCATCGTGGCCGGGAACGAGATCGTGACGCGCGTGGGCATGGCAGCCTGCGGCGCCTTCCACAAGCGCGGCTTCCACCCCACGTCGATCTGCGGGATCTTCGGCGCCACCGCCGCGGTAGGACGGCTGTACGGGTACGACGCGGACACGATCACCCGGGCGCTCGGCATCGCCGGCTCGATGGCCTCTGGGCTCTTCGCCTACCTCGAGGACGGCACGCCGACGAAGCCGATCCATCCGGCCTGGGCTGCGCACGGCGCCATCCTCGCGAGCTCACTCGCGCAGTTCGGCGCGATCGGCCCGAAGTCTGTCTTCGAGGGCACCTTCGGCCTCTATCACGCCTTCGTCGAGCTGGCGGAGATCGACCTGGAGGAGCAGCTCGCTGATCTCGGGACCCGCTGGGAGACGCCGAACATCGCCTACAAGCCCTACCCGGCGTGCCACTTCATGCATGGCGCGCTCGGCGCGGCGGCCCAGGCGGCTGACGGGCGCACGTTCCGCTCGGAGGAGATCGACGAGGTCCTCGTGACGGTCCCCTCGGCGGGCGTCTCGCTCGTGCTGGAGCCGGAGGATCAGAAGCAGCTCCCGAGGTCGGAGTACGAGGGCAAGTTCTCGCTGCAGTACTCCACCGCCGCAATGCTCGCCCGCGGACGGGTCGGCGTGGCCGACTATACGGACGAGGCGATCTCCGACCAGAGCGTGCTGGATATCTCGACCAAGGTACGGTACGAGACCAAGGAGTACCCCACCTACCCGCAGGCATTTCCGGGCGGCGTGCGAATCACGACGACAGGCGGCGACGTCCTCGACGCCGAGTTCCCGTACCAAAAAGGCGGGCCTGACAACCCGATGAGCCGGGCTGACGTGCTCGCGAAGTACCGCGAGAACGCTGTGACCGCCCTCGGCGCGAGCGCCATGCAGGCGTTGGAGGCCGCGGTCATGTCGATCGACTCCCTCGATGACGTGAGCGAGGCGTTCGCCCCGCTTGCGCAGGCCAGAGCCGCGTGAGCGCACTCGCGCTGACAATCGAGCAGGAGGAGATCGTCGCCGCGGTCGCGGAGTTCGTCGACCGCGATGTCATCCCGCACGCATCCGAGCTCGAGCACCGCGACGAGTTCCCGACGTCGATGGTCGAGACCATGATCGGCATGGGCCTCTTCGGCACGACCATCCCGGAGGAGTACGGTGGGCTCGGGCTCGGGCTCGACACCTACGCGCTCATCATCGTCGAGCTCTCCCGAGGCTGGACCACGCTGCCGGGCATCCTCAACGGCAGCTTCATCGCGGCGTGGATGATCCGCAACCACGGCACGGACGAGCAGAAGGAGCGGTTCCTGCCGAAGCTCGCCTCGTGTGAGATCCGCGCCTCCTTCTCGATGACGGAGCCCCACGCCGGCTCAGACGTCCAGTCGATCCGCGCGACCGCCGAGCGCACGGCCGACGGCTACGCGATCAACGGCCAGAAGATGTGGGTCACGAACGGCTGGCGGTCGGGCATCATCATGCTCCTGACCAAGACCGACCCGACGACCGATCCGCCACACAAGGGGATGACGGGCTTCATCATCGAGAAGGAGCCCGAGACCGAGCCGCCCGGGTTGACGATCCCGATGCCCGGACTGAAGAAGCTCGGCTACAAGGGGGTCGAGTCGACCGAGCTCGTGTTCGACAACTTCCAGGCGCCGGCCGAGTGGATTCTCGGCGGCGAGGCGGGCATCGGCAGCGGTTTCCAATACTTCATGAGCGGCATCGAGGTGGGCCGCGTCAACGTCGCCGCGCGGGGGGTCGGCGTCGCGAAGGCCGCGTTGGATGACTCGCTCCGCTACGTCCAGGAGCGAGAGGCCTTCGGCAAGAAGATCGGCCACCACCAGGCCGTGCAGCTGATGTTGGCGAAGATGGCAACCCGAGCGGAGGCTGCGAGGCTCCTGACCGTCCAGGCAGCCCAGCGCAAGGCCTCAGGCGAACGCGCAGACCTCGAGGCCGGCATGGCCAAGTACTTCGCGACCGAGGCAGCTCAGGAGAATGCCCTCGACGCGATGCGCATCCACGGCGGCTACGGCTACTCGCTCGAGTACCGGCCCGAGCGCTACTACCGCGACGCGCCCCTCCTCATGATCGGCGAGGGATCGAACGAGATCCAGCAGCTGATCATCGCCAGGCGCCTGCTCGAGCAGCACCGGATCTGAGGCCGCCCCCCGCCTGCGGTTTCACCGCGCGAGCCGACCGCACCTCGCCGAACGCCGGGCGGCCTGATCGCTCTAGACTCTCCTCGTGGACTTCTCGATCCCCGAGGAGCTCGACGAGATACGCACGGCGGTGCGCGAGCTGTGCGAGCAGTTTCCCGGCGAGTACTGGCGCGAGCTCGAGCCGGATATCTACCCGGAAGCGTTCGTGAACGCGCTCACCGAGACCGGCTGGCTCTCGGCCCTCATCCCCGAGCAGTACGGCGGTGCGGGCCTCTCGATTACGGCGGCGAGCGTCATTCTCGAGGAGATCAACGCCTCCGGGTGTAACTCAGGCGCCTGCCACGCGCAGATGTACACGATGGGGACGATCCTCCGGCACGGCTCGGACGAGCAGAAGGACACGTACCTGCCGAAGCTCGCCAGCGGGGAGCTTCGGCTCCAGGCGTTCGGGGTGACGGAGCCCACCGCCGGCTCGGACACGACGAAGATCCAGACCACGGCCGAGCGTGTGGACGGTGGCTACGTCGTGCGCGGCCAGAAGATCTGGACGTCACGCGCACTCCACTCAGACCTCATGCTGCTGCTCGCCCGTACGACGCCCGTCGACGAGGTCGAGAAGAAGACCGACGGGCTGTCGACCTTCATCGTCGACATGCAGAGGGCCGTGAGCGACGGCGCGATGACCATCAACCCGATCAGGACGATGATGAACCACGCCACAGCCGAGATCTTCTTCGACGGCGTGGAGGTGCCAGCCGGCGCGCTCGTTGGCGAGGAGGGCAAGGGCTTCCGCTACATCCTCGATGGCATGAACGCCGAGCGGATCCTCATCGCCGCAGAGACCATCGGCGATGGGCGGTGGTTCATCGACAAGGGAACTCGTTACGCGTCAGAGCGGGTCGTGTTCGGCCGGCCGATCGGCCAGAACCAGGGGATCCAGTTCCCGATCGCCGAGGCGCATGCGGCCCTGCAGGCAGCCGATCTCATGCGGTACAAGTCAGCCTGGCTGTTCGAGCAGGGCCTCCCGTGCGGGCCGGAGGCCAACATGGCCAAGTACCTCGGTGCCGAGGCCGCGTGGCAGGCCGCAAACGCCTGCCTGGACACGCACGGCGGGTTCGGGTTCGCCGAGGAGTACGACGTCGAGCGGAAGTTCAGGGAGACACGGCTCTACAAGGTCGCGCCGGTCTCGAACAACCTGATCCTCGCCTATCTCGGCCAGCACGTCCTGGGGATGCCGCGCTCCTACTAGCCCAAGAACGCGGCCGGGCCGCTCCGTCCGGGTGATGCTCGCCACCGCCGTGGAGGTGGCAACCGGCGGCAGACAGCCGAGTGCCGCGGCCGGTGGCAGCCGGCAGGAGACAGCGCGGCTGCCGGGAGCTGCGCCGGGCCAGCGGGCGCGTCGCGGCGCCTCCCGTGGTAAGGCATGAGCAAACGTCAGCGCCGTGCCTACCGACGCGCGGCGGCACCCCCTCCACATCCAGGAACCCGAAGCCGGCAGCGGCCCGGCCGGTGGGCGCGTCGCAGCGCCTCCGGCGCTCCTAAGAGGCCCCGCCCCCACCCATCACCCGGGGGAGGGTAGCCGAGACAAGCGCACGATTTCTTGTGGGGGTGTTTGTGGTGCGGGATCCCGGATGGACACGGGAAATCTTGTTTCCTGGGCACCCCTGTTTCTGCGGCACGTTCGGACTCGGTTCGGACACGGATTCGCCTTTGTTGCTGTTATGGCAACACCTCTGGTTATCTGGCTGACCTGTCTCTGACGGGTCCCCTTGCCGGGGGAGCGTCGACTTGGCGGCTAGTGCTTCACCCCGGATCGGGGTGCGGGGCGCGGGCCCCTGGAAGGGTGTCCGGCAGTCTGTACAAGCCCCTTGCCTGCCGTGGTCGACCACGGAGCGGGCTTGCGATCTCGCCACTGTTTCCGCGAAGGCACAGCCCCTTTGTTGGGTTGCGGCAGAGCCGCTGAATGGCCTGGCCCGGGCCGGTGTCTGTCGGAATCGTCAGCAGGACAGGCCAGTTTGGGCTGTTTGCATTGTGGGGAAAGCCCGCGCCGGCTGGAAGACAAGATTGCCCGAGTGCCCGACACCTCGGCCGGTGGGCTGCGGTATAGGACTCCGCTGGCTGGGATGCCTCAAGGCGGTCGGCGTGTCTCTTGTGAGTCGACGGGGCCGGGCGGTGGCTCTTGGTGCCACCGGGTTGAGGGTGCTCTAGTTGCCGGTGTCCGAGTCGAAGCTGTTTGGCCCGGGGACCTGTTGCGTCGTTTTGGGGAGGTAGAGGGCGCTTGGGTCGTTTTGCTTCCCTGAACGCGCCAGCGGCGGCTGCTACAAGCGGGCGGTCTGCGGCTGTGACGACGGTGAATGAGGTCTTGAGGATCGCCATGGCCGGGTATGTAACGGTGCCGCTGTGCAAGCCGGGCCCGCACAGACACAAGGGCGTTGACTGCACCAACCGAGGGAAGCGGCCGCTCCTCAGCGACTGGTAGAAGCGGCTTGTGCCGCTGTCTCGGGCGGAGATCGAGAGCCACTGGCCGAGCGACAGCGCGGAGCGGGCCGCAACGTGGGGATCGTCTGTACCGGGCTACTTGTCATCGACTGCGACACGGGCGAAGGGGCTGACGGCACACGGGAGCTGGCGGCGTTCTTCCACGCCTATGGTGATGTGTTGCCGTCTGCGACGGTGGAGACCGGCGGCGGCGGACGCCATTTCTACTTCCTCGTGCCCGATGGGGTGAAGACACTAAGCAACTCGGCGGGAAAGCTCGGCCCTGGTATCGACACCAGGGGAGACGGCGGCCAGGTAGTTGCTTCCCCTTCGGTGCATGAGAGTGGCAGGCGGTACCGGTGGTTAACTGACGGTGAGGGGCCGCCGTCCCGTGACAGCCTGCCTGTGGCCCCGGTCTGGCCGCTGGAGCTGCTGGCCAAGCAACCGGCCGGTGACACCGCCGAGGAGCCGCCAGAGGCTGCCCCGGTGCCTCCCGACGTTCCTGACGTCGGGGCCGCGAAAGCTGGTCGAAACCCACTTGGCCGCCGTCCGAGAGGCCAGGGAGGGGACCCGCAACGACCCCTTGAATCGGGCGGCGTTCTGTTTCGGGGGCTTGACGGGGCCGGCCGGATCGACGCTGGGGTGGTGACGGCCGCGTTGTGGGAGGCGTGCGCTGGCTACCGGGCCGCTGACGGCGACAGGCAGACGCGGTTAACGATCGATTCGGATTGGGACTCCGGCCAGAAGAGCCCGCTGCAAGGAAGAGAGGTGTCTGGAGCTTTTCCCCGGGGTGGCGGTTCGGGTAATAGGTCGGCGGCCAAGGTGTCCGAGGGGCTTGCGCTTGGCGTTTACCGTCTGAAGGGCTCGGGTGGTCTGGGGTTGGAACCGCTTGGGGACGCATGCCGGCTGCTTGACAGCCACAGCGGGAAGCTGATGGTCGCCTGGAGCGGCGGGGGCAGCACCGCACGGGAGGCGAGTCTTCACGCTGGAGCCGTCGGGTCTGGACGCGGGACCGGGCCCAACTCGGGGCCTGGCACTGCGAGCGAGCCCGCTGGTGGGAGACCGAGGTCGAGGAGGCGTCCGGCGAATGGGACGGGCAGCCGGACGAGACAGAGAAAGTTGTGAATGCTGCCAAGAGGTATCTGAAGGATGCTCGCCATCCCAAGGGGATAGAAAAGTGCTTCGCGTTGCTGCCGGTGCTGGTCGCGCACTTGAAGGAGCAGGACGAGCTCCCCGGCGGGTTGATGCAGTGCGAGGTCGGGAAGCTTGACGGCACTCGGTGGCTGGGCGCCCCGAACGGGGTGACCGACCTACACACCGGCCAGCTACTTTCTGTGGAGGAGGGCCGCCGCGAGCTTGTGACCGAATCCGTGCCCGACCCCTACGTGCCGGACGCGACGCACCCTGATGTTGAGAGACTAACTGCGCACCTACCAGAAGAGCTTGCCGGGTACGTGTGGGACATGCTCGCTTACGCGCTGCACGGGCAGCCGGCGCGCACGTTCGTTGTCCTGGCCGGGGCGACAGGCGGCGGCAAGTCCACTCTTGCCCGGGCGGTTCAGGCCTCGCTCGGGCTGAACTATGCGGGTGCCCTGGCCGATGGGGCGATCACGCCCCAGCGCGGCGGCAGGGGCGCCAACCAGGCGACCCCTGACATGGAGACCGTGATGCCACCCCGACGGGTCGCGTTCAGCCCCGAGGTCGAGAACCTCAAACCCGCCCCCCCGCCTCAAGGCGCTCACCAGCGGCGACCAGCAGGCGTGGCGTCCGCTGTATGGGCACCCCCGGTTCGGTGTCCCAACCGCGCCGGTGTGGCTGCTCGGCAATAGACCCCCACCAGTCTGATAGGCGCCGCTGCCCTGCTCGAACAGCTCCCGGCTCAGCGTCGGCACCGGCACAGCATACGCGGGGCTGGCATGATCCTAACCGTTCTGCCTAGCCGCGCCGAAACCAGCGGCGGCGCGAAACCTCGCAGGCCTCAAGCTCGCTAAACCGAGCCCGACTCTCGACCAGCGCCGCCCGGAGCCGATCAGCCTCGCTAGGGAGGCTGTCGCTCCCGGCCGTGAGAGCCCGTAGCCTCTCGAGCTCCTCGGCCTGCTGCTCGACCTTGCCGACGCGCTCGCGAATCACGTTGGAGTAAGCAACGACGTTGGGGCCGTTTGAGGCCGAATGAGGCCCGCCATTCTCAGCGCTCCCCCAGGCTCAGTAGCAGCCTCTCCGGCCTCAGCGTCAAGTAGCTCGGCCCGCACGAACTCGGAGACGGGAATCCGTCGGCGTCCCGCCTTGAGGAGTTGCCAGCCCGTACAGGTGCTTGGCCAAACACGCCCCGACCAGGCAACGCGCTG
>JAPOVR010000082.1 GCA_026708005.1 Actinomycetes bacterium
ACGTTGTCGCTGACCTCGCAGAGGACGACCGGGCCGCTGGGCGCCGCCAGCGCCTTTTTATGGATGGGGCAGAAAGGACATATAAGCCAGCACCCACCCACACCCAGGGCCGGCCCCTTTTTATGGATGGGGCACTAGGAGCACATAAAGGCCAACACCCACGCACACCCGAGACGGCCCCGCACAAGACGCGAACTCGCCCAGCCTGGTGAGCCCGGCAAACACCGGCGTGGCGGCGTGGGGTAAAACAGCCCGAAACTTGGGGTAAACATACCAGCAGCCGTCCCGCAAACCCCTCAACCACCCCGCCCACAGCCTTTCGCCAAACCCTCCTAGGCTATCCACCGCAGCGTCCTCGAGCCATCGGTCACCCAGCACCGTAGCATCGCAGCTCGATTGTGGGACACTAGAGGGGACTCGTCGAAAAGTTAACCGGTATAGTCTGATATTTGTAGCTATTATCATCTTTCCTGACGCGAAGTGAGCGTCCGCCTCGTCACGGCCACGGTTGCCGTGGGGCTCGTTGGGTTGGTGATGGGTGGGCCAGCCGGAGCTGGGCCGCTGGACAGCCCGACCGAGCCCGCCCATCTCTGGGGGCTGGGCATGTCCTCGCCACCTTCGGCCGAGCTGACGGCCGGTCGGCCCAGACCCGGTCTGGACGCGGCCGGGCAAGAGCGGGCGACGACCGCCCGACAGGGCGGGCACGCGGTCAGCGAGGAGGCTGACCGCTTGCGTGCGCGCGCCCGCCGGGATGTGTGGCTGGCGATCCGACTCACATTCCCTCGCAGTGCTTGGGCGGCCGCGCGTTGCATTGTCAAAATGGAGGTTGGGGCCGGGTCTGCGTCGCGGTGGTATCGTCGCTTCTCCGACGTGAAAGGCGCGGAGGGGGAGGTCGGGCCGTGGCAGTTCCACCCGGGCTGGCATACGGGCGGCTGGGACGTGCGGCCGCCGAAGTGGCCGTATCCGGAGCGGTTCCAGCATGACGCGCTGTACGCGACCAGGAAAGCGCGGGTGCTGTGGCGGGAATCCGGGCGCAGCTTCCGGAAGCACTGGCCAAACACGGCACGAGAATGCGGGGTCAAGTGACAGCAAGAACGCGGTCTTGCCCACATCAGCGACGAGGGCACCCTCGCCTGCACGGCATCGACGGGCAATGCGGCCTGAGCCTCCCGGAGCGTGAGGGGGAGCCGGCAAACGGTTCGGCCACCCGAACGCCAGCGCACGTCGTAGTCTTCGGTTCGCCCAGGCGTCGCAGCCTGAAGCTGCACCGGCCGAGGGGGACGATCTGGATTCCGCGCCCAAAGCGGCGTCCTCTCGCCGGCCCCGCTACTCGCTGGGGCAGCCAGAGGAAGGGTGCCCGGCGGGCGCTGTGATGCCACCCGGCGCGCCTGAGACTCCAACCTCGTCCCTGTAGGGACCGCCCCAACCGGCGGTTCAGCGTGCCTCTTACCGGCGCGGAGCCGCCCGGCCCGAGCGCTACTGTTGCCAGGCGAGCATGCGATCTCCAAGCGCTCTCGAAGCCGTGAACCTCGCCGTCCCACCTAGCTCGGTGGGCGCCGCGAGCGCCGCCCCCCCTGCGCGAGCGGGCGCACCCAGCGCGTGGACATCGTAACGATCGCCATCTTTGCCGCGGTGCTCGCGACCATCTCGTTCGAGTGGGTCCACCGCACGAAGGCCGCGCTCGCGGGAGCCGGGCTGGTCATCCTGATCGGCGCGATCGACGAGGAGCACGCGATCGAGTCGGTCGAGTTCGGCACGCTCGGCCTCCTCGCAGGGATGATGCTGATCGTCGCGCTGACCGAGCGAACCGGCGTCTTCACCTACCTCGCCGTGCGGGCCGCACAGCTCTCAGGCGGGAAGTCCTGGCGGCTCGTCTTCCTAATGGCGGGCGTGACCGGGGTGCTGTCGGCGTTCCTCGACAACCTGACCGCAATCCTGCTCATCGTTCCGCTCACGCTGCTTCTGGCCGACATCCTGCGCATCTCGGCGATCTCGCTCGTCTTGATCGAGGTGCTCGCCTCGAATCTCGGCGGCGCGGCGACGCTGATCGGCGACCCGCCGAACATCCTGATCGGCTCGGCCGTGGAGGAGCTCTCGTTCGTCGACTTCATCGTCAACATGGCTCCGGTCGCCTTCATCTCGCTCTTCGCCGTCACCGGGCTTCTCTACCTGCTGTTGCGCAGCCGTCTCCAGATCGCGCCGGAGGCCTGGGTGCGTATCCAGCAGATGCACCCCGAGCGCGACCTCAAGAACGCGCCCTACCTGAAACGCTCCCTCGCCGTGCTCGCCGGCACAATCGTCCTGTTCTTCGTTCACGCCCAGCTGGGACTCGAGCCGTGGGTCGTCGCGCTCGCAGGCGCGACGGTCCTGCTCCTCGTGGCGGCCGACGACGTCGAGGAGGCTCTCTCGAAGATCGAATGGTCCACCCTCTTCTTCTTCATGGGCCTTTTCGTCCTCGTGGGCGCGCTCGTCGAGCAGGGCGTGCTCGAACGGCTCTCCGGGGTGATCGCGGACGCCGGCGGCGGCTCAACCGTTACTGAGGGGATGATCATCCTCTGGGGCGCCGCAGCTGGCTCTGCGATCGTCGACAACATCCCGTTCACAACGGCCATGATCCCCGTCGCGAAGGAGCTGCAGGCCGGCAAGCCGTTCGACGACGGGCTCTGGTGGGCGCTTGCATTCGGCGCCTCCTTCGGCGGGAACGCAACCGTGATCGCGGCTGCTGCGAACGTCGCAGCAACTGGCGTGCTCGAGCGCGCTGGCAAGAAGGTCTCATTCGGCCAATTCCTTGCAATAGGCTTGCCGGCGACGATCCTGTCCATGCTGATCGCTACCGCCTACCTCCTGCTCTTCCAGCTCTAGACCGTGACGGCTGACCGACAACCGGCCGAGAGCCGCCGTCTAGCCGGGCGTCGAGCCATCCCCGCAGCAGTCGTGATCTCCCCCCGGTGCGGGCACTCCGTGGCCGGACAACCGAGCGATCCAGCCCGCGAGCATGGTTTTGCCCTTCCGCGGCATCGCATCGCCTCCCGAGCGGCCCACTAGATGGCCCGAATGTTCGGCATCGAGCTCGTGTTTGCCGCCGTCCGCGAGCGTGCGACGTTCCTCGAGGCCGCCTCATCGCTCACCGAGCATCCGGTCTCGGCAATCGCGGTGCTCGCCGATGACGACAGCGTCGTTGGGATCTTCGGCAACGACCGCCTGATCCATGGCCTCTTCCCCGTCTACCTGGTGGAGCTGCACCACACGGCCTTCGCGACGGACGACCCCGCAGTCCTGCTGCGGTGCGCGAGCGAGGCTGCGGCCGAGCCGGTCAACGCGCACATGAGCACGCCGACCAACCTCGATATCGACGACAGCGCGATGCACGTCGCCGAGGTCATCCTCCACGAGGAGCACGATGCGCTCCCCGTGTGCAAGAACGGGAAGTTCGTCGGCATGCTCGGCCGCTCTGAGTTTGGTAACGCGATGCTGCTGCGCAGTCAGGAAGCCAGCGGCTAGACCGCCGCTCGGCCGCCCGGCGATCGGCCCGACTCTGCTCGGTGCGGCCTGAGGCTGAGCGGGCCAGTAAGGTCTCGGAGTGACGCAACCGCGCCAGCATGGCCCTGCGGCCAGGCCGGTTTGGCTCCTCGGCTCCGCGGTGCTGATCTGGGGCTTGGCGTGGTGGCCCCTCGACATCAGCTCCCAGCACGCGCCGCCGGTCATGCTCGCCGCCCTGCGGATGGTTCCGTCGGCGCTCTTGCTGTGGCTCGGCTACCTGCTGATGCGCGGCACGCTCCCGCGCGGTCGGCTCCTCGCAGGCTCGATCCTGACCGGCCTCTTGCTGTTCGCCTTCTTCCAGTGGGCGCTCATGGCCTCGATCGCGTATGCGGGAGCGGGGAACAGCGCCGTCGTGATGAACATGCCTCCCCTCCTCGTCGCGATCCTCGGCTGGCTCGCCCTGCGCGAGCGGGTCTCGCGACTCGCGGTCGCCGGCCTCATCACGGGGTTCGGCGGCGTCGTCCTGATGGTTGCCACCCAGCTTGGCTCCTCGCAGGGGGCCGTACGACTGCTCATCGGCATCGGGCTCGGTCTTGCGGGCTCCCTCGCCTGGGCGGTCGGCACGCTGGTCATGCGCGGGCTCTCGAGGGACGATCCCAGTATCGACATCGTCGGCGTCAGCGTGGTGCAGTACAGCGTCGGCGCGCTCGCACTCGTCCCGATCGCCTTCGGCGCGGTCGGCCTGTCGAGCACCAACTGGTCCTCCGCCGAGCTCTGGGCTCCGCTCGTGTGGGTCGGGCCCGTCACCGCCCTGGCCACCGTGTTCTTCTTCATCGTCCTCAAGAGGCTCGAGGCCGCCCGGACCTCATCGGTGCTCTTCCTCGTCCCCGCGATCGCCATCATCGTCGAGATCGCCCGAGGGAACGCACCTGGCGCGCTCAGCCTCAGCGGCATGTTCGTCGCGGTGATCGGCGTCGCGCTCGTCACGACACCGCCCGACCTGCTGAGCCGCTCGGTGCTGGTACGATCAGTGCTCCGGCCGCGCTAGGTGGGGAGCTAGCGGTTCCCTGAACCCGCAATCCGCTAGAGCGGGGCTGAATTCCTTCCCGAGGAGGCGCGTTCCGAGGTAGGGCAAGCGCACGTGAGCGATGAAGGCCAGGTTCCGCGCGACGGAAGCCTGTGAACCGCGTCAGGTCCGGAAGGAAGCAGCGCTAAGCGGTGTCTTCCGGGCGCCGCGGAGTCGCCTGGTCCGAGCAATCGTCGTTCGCACCGCCTCGAACTACCCTTCGAAGGAAGGTGCGCGGCCGGTAGCAAGAGAGAAGCTCCCGCTTCTTCCCCGAGGCCCCGCGCCGGTGTCTCCGCGCTTGCCCACGGCGCCCTCGCGACCGACCCGGCCGCCGCTCGGAGCGAGGCGCCTGTCGCCCGGCGAGCATCGTGACGCCGATGGGCAAGCCGGAGCCGGCCCCGCTGATCGGCAGATCCGCGCCAGGCCGTGTTGGGTTTACGATACCGGTGGTGACCGCGCTCTACCGCAAGTACCGACCCCAGACGTTCGAGGAGGTCATCGGGCAAGAGCACGTCGTCCGCACGCTCAGGAACGCGATCCTGCAGGATCGCGTTCGGCAAGCCTACGTGTTCGCCGGCCCGCGCGGCACCGGCAAGACGTCGCTGGCTCGCATCCTCGCCAAGGCCCTCAACTGCGATCAGAGCCCCACCGTGACGCCGTGCGGTACGTGCGAGTCGTGTACGGCCATCGCCGCCGGCTCGTCACTCGATGTGATCGAGATGGATGCCGCGTCCCAGCGGGGGATCGACGACGTTCGCGAGATCCGAGACCGCGCGATCCTCCAGCCCATCGCGCGCAACAAAGTCTACATCCTCGACGAGGCCCACCAGCTCACGAAAGATGCCTTCAACGCGCTGCTCAAGCTGATCGAGGAGCCGCCGCCTCACCTCGTCTTCGTCTTCTGCACGACCGAGCTCGACAGGATGCTCCCTACCGTCCGCTCCCGCTGCCAGACGTTCCCGTTCTCGCGGCCGCGGCTCTCAGATATCCAGCCGCTCCTGCGCCGCATCGCCGACGCAGAGAAGCTGGAGGCACCCGACCCCGCGCTCGCCCAGATCGCGCACCACTCGCGGGGCAGCTACCGGGATGCGGTCTCGACGCTCGACCAGCTGGCCGCCTCGACCGGCGGGCGGATCACGATCTCAGCTGTCCGCGACGTCCTCGGCACCATCGAGCAGGATAGCCTGCTTCGGATCGTCGACCTGCTGATCGACGGAGATACGGCCGCGCTCCTCAACTCGATCGAAGAGCTGTCAGAGCGCGGGCACGACCTCGCCCGACTCGTCAGCGATCTGCTCGAGCACCTCAGGCACCTGCTCCTGCTCCAGCATCTCACCGACATCCCCGACTCGCTCCCGATCGAGGAGGACTCGCACCAGCGGATCCGATCGCAGGCGACGGCGTTCGGCGAGGCGCGAGTCTTGCGGCTCATCGACCTGTTGGCTGCGGCCCTCGAAGGCATCCGCCAGGGCGGTGATCCCCGGCTTCCACTCGAGCTGGCGCTCGTCAAGATCAGCCGCCCCGAAGCCGATGTCGGGCGAGAGTCGATCCTGCTGCGGCTCGAGCGGCTTGAGGCGGCCGCACCGCCCGGTCCGGAGCAGGCGCCCGGCGCCGAGGCGCACGCCGACGCAGCAGCGAAGGAGAGCGACGTCGCCGCTGTCGCCGGAGGCGGCCAGCGCGAGCAGACGGCTTCGTCGGCGCAGCCCGCGCCGTCGACCGAGCCGTCCGCAGCTGCCGCGGCGCCGCTGCCGCCGCTTGCGATCGAGCAGATCGCCGACCTGTGGATGGCCCGGGTCGTCGCTGCCGTCGGCGAGCGCTCCCTCGCGGCGGCTTCTGTCCTCGGCAAGGCTCGACCGCTCGCGCTCGACGGCGAGCGTCTGCTTGTCGAGCTGCCGGCCGGAGCCGCGTTCCAGCGCACGGTCGTCGAGGGCCCGAAGAACGTCCAGCTCCTCGGCCACGTTCTCCACGAAGCAACCGGCCGACGGCTCGAGGTCGAGTTTCGCGAAGCGGCTGACCACGCCTCTTCGGGGGAAGACGCGGCTGACCCGTCTTCGGCCGAGGACGGGCACCCCGCCGAGCGGCCCGCGTCGGATCCCGGCGGGGAAGCCGTCTCCGACGAGGCGCTCGTCAGCCTGCTCAAAGAGACCTTCGACGCGGAGGAGCTTCAGGAGGGCAATGGCTAGCTGTCCAACCCCCCACCCCGTCGCCTACCCTGGGTTGCCTACGACGGATTGCGAGGCGTGAACATGGCGAAGCGCATGAACATGAACAAGATGATGCAGCAGGTTCAGCAGATGCAGGCCGAGGTCGCCAAGGCGCAGCAGCAGCTCGCGGAGGAGACGGTCGAGGCCTCGGCCGGCGGTGGCATGGTCAAGGTCAAGGCATCCGGCGGCGGCGACATCACCGAGATCAAGATCGCTGCTGAGGCCATCGACCCTGACGATCCTGAGATGCTCGAAGATCTCGTGCTTGCGGCGGTGAACCAGGCGCTCCACAACTCTCAGGAGCTTCAACAGGCAAAGCTCGGGGGCGCCATGGGCGGCCTTGAGGGGCTCGGCCTGCCGGGCCTGTAGACGGCAGGCACGCCGCCCTACATCTCGCGGCGGTCCGACAGCGCGCGGCCGAGCGTGACCTCATCCGCGTACTCGAGGTCGGAGCCGACCGGCAGGCCGCTGGCGGGGCGCGTGATGTTGACCCGCCCGCGCAGCTGCTCGGCGAGGTAGGAGGCGGTCGCCTCACCGGTCATCGTCGAGCTCGTCGCCAGCACGACCTCCTCGATCCCGCCGTTCCCAACACGGCGGAGCAGATCGGCGATGCGCAGATCGTCTGGATCGACGCCATCGAGCGGCGAGAGAGCACCTCCCAGCACGTGGTACAGGCCACGGAACTGGTTGGTCCGCTCGATCGAGACCAGGTCGACCGCCTGCTCCACGACGCAGATGATCGAGCGGTCGCGGCGGGCGTCCCGACAGACCTCGCACGTCTGTCCCTCGGTGAGGTTGCCGCACGTCGCACAGGCGCGGATGCGCTCCTTGGTCTCTCGAATCGCATCGGCGAGCGCGAGCGCCTCCTCTCGGGGGACGCGCAGGAGGTGGAAGGCAAGCCGATGCGCCGTGCGGCTGCCCACACCCGGCAGGCGTGTGAGCTGCACGACGAGGTTTTCCATCACAGGACCGAACATCACGGGCATTCTGCCTACTCCATCGGTCCTGCCTGCTTGAGCTCTGACCCGAACGGCGCGACGAGAGCGGGCCGAGCTCGCTGCGTTGCCTGCACGAGGGCCCTGATGCCTACACTCCGTGTGGCCTGATGAGCAGCACAGAGGACATCCGGATCGGGGTCATCGGAGCGACGGGTGCGGTGGGCACCGTCACGCTTGCGCTCCTGGCCGAGCGCGGCTATACGAGCGTGCGCGCGCTCGCGAGCTCGCGCTCGGCCGGCGGGCGTATCTCATTCGGCGCCGACGAGCTCCCGGTGGAGGAGACGACGGCCGAGCTGCTCGCGGCCGGCGACCTCGACCTGTGCTTCTTCTCCGTCGGAACCGATACCAGCCGCAAGCTCGTGCCCCACGCGCTCGCCGGTGCTGCTGCTGTCATCGACAAGTCCGACGCCTACCGGCTGGCCGACGACGTTCCGCTCGTGGTCGCCGGCGTCAACGACGAGGCGCTCGCAGGGGCGCAGGCGGCCTCCAGCGGGCAGATCGTCGCCAACCCGAACTGCTCCGCCATGCAGCTCGCGTGCGTCCTCAAGCCGCTCCATGACACGGCTGGCCTCACGCGCGTTCGCCTCGCTACCTACCAGTCGATGTCGGGCAAGGGCGACGAGGGCATGGAGCAGCTCCGGGCAACGGCGCCCGCCGAGGGCGACCTGGCGCTGGACTGGGATCTCATCGATGACGAGTTCAGCGAGGAGTGGAAGCTGCGAGCCGAGACCCGGAAGATCCTCGATCTGCCGGCGCTGCTGCTGAGCGCAACGTGCGTGCGCGTTCCGGTCATGGTTGGACACGCGCAGGCGGTCTGGGTCGAGACGGAGGCCGAGCTGTCGCCTCCTGCGGCCCGCCGCGCGCTCGAGGCGGCTCCCCATGTGCAACTCGAGGGCTTCCCGACGCCCGGACGGGCGGCGGGACACGACTGCGTGCTGGCAGGGCGCATCCGGCGTGATCCAGCGGCCGAGCGCGGGCTCGTCATCTGGGTCGTGAACGACAACCTCCGCAAGGGCGCTGCGTTGAACGCGGTCCAGATCGCCGAAGCGCTGATTGCGCGTAACCTCATCGGCGCCGCAGACCGCGGCTGAGCACCGTTCGGCCGGGCGCCGCGCTCCTAGGGCTCAGACAGCGTGCCGGCGTCCTCGTTGGAGGCGACGGGCTCTTCGCGGTCGAGCTCCTCGAGCGGATCCGCCTGCGAAAACCGACGCAGCAGGCGCATCACACCCACGGCGGCGAGGGCGCCGAGCACAATGACGAGAAGTTTCTTCATGCTTCGATTTTGTCGAGAACAGGTTGCATCGAGACGACGTGCCGCTTGAACTTTAGCTCGGAGTCGGCCAGTCCTGCTGCCACACCGACGAGCTGCGAGAGGTGCATGATCGGCATGTCGAAGGTCCTGCCGGTCTGCTTCTCGAGCTTCTGCTGCCACGCATCGAGCGACAGATGGCACAGCGGGCAGGGCGTGACCATCGCGTCGGCCCCGCGCTCCATCGCCTGCTCGATAGGCTGGATGAGCTCGCCGAGCGCGACGTCCTCACGGGCTTGAATGATGGGAAAGCCGCAGCACTTGACCTTCGCGGGATAGTCGATTGCCTTGCCGCCGCAGGCGTCGATCACCGCTTCGAGCGTGTGCGGCGCATCCGGATCATCGACGCCCAAGAGCTTCGATGGCCGCAGAATCTGGCACCCGTAGAACGGCGCGATCTTCAGCCCCTTGAGCCCGCGGTGCGCGACCTCCTTGAGCTTCTCGTACCCTTCGCCCTCCGCGATCATCCAGAGGAAGTGCTGGACGTCGACGCTGCCGCTGTACGGCGGGGCGCCAACCGTCTCGAGGTTCTCGTTGATCCGGCTGCGCAGGTGCTCGTCGTTCTTGAGCTGGAAGTCGGCCTGCCGCAGGTTGAGCGTGCATACGTTGCAGATCGTCATGAGCGTGTCGCAGCCCTCGGCCTGGGCATAGGCAAGGATGCGCGCGTTCAGATGCAGGTAGTAGTCGGGCTCGGCCTCGTGGATGTCTCCTGCGCCGCAGCAGGTGACCGACTCGAGCTCTGCGAGCTCGAGCCCGAGCTTCGGCGCGAGCGCCCGCGTCGAGATATCGAGCTCCTTGGTGGAGAGCGACGCGAGGCAGCCCTTGTAGTAGGCGACGCGGCGAGGGCCAGGGTCCTGATCGGCCAGCATCAGTGCTCGAGCTTCCGGAGCGCCTTCTCGCCCTGAACAATGCCCGCCGCACCTGAGCGGCCCTGCTTCTTCACGATGTCGTAGAGCGAGCGCGACTCGTTCACATCCTTGGCTACGTGCGGCGGGAACGGCGTGGGCACCTTGCCGCGACGGGCGAGCGAGAGGGCGAACTTCGTCTGCTTGATCGTCTCCACGAGGCCCTGCGTCTTTGGTACCAGCTCGGTCTCGCGAAGCCAGCCCGTGGTCTTCGCCGAGTGGACGAACCAGTTGGCGTGACGGGCGCCGGGGTCGCGGTCGATGCCCTGGCCGATGGCCTCAGCACCGAGCTTGGCGATGGCGTCGCGCGGGTCGACGCCCTTCGGGCAACGTTCGTTGCAGAAGTAGCAACGCGTGCAGTCCCAGATCCCGTGCTCGCCGGAGTAGCCCTCAAGCCGCTCGATGCCCTTTGCGTCGCGCGGATCGCCGACCAGCCGGAACCCCTTCGCGAGCGCGGCCGGCCCGAGGAACTCCGGGTCTGACTCCATCGAGTTGCACTCCGACACGCAGCAGCCGCACATGACGCAGAGCGCCTCTTTCTGGATTGGCTCCATGGCGGCCTGGGAGTGCAGGTTCTCCTTCTCCGGGCTCTCGGCGAGGCCCGGATCGAGCCACGGCTTCATCTGACGAATCTTCTGCCAGAACGGGCCCATGTCGACCACGAGGTCCTTGATGATCGGCATGTTGCCCATCGGGGAGATGGTCGGAACGTGCCCGGCGTTGACGATCGGCTTCATCCGCTCGCGGCACGCGAGGATGGCCCGGCCGTCCATCCGCATGCCGCAGGACCCGCAAATCATCATCCGGCAGCTCTTGCGGAAGGAGAGCGATCCGTCGACCGTGTCCTTGACGATGTCGAGGACATCGAGGAGCGTTGCCCACTCGGGCACCTCGACGTCGTACGGGACGAGCCTCCTGTCGCCTACCGCTGGATCGAAGCGTTGTATCCGTAGCTTGACCTGCAACTCTGCTCCCTTGCCGCGCACGAGGCATCTTGCCGCAAGCGGCGTGGCTTCTACGACCTCAGTACGTCCTCTCGCCAGGCGGCCACTTCGTCACCCGAACCGGCGCCCAATCGAGCTTCAGCTCTCCATCCTGCTTCGTCACCATCGTATGTCTCATGAAGTTCTCGTCGTCCCGGTCGGGGTAGTCGTACGGGCGTGCGTGTGCCCCGCGGCTCTCCGTGCGGCCGACGCCGGCGGGAATCATGCACGCGGCAAGATCGATCAGGAACTCAAGCTCGAGCGCCTGCGTCAGGTCGTTGTTGAACGTCGATCCCTTGTCGTCGACGACCACCCGCTGGTAGCGCTCCCGCAGCCGCTCGATGATGCGTCCCTGCTCGAGCATCTGCTCCTCTTGGCGAAACACCCCGAAGTTCTCGTGCATGGTCTGCGCCAGCTCGTCGCGGATCCCGTGCGGCCGCTCGCCGTCGCTGCGATCGAGAAGCGCCTTGATCTGCACCCCCGCGTCAGCGCGGGCCGCCTCAGACACCTCGGCCGCGGGCAATTCGCGCGCCGCGTCGCTTGCGGCCTTCCCCGAGCGGCGGCCATAGGTAATCGTCTCCATCAGCGCGTTGCCGCCAAGCCGATTGGCTCCATGGGCTGAGACGCAGGCCGCTTCGCCGGCCGCGTAGAGCCCTTCAACGCTGGTCAGACCCCAGAGATCGGTGTCGACTCCGCCCATGTGGTAGTGGGCGCCGGGCCGCACGGGAATCGGGTCGTCGATCGGGTCAACGCCGGCGAAGACCATCGACAGCTCGCGTGTGCCATGCAAGCGCTCCCGGATTCGGTCGCCGCCGAGGTGGCGGAGGTCGAGCAGCACATCTCCGTCGATCCCCCGGCCCTGGTCGATCTCGGTCTGCTCGGCGCGTGAGATCACGTCGCGGCTCGCGAGCTCCATCGCCTTGGGGGCATAGTCCTTGAGGAAGCGCTCGCTCTCCGAGTTCAGCAGGTACGCTCCTTCGCCGCGGCAGCCCTCGGTGATCAGGACACCCGTGGGCGAGAGGGTCGTGGGGTGGAACTGCATCATCTCCATGTCCTTGAGCGCGACACCGACCTGGAGAGCCATGGCCATTCCGTCGCCTGTACAGGAGTAGGCGTTGGTCGTGCCGACGTAGAGCCGGCCAGCGCCGCCGGTCGCGAGAATGACGGTCTTGCTCGAGATCGCCTGGACGCCGCCGTTCAGGAGATCCCAGCAGATCACGCCGACGCAACGCCCCTCCTCGACGACGAGCCGCCACGCGAAGTACTCCTCGTAGGTGAAGATGCCGCGCTTCATCACCTGCTCGTAGAGCACGTGGATCAGCACGTGACCGGTGATGTCGGCCGCGTACGCGGTGCGGGGCGCGCCAGCCGCACCGAACGGCCGCTGGGCGATTCGGCCGCTCTCGTCTCGTGAGAACACGGCGCCCCAGTGCTCGAGCTCGTAGACATCCGCAGCGGCATCGGTGCAGAGCACCTCGATCGCATCCTGGTCGCCAAGCCAGTCCGAGCCCTTGACCGTGTCAAACGCGTGCTGCTCGGGATCGTCCTCGGACGCGTTTCCAAGCGCAGCGTTGATGCCGCCCTCAGCCGCTCCGGAGTGACTCCTGACCGGGTGGATCTTCGAGACGAGCGCGACGTCTGCACCCTGATCAAACGCCGCGATCGCGGCGCGCATCCCGGCGCAGCCGGCACCGATCACGAGCACATCGTGCACCTTGCTCACAGCGAAGGAGCCTATCCGATGGGCTCGGGCGAGCGACCCTCGAACGTCGCTGCACAGAGGCATGCCACGAGGTGTTCCGCGGCTCGACGGATCGTGGTGCTGAGGCGGTTGCCGGCCTCGTGACGGGTTCGCCCTCCCGGCCCCGTTTGGGCCAAGTTGTCGTGTTTGGATGGTTGTCGGGTGTTAGGGCGGGGGTTGATGGGCTGGAGGTTGCGGGGATGCGTTTGGGTTGGGTGAGTGGTGCGAGCTTGCAGGTCGCGGAGGTTGGGTGGGTGGGAGCGGCCTTCGGGGTGCTGTGGTTGGGGCTGAGCTGGCACGGCCGCTTGGTTGCTGGGCAGAGCGAAAGGAGGTCAGGCCACGAGGACGCCTCCGAGCTCAAGGCGCTCCAGGCGGTTGCCAGCCAGAGCGAAGAGGCCTGGGCCACCGGGGCTTCGTCCCTGAGCCGTCGGGGCGCATCTGGTCGTGAGCCGTTGGGCTGCCTGGCCGCGGCGTAAGACAGCCCGCCCCCCCTGGGGGGGTTGCCGAGATATGCGCACGATCTGTCACGAAAGCGTCACGAAACTGCAACGACTCTGTGCCGCTGTTCTCGCTGCCCTCCCGCTCGTCCGTCAGTCAAGCGGGGTATCGCTGAGGCGTCGCAACGCCAGCTGCGTGCGGGTGCGCAGCTTCGTGGCTACCGCGTGTCGCGAGGAGAGCCTCCGGTCGATGATCGTTGCCTCGCGAAGGCGTTCGCAGAGGCTGGCCGGCTCGAGCGGTCCCGGCGGCGCAGCGACGAGACAGCGCCCGATCTCGACAGGCGCGTGCGCGTCGCTGCCGGCTGCCTTCGGCAGTCCGTAGCGCTCTGCGAGCCCCCTCGCCTTGGCGTTGGAGTGGCCTGTAAACGGCCCACCGTTCACGACCTCGACGATGTCGACAAGCCCGCTGTCAAGGAGCCTCTCCCGGCTACGGGGCGTCAGCGGCCGCCGGATCAGGTGGTAGAAGGGGTGCTGCAGGTAGACGAGACCTCCCTGCGCTCGAATACGCTCGGCTGTCTCCACGATCGGCAGGTCGCGCGGTATTTGCTCGCACAGGAACAGGCCGATCAGCTCGCCGTCGGCGGTCGTGATCTCCTCGCCCACGATGACGGGGAACGTCGCCCGCTCGGCGAGGGTAAGCGCTCCGTCGACCCGATCGTGGTCGGTGATCCCGAGTACGTGGAACATGCCTGCCTGGTGCGCCCGTTCGTAGTCCTCGAGCCGGTTGACAGCATCGTGCGAGCGGTGCGAGTGATTATGGAGGTCGAGATGCTGCCAGTCGGCTGGAACCGCCATGCGCTTACTCTGGTAGAGGCGGGGTGTGTCGTGCCTGACGGCGACGTCCCGCGTGCGGGTGTGCGTCGAAGTACACCTCGCGCCGCCTCTGATCTGAGAGGTGCGTGTAGAGCTCCGTTGTGGAGAGATCGGCGTGGCCGAGCATCTCCTGAACGCTGCGCAGATCGGCGCCCCCTTCGAGGAGGTGGGTCGCAAACGAGTGGCGCAGCAGGTGGGGGTGGATGCGCTCTGGCTCCAGTCCAGCCTCCGCGGCGAGCCGACGCAGGATCAGGAAGATGCCGGCGCGCGTCAGGGCGCCGCCCTTGGCGTTCAGGAACAGCTCGGGCCGATGCCGCTTGTCGAGGTACGGGCGTCCACGGCCGAGGTAACGGCGCAGGGCCTCACACGCCTCCCGGCCCAGGGGCACGATCCGCTCCTTGTCTCCCTTGCCGACGCAGCGCACGAGCCGCTCGGTGAGGTGGATGCTTCCGCGGTCGAGTCCGACCGCCTCGCTGACTCGCAGGCCGGCCCCGTAGAGCAGCTCGATGAGGGCACGGTCGCGCAGCGCGCGCGGTGAGACGCCGTCGGCTGCGGCGCAGAGCCGCTCGATGTCGCGGGGAGAGAGCGCTCGCGGCAGGGGGCGACGGCGGCGGGGCGCCTCGAGGTCTGCGGCCGGGTTGTCGTCGCGCTGGCCGATCAGCGCAAGGTGGCGGTAGAAGGTTCGGACGGCGGCGATGCGCCGCGCGATGGAGGACGGCGCGATCCCGCGCGAGCGCAGGTCGGCGAGCCAGCGCTCGAGCGAGTCGGTGTCGGCTGCGCTTGGGGGAGAGCCAAGGAAGCTCGCAAGGCCAGCGATGTCCCGGCGGTACGCGTCAACCGTACTCGGGGCACGCTGGCTCGCGAGGAGCGCGAGGAATGCGTCGATGGCCGGATCAGGCTCGGGGGTGGGAGTTGTCATACACGCTCCGAAGGCGTTTGCCGTCGACGTGGCTATAGATCTGCGTCGTCGAGAGCGAGGCGTGCCCGAGCAGTTCCTGGATCGTTCGGAGATCGGCCCCGCCCTCGAGGAGGTGGGTTGCGAAGGCATGCCGCAGCCGGTGGGGGTTGGCAACCAGTCGGCGCAGCGTTGACGTGTCGAGTGGGCGGCCGCGCGCCGAGAGGAACACTTCGTTGGCTGCGCCTTTTGCCAGCTGGGGTCGGCTGCGGTCGAGATACCCGCGGAGCCAGTGGGCAGCCTCCTCCCCGAGCGGCACGACACGTTCCTTGCCGCCCTTTCCCGTGACGTGAACCGTCTCGCGCTCGAAGTCCACGTCGTGGAGACAGAGCGACACCACCTCCTGCGACCGGAGACCGGCCGAGTACACGAGCTCGAAGAGCGCGCGGTTGCGAAGCGCCAGCGGCCCCTCACCGGCAAGCGTCGAGAGCAGCTCGTCAACCTCCTTCTCCCGCGGGGCGTTTGGCAGCCGCCGTCCGCGGCGTGCCGGTAGCGCGAGTTCGGGAACGCGCGCCGGCCCAAGCGTTGCCCTCAGGAACGAACGTACGGCGGCGAGTTTCCGAGCAAGCGTGCTCGGGGCGAGTTTGCCGGGCTGGCGTCCCGGTCGGTGCTTGCCTAGCTCGGTTGCGTACGTCGCGAGCACGCGCGCGTTCACGCCTTCAAGGGCGATGCGTCTCGATCGAAGCCAGTCGCTGAACTCCTCGAGGTCGCATCGGTAGCCGCGGCGAGTTGCCTCGGAGAAGCGAGAGCTATCGAGGAACCGCTCGATTGCGGCCTGCGTATTCACCTCGACCCCTTCGCGGCCACGCAGTCGGGTCCTGCGCGCCTGGCCCGCGGGAGGAGGCTAGCCGGCCGCACTGGTATGTGGGCTTGCCGTCGGTGGACGTGGGTGGAGGTGGCGAGCGGCGACCGGGTCCGACACCTGCCATCACGTTGCGGCTGCCGCCCGGTCTGGGCAGCTGGGGCGGCCGAAGCTGCCGTTTCGCCGGGTCGGTCCTAATCGGCCAAGCGAGCACAGGCTAGCTTGCGCTCGGTCATCTACAGTCGCGCCGTGGTCTTCCGTCACGTTGCTCGGCACTACTTCCTGGCCACGTGGGACGTCGATCCTGACCAGGTCAACCCGAAGCTTCCCGAGGGCTTTCGCCCGGCGCTGGTGGACGGTCGTGCACTCGTGTCGCTGGCGGCCCTCCGTCTCAGCAGCGGTCGGATCGGCCGGTTGCCGATTCCCGGCTGGCGCCAGCTGTATACGAGGACGTACGTAACGGACCGCAGCGGCGAGCCGGCCGTGTTCATCTTCTCCTTTCGCGTGACGTTGCTCGGCCTGCTTGAGCTGCCATTCGGCGTACCGGTCCGCTCGACGCTGATCGGGCTCAGCGAGCGCTCGGTGATCGCGCGCGGGCCTGGTGTCTTATTGACCTTCGCGCCGACTGGCGAGCCGGCTGAGCTGCCGCCTCTTGAGCCACCCCTGGGCTCACATGAGGTCGCGTACTGGAGAGCAGCAGGCCTTCGGCGCGCGGTGGCCCGGCATGCACCGATCCGCTGGCAGCACGTGAGGCTGGAGGGTGAGGCGCGGTTTGACCCCGTGCTCGCGCTGGGTTTTGATGTTCCGACTCCACCCGTATGCGCGTATGCGGATGGCGTCGAGTTCAGACTTGGGCGCGTCGAGAAGGTGGCTCCCCTGTAGCGTCTGAAGGTGGCCTGCCTGTAGGGCGCACCGCTGTGGCGGGGCGTGTGCCGGCGGTGCGCGTGGCCGCTGCTGGCTCGTTGGGGCTGAGCCAACTGGCGGCCGATTGGTAGCCCCCTCTGCGGGCCGGGCACCTCGTGCACCCGGAACCTCCACGCCGAGTCAAGCGGCTGTGCCGTGGCCATGCCGGGCGATGCCGCCCGGCCGACACGAACGGCCACTGCAAGGACAGCCGCCCCCCAACACCACCCGGGGGGGTAGCCGAGATATGCGCACGATAAGTCACGAAAGCGTCACGAGACTGCACCAACTCTGCGCGGCTGTCCCGCCGGCTCGCTGCTCCGGGCGAATGCCCCGCACGAAGGGCGCCTGCTGCGCGGCCGTCCTGCGAGGCCGCTCAGCTTTGGCTTTCCCTGGCTGGCCTCGCGCACGAAAGGCGCCCGTTGCGGCTGTCGCCTCGGTCGACCTGACCTAGGCTGCCTCGACCTGACCTAAGCTGCCTTCGCGAGTGCGTGGCCTGAACACTGGCGCCACCAACAGAAGTCGCCTACGCCGAGACTACCCTCGCGCACGAAGGACGCACCACTCTGTCCCAAGACGCACCACTGTGTCCCGAATCCGCGAGGCCATGCCGCCCTCACGCTCGGCGGGGTCGTGGTCGGGCAACCACGGGAGTTGCTCCTCCATCCAGGCCTCCAACAGGCTGCTCCGACATCCCGAGCATGGGCATGAGCTGGAGCCGGGTGGTGTCGAAGGACGGCTAGCTGTGCTCTGCGGGGGTTGTCGTGGGGTAGGTGGTTGGGGGTGTGGGTTGGAGACAACCCCCGCCGCCACACCTAGCCGACGGCGTCGACGATGTCGACGGAGAGGCTTGGGTACGACTCGAGGAACGCGCGCCGCTCGCTCTTGAAGCGCGTGACCAGCGTGTCGTACTCGGCGAGCCGACGGTGGGCCGCATACAGCTCGCGCGGACGCAGCAGGCAGCCGTTGGACTCGTCGATTCCAGGGACGCTTGCCGCGATCTTGTAGCCGAAGTCGGGGTCCTGGGTCCACTCGATCGCGCCTTCGGCGATCGCCTTGACGATCGCCGAGGAGTGCCTGATTGCCACCTCTTCGGATCGCTGGTCAGACTCGGGGCCGCCGACTCGGCCAGTGTTCATGAGGTACACGTCCAGCGGGTGCTGTTCCAAGAGCTCGAGGAACCGGTTGCCCTGGAGGTCGTGCGGCATCGGAAAGAACGGGTTCGTACCCGGGATGCGCAGGAACTTGCCCGCCTCATCGGCGCCCCCCGCGCTCGTGCCCTGGGTCTCGCCAAGCATGAAGAACGCCGCTGCTTGCGGACCCTCCAGCTTGGCCACCGCCGGAATCACGTTCTCGTTGCGGTTGAGGATGAGGAGGAAGTCGACGTGGGAGATCTCGTCGCGTGCGGCCGACTCGATAACGCTGAACGGGAACGTCGCGCGGCCGTTCTGTGTGTAGCTCGTGTCGTAGAAGTCGACCTCGTCTCCGCGCTGGGAGACGTTCTCGAGGTATGAGTCAGACTGGGTCACCGCGCCGTAGATCGTTGGCTCATCCTCGGGGTTCAGCCCGAACGTCTTCGCAAAGCACCCGTTCTCCGAGACAGAGACCCGGCCGTCGGGCAGCCACGCGACGAAGTCGTCCTGGATCGGGAGAGACCCGTTCTGGCGTGTGAACGTCGTGGTAGTTTTGCCTGTTCCCGAGAGGCCGACGATCAACCCGATACGGTCGCCGCCCGCGGTCGGGATCCGCTTGCTCCCCGCGTGCAACGGGAGGCCGCCGCGGTCGTACACGAGCTTGTTCCACATCCGCAGGCCGCCCTTCTTCGACTCGCCGAAGTAGTCGGAATTGAAGACGCGGGTGACTCCGTGGTCGAGGTCGACCGCGATGAGGCGATTGTCGGGGAAACCCTTGGCGCGAAGGCTTGGCGTGTAGATGACGGTGAGCTCGGGGGCGTGCCCTGAAGAATTGGGCTCGAAGTACAGCGCCTGCTGCATGCCGGCGACGTTGGCGTGGGCAGCCTCGATGTAGAGACGGGTTGCCACTCGATAGGACGGGTCGACCCCGATGTAGCCATCCACCTGCACCATCGTCTCGCGGGCGATATAGGCGTCCTGGGCCTCCGCCCAGCGTTGGCCCTCGGCGCGCGAGATCGCCTGGTTCTGACCATCGGGCTCATCGGTGACGATGTACGTCGATTGCTTCGATCGCGCAACGACTTCCGTCTGCACGTTCAGGTTTCCGTACCGCGTCGGCTGGGCGTTCGCCATCCTCGCTGCGAGCGCCTTCAGCTCCTCTGGGCTGGGGCTCCTGAACACCTGTTGAGCCTCTGGCGGCTCGAACAGCATCTTCGACACGGTTTGCTCCTTGGTGGGCAGAGCGCTCCTGCACGCCTGCCGCGAAAGCCGGCGAGAACACGTGCATACTAATTGGGACCGCCTCAAAGGCGGGTGTCCGAGCAGGCCACGTACGCCGCTGTCCGCGCGTGGCGGGGGCGCCCCGTCTGCAGGTGCGCCTCCCCCACGGGAGGATGCGTGCCGCGCGTCTCCAGGACGGGCGCTCGAAGACCGAACAGAGGAGATCCTTACGCCGAACGGAAGAGATCCCCGCGGGTTGCTGCGGCGTGTCGCTCTCGTCCGGTCGGCAGAGCCTGGTCGGCACCGCCCGGTCGGCAGAGGCGAGTGGAGCCGTTGCAGGGCGCAGCGGCGCAGAGTTGGTGCAGTCTCGTGACGCTTTCGTGACAGACCGCGCGCAAGCCGTGCGCTTTCCCGGGCTACCCTCCCTGGGGGTGGGCTGTTCTCTGGAGCAGCCGGCCTGCTCGAAGGCGCGGCCGCACAGCCCCACGGCGCGGTCGGGCAGCCCGAGGGCGCGGCCGGACAGTCCAACCGCGCGGCCGGGCACCCCGGCAGTCCGGGCCCTTCCGACCCCTCCCGGCGACGAACTGCCCAGGCCAGACCGGCCTCCGCCACCACACCCAGAGGGTGCCCCAACGCCACAACTCGCTGGATCCCACGGCCTGAGAGCACATCCCGACCAGCCCGGCCGCCGGCGGCCGCAGCCACAACCATCCAACCAGAGCAACCCGCCAAGCCGCGGAGCAACCCGCTGAGCTCGACCCGGGTTCTACCGCTGACGCGCCCGCGGGTCGCGGTAGTGTGTCTGGGAGGCGCGCTTTCGCAGCACCGCGGCGATACGGTCGGCCACGGCACGCAGATCGCGATCATCCTCGGCCTCCGCGATGTGCTCGAGCAGCACGATCGAGTCGCGGCTCGGAGATCCGTTCTTCAGGCACATGACCGCAAGCCGCCGAACGGTGCCGTTCGGGTCGCTGTTCGCCAGCGTGTGGAGCATCGGCCTCACGGCGTTGACATCTCCGGGCTGGTCGCGGGACAGCAGCTCGAGCGAGATCAGCGCAGCGCCGCGGCAGGCAGGGCTCTCATCCTCAAGCCCCCGGCGGAGCAGCTCGACCTTCTGGCGAAATCGCAGCGGGCCGATTGCCCGGTAGCCCATGGCCCGGATCCGGAAGTCAGGGCCGCGAACTGCCTGCTCGATCTCCTCGTCCGACGCGGCGCGAAGATCGGCGAGCTCACGCTCGTCGGTCAGATCCGCCGCGCGAGCGGCGACCTCAGCGAGATCCAAGACCGACTGCCCTCACCCTGACCCCTCCGTCAGGCGACGTGAGGAAGGGCCGATGGACTCGGAGCTCGGAAGGATCGGCCGATTGCCGCGGGGCGGCCCAATCACGTGGAGACCCCCGCCGATGAGGCGGCAGGAGGCGCCGCGAGCAGGCCCCGCGAAACATCGCTGCCGTGGGCGTCTGTGATGCCCGAGAACGTCGCCGTGGCCTACCCGTTGGCGCTGCCTTGCGGCGCATCGCCATGGGCACCGATCGCCCCGAGCTTCCTCCGACACCCGGCGCATCCTATCCCAGCGCGTCAGGCCGGATGCGCCGTATAGAATCGCGCCCGCCAGACGGAGGAGGACAAGCCTGAGAGCCAAGGTCACGATCATCGGTGCAGGGAACGTCGGGGCCACGGCAGCCCAGGAGGTCGCTCGCGCAGACCACGCCGATGTCGTTCTCGTCGACATCATCGAAAACCTGCCACAGGGCAAGGCCCTCGACATGAACGAGGCCGGGCCGGTGCTGAACTACGAAGCACGCATCACCGGCACCAACGGCTACGAAGAGACGGCGGGATCGGACGTCATCGTGATCACGTCGGGCAAGCCGCGGGCTCCTGGAATGAGCAGAGACGACCTCGTCACGACGAACCAGGCGATCGTCAAGTCGGTTACCGAGCAGGCTGCGGCGGTCTCGCCGGAGGCAATCGTTGTCGCGGTGACGAATCCCCTCGACGCGATGTGCCACGTCGCGAAGGCGGCCTGCGACTTCCCGAGGGAACGGGTCGTCGGGATGGCCGGCATCCTCGACACGGCTCGCTTCAGAGCGTTCATCTCGTTCGAGACCAGCGCCTCCGTGCGCGACATCCAGACGCTCGTCCTCGGCAGTCACGGCGACCAGATGGTGCCGGTTGTCTCGGCGAGCAGCGTCGGAGGCGTCCCGCTCACGCGGATCGTCTCGAACGAGACGATTGCCGCCATGGTCGAGCGCGTACGGAAAGGCGGAGGTGAGATCGTCAACCTGCTCAGCACGTCCGCCTGGTACGCACCCGGCGCGGCAGTTGCCGAGATGGTCGCATCGATCGTTCTCGATCAGAAGCGCGTGCTGCCCTGCACCGCGTATCTCGAGGGTGAGTATGGAATCGACGGGCTCTACATGGGCGTCCCGGTCAGGCTCGGCGCAGCAGGCGTTGAGGAGATCATCACGCTTGACCTGACGGCAGACGAGCGGGCTGCGCTTGCACAGTCGGCACAGGCTGTGCGCGACGTCGTCAGCATCCTGGGCTAGCAGCAGACCGCGAGGTCCGCGCGGCGTGAAAGCACCGGCGGCGGATGGTGTGTTCGGCCGTGCGCGACACAGCTACGATCGGATGTCGTCATGGTCGTTCGGTTCTTGACGTGGCGACGCGGACTCCTGCTGCTGCTCGTGGCGTGCGGGGCTGCCTTCGCGATCCTCCGTCTGGTGCCGTCGGGCGACTACATCTTCGTCCCGAACTCCGCGCGACCGGTCGCCCCGCTCGTAGTCGTCCCGAACGACCAGCCCGCCGTCGGCCCAGGGGGCATCTACATGGTCGACATCTCCGTTCAGCGGGCGAACCTCTTAGACCAGCTGTTCCCAGAGCTCAACGACAAGGCCACCCTCGTGCCCCGAGAGGAGTTGAATCCGGAGGGCGTCAGCGAGGAACAGCGCGACCAGCGCTCCGAGCTCCAGATGGTGACCTCGCAGGAGATCAGCGCCGTCGTCGCACTCCGCGCGCTCGGCTATGGCGTCATCGCCGAGCCGAACGGCGCGATCGTTGACCTCGTGTATCCCGAGGGCACCGCGAGCGGCGTGCTGCAACCGGGGGACATCATAATGGAGCTGAACGGCCATCAGATCCAGCTGCTCGCCGACGTCGCGCCGGCGATGGCCGAGGTTGAGCCGGGAGCCAGCGTCACGCTCACGTTCGAGCGCAGCGGGGCGCTGCAGGATGTGTCGCTCCCGACGGTGAGATCTCCGAACGATCCCAACCGCGCGGTCATCGGCGTGCGGATCCAGCAGGCCGCTCACGTCGAGCTCCCACTCGAGATCGAGATCGATACGGGAAACGTTGGTGGCCCCTCTGCCGGACTTGCCTTCGCGCTCGATATCGTCGAGGAGCTGGGTCCCGATCTCGTCCGCGGGCGAACAATCGTTGTGACCGGGCAGCTTGGGATGCGTGGCGCCGTCACCGCGGTGGGAGGCGTGAAGCAGAAGGCCTTTGGAGCCCGCGAAGTCGACGCTGACATCTTCATCGTGCCCAAGGATCGAGGGAACAGCGAGGTCGCAGAGCAGTACCGCGGAGACGTGCAGATCATCTCGGTCGAGACGTTCGACGAGGCAGTCGAAGCGCTGACCGGCGAGCCCGCTGCGAACCTCGCAATCGCACGGTCAAACGGCGGCCACTCCCAGGCCGCCGGCGGCTGAGCGAACCTTGGACTGCCCTTTAGGAACATGTCCAAAACGTGTCCAAAATGCGAATTTTCTGGTCTGGCAACAAGGCAGCTCGATTGTCGGCCGACCTATGATGCGGCCTCAGCGGCTGAGGCGGACGGCGAAAACAAGGACAGCACGATGGGCCTGGCAACCCCTGTGGCAATGCCTGAGAGCGCGATTACCTGCGACGGCTGCTACTTCCGGCGCGAGGCGCTCTGCGCACTTCAGGATGGGCCATGCCCCACCTTCAGGCCCTACGTCGAGGAGCAGACCTCGGTGCCGCCCCCGCCGCCCCTGATCATCGCGCCAGCCCATGCGAGCGCCGTCGCGGTCTAGCTCGAGTCGCGGTCGACCTCGAGAGCCTGAGCGCGCCCGTTGGCTTGGGGTTTCTTCGGGTTGGGGACGTTGGGGGAGGACATGGTGCGGGCGGTGCCGCGAGGGTGGCTCCCGCGCGGCCGCGTCCCGCCGAGCCGGGTCAGGGTACGGGCCGTGCTGCGAGGGTGGCTCTGGCTGGAGGCGCGGGAGTGGGAGGCGCGTCCCTTCAGGCTCTTCGCGCACTTCTCGCCACGGCTGTTCTGGCCAGGATGGAGCCACACCAGTTGCTGTTTCGGGCTGAGCGCCGGCTGGGTGCTGAGCTGTTGCAGTTCCGTGACGCTTCTGTGACATAGACATGACAGATCGTGCGCAAGCCGTGCGCATATCTCGGCTACCCTCTCCCGGGTGGGGGTGGGCTGTTCTCTGGAGCGGATCGGAACCGCGGCGCGCCGGCTGAGCTGCTACGATCGGCCCACCCGGCCTCAGCTAAGCCATCCCGAGGAGCGCCTTGCTCGAGGAGAGCCGCCGGGCGCGGCCAAACCTGCCCGATCCGCGCAGTCCGCTACAGGCACCTGGCCATCAGCCACGCCACGCCGGTCAGTACAGCAGCCGCCACCCACACCGAGCACAACCCGGCTGGATTCTCGACCGAACTCGCCGTGTCTACGACGCGGCAGCCCGTTCACGCACGAGCGCGCCGAGGATCGCAACGCCGTCCTGGATCTCGCCGACCGACGGAAAGCTGAACGCAAGACGCATGGCGTTCTGCCCCTCGCCGGTCATGAAGAAGTCGGTACCGACGACGAAGGTCACGCCAGCACGAGCTGCATCGGCGAGCAGCGCCGAGGAATCAACGCCTGCGGGCAGATCGACCCAGAGGAAGTAGCCGCCGTCCGGCTCGCTCCACGCCGTACCCTCCGGCATCTCTGCCTCCAGCCCAGCGAGCATCGCATCCCGGCGCGCACGCAGGACGTCCACGGTCTGCGTGAGCGTGTGCTCGAACCTCCCGCGGCGGATCAGCTCGAAGAGTGCCGCCTGAGGTAGCTGCGCAGGCGCGATGTAGCTGGAGGCCGCGACAGCCGTAAGCGGCACAACCAGCGGCTCTGGCAACACGAGGTAGCCGACACGCAGGCCCGGAGCAGCCGTCTTCGAGAAGGACGACGCGAAGATCACGCCCTCGCCGCCTGCAAGCTCATGGAGGGTCGGCTCAGGCTCGCCGCTGTAGCGAACGAGCCGGTAGGGATCATCCTCGAACACCATGACGCCCCGGGCTGCAGCCAACTCCACGAGCGCGTGGCGCTGTCCTGCCGACAGCGTCCGCCCAGACGGGTTCTGGAACGTTGGAATGACATAGAGGAGCTTGGGTGGGGGATCAGCGCCAAGCAGCGTCTCGACCCGATCGAGGTCAAGGCCAGCCTTGCTGAGCGGCACAGGCTCGATCGCGGAGCCGATACCTCGGAGCACACCGAGCGTGCGGTCGTACGTCGGCGCCTCGACCACGGCGGCGCCACCCCCACCGAGCAGGTGCTGCGCAACGAAGTTGAAGCCCATCAGCGAACCGGGCGTCAGCAGCACGCGATCCGCTGCGACGCCGTGCTGCGCTCCGACCCACTCGCGCAGCGGCAGGTAGCCGAACGCGGGGCCGTAGTTGAGAATCGTCTGGCCTTCGGCCTCGATAACTGCCGCCGCGCACTCGGCCAGCTCCGCGACCGGCAGAATGTCGGGCGAGGGAACGCCGCGGGCGAACGAGATCGAAGCCATCGCGTGAGTCTAGCCCTGGCTCGCAGTGGCAGAGCTACGTCGCGGCACCGGCGATCGCTGCGACGAGCTGTGCGGCTTCGGTTGGGTTGGCGCCAACCTGAACGCCGTGCGCCCGAAGAGCCTCCGCCTTCGCCTGCGCGGTGCCCGACGTGCCAGAGATGATCGCGCCAGCGTGCCCCATCGTCTTTCCTGGTGGCGCGGAGAAGCCGGCGATGTACGAGACGGCGGGCTTCGCCATCCGCTCGGCGATGAACGCGGCCGCTTTTTCCTCTTCAGCACCGCCGATCTCGCCGACCATGATCACGATCTCCGTCTCACGATCGGCCTCGAACAGCTGGAGGATGTCGATGAACGACGAGCCGACCACCGGGTCGCCGCCGATACCAACGATGCTCGACTGTCCGATACCGAGCTGTGTGAGCTCGTGCCCGATCTGGTAGGTGAGCGTTCCAGATCGACTCACCAACCCGACGGAGCCCTCGCTGAAGATCTCGGCTGGGATAATCCCGACGTTCGCCTTGCCCGGCGAGAGCACCCCCGGGCAGTTCGGGCCGATCAGACGGACTCCTCGGGGGCGGATGTGGCTGTAGACCCGGAGCATGTCGTGGGCCGGGATGCCCTCCGTGATGCAGATCACGGTCTCGATGCCCGCATCGACGGCTTCGAAGATCGCGTCGGCGGCAAAGGGCGCGGGAACGAACACCATCGCAGTGTTCGGGTTCGTCTCCGCAACGGCAGCCCGCACCGAGTCGAAGACCGGCACACCCTCCACGTCGGCGCCACCCTTGCCCGGTGTAACACCGGCAACGACAGCCGTTCCATACGCCCGGTTGCGCATTGCGTGGAACTGCCCTTCACGCCCGGTGATCCCCTGCACGACAACCCGGGTCCTCTCATCGACGATGATTGCCACTAGCTCGCACTCCCGTCTTCGTGCTCGCTCACGGCCGCCTGCCTGTCACGCGCAGCTCGCAGCCACCCGTGGGCCGCCCATCGGCACAGCCAGCGCGGACACGGCAAGAACGGGCTCACGAGGCAAGCTCGACGACCCGGCCCGCGGCCGCAAGCATGGTCGACTCGACGTAGACGTTCTGAGGAGCACGCTCCGCAAGCAAGGCCCGGCCGGCCTCGGCGAGCGTGCCATCGAGGCGTACGACGATCGGCAGGTCGATCGTGAGCCGATCGAGCGCCTCGAGCAGCCCTCTCGCAACCTCGTCGCCCCGAGTAATGCCTCCGAAGATGTTGAACACGATCCCGCGCACCGAGCGGTCTGACGTAATGACCTCGAGCGCGCTCACGACGGAGTCTGCCTGTGCCCCGCCGCCGAGATCGCAGAAGTTCGCCGGTCTGCCCCCCGCCTGGCCCACGACGTCCAGCGTTGACATGACAAGGCCGGCGCCGTTGCCCAGGACTCCGATCTCGCCGTCGAGCTTCACGTAGGTCACGCCGCGCTCGCGCGCCATGCGCTCCTGGGGATCACCATCCTCGCTCGCCTGCCCCTCCGCGATGCGGGAGTGCCGGTAGAGAGCGTTGTCGTCGATCGTGACCTTCGCGTCAAGCGCCCTGACCTCGCCCTCAGGGGTGACGATGAGCGGGTTGATCTCAAGCAGCATGGCGTCGAGAGCCGAGAACCCGCCGCGGAGCTTCTTGATGATATCGACAACCTGCTTCATCTCGCCCGGCTCGGTAATTCCAGCCGCGAAGCAGAGCCAGCGAGCTTCGAACGGCTGGAAACCGGTGAGCGGCTCAACGTGCAGCCGCGCGACCTTCTCAGGCGTGCTCGCCGCGACCTCCTCGATGTCGACACCGCCCTCGCGGGTGAGCATGAACAGCGGCTTCTTCTCGCCGCGATCGAATGTGACCGAGAGGTAGTACTCACGCGCGACCTCCGATGCGCGCTCGACCCAGAGCCTTCGCACAACGTGCCCGTTGATGTTGAGTCCGAGGATCTCCTCCGCGCGCGACTCCGCCTCGGCAGGCCCGTCGGCAGGCTTGATACCGCCTGCCTTGCCACGGCCACCGGTGAGGACCTGGGCTTTGACGACGACCTGGCCGCCAAGCCCCTCGGCAGCGTCGCGAGCCTCGGCCGCAGTGCTCGCCGCTCGGCCGTCCGGCACGGGAATCTCGAGGAGCCGGAAGAGCTCTTTCCCCTGGTACTCGTAGAGGTCCACGGGCAGCGAGTCTATCGCGCTGTGTGAACGCCAGAGGCGCGATCGCCTCTACCATGCGGTGTAGATGGCAGCAGTCGATCGCCGCCAGACAGAATCGGGTATCGATGTCGAACCCGTGTATACGGCCGACCACGCGGACGCGAGCGAGCTCGAGCTGCCTGGGGAGTATCCGTTCACCCGGGGCCCTTACCGGGACATGTACCGTGGTCGCCCCTGGACGATGCGGCAGTACGCGGGGTTCGGTACCGCCGAGGAGACGAACGAGCGGTTTCGCTACCTGCTCGACCGCGGCCAGACGGGCCTGTCCGTGGCGTTCGACCTCCCCACCCAGCTCGGCTACGACTCCGACCACAGGCGAAGCCTCGGCGAGGTCGGCCGAGCCGGTGTCGCGATCGACTCGCTTGCCGACATGGAGCTCGTCTTCGACGGTATTCCGCTCGAGCAGATCTCGACGTCGATGACGATCAACGCTCCAGCCTCGCTCCTGCTCCTGCTCTATGAGCTCGTCGGCGAGAAGCAGGGCGTCGAGAGCACCCAGTTGCGCGGCACCGTCCAGAACGACATCCTCAAGGAGTACGCCGCTCGCGGGAACTACATCTACCCGCCACGCGCATCGATGCGGATCACGACCGACCTGTTCGCCTACTGCCGCGAGCGGGTGCCGAAGTGGAACACGATCTCGATCTCGGGCTACCACATTCGCGAGGCAGGATCCTCCGCGCTCCAGGAGCTCGCGTTCACGCTGGCCAACGGCATCGCCTACTGCGAGGCGGCCGTGGCGGCCGGTCTCTCGCCAGACGAGTTCGGGGAGCGGCTCTCGTTCTTCTTCAACGCGCACAACCACTTCTTCCAAGAGGTCGCCAAGTTTCGAGCGGCACGCCGGCTCTGGGCAGAGATCATGGTCGACCGCTTCGGCGCCACGAACCCGAGGGCGCAGTCGCTTCGCTTCCACGCACAGACTGGCGGCTCGACCCTCACCGCTCAGCAGCCCGAGAACAACATCGTCAGGGTCGCGATCCAGGCGCTGTCGGCGGTCTGCGGCGGTGCGCAGTCGCTCCATACGAACGGCTTCGACGAGGCGCTCGCGCTGCCCACCGAGACCGCGGCGCGCATCGCCCTTCGCACTCAACAGATCCTTGCAACCGAGGCGGGCGGCACCGACACGGCCGATCCTTTCGGCGGCTCGTTCTTCATCGAGGCGATGACGAACGAGCTCGAACACGGCGCCCGAGAGCTGATCGAACGAATCGATGTGCTCGGCGGCGCCGTTGCCGCGATCGAGAGCGGCTTCATGCAACGCGAGATTGAGGAGGCGGCCTATAGACACGAGCGTGAGGTCGAGTCGGGCAAGCGAACAATCGTCGGCGTCAACGCCTACACGGAGAGCGCCCCCGACCATGTGCCGATTCACCGAATCGCTCCGGAGCTCGAGCAGCGCCAAGTCGCGCGCGCGCGCGAGGTTCGCGCACAGCGTGACGGAGACGCGGCTCAGGCCGCGCTCTGCGAGGTGCGCCGCGCCGCAGGCAGCACCGAGAACCTCATGCCCTCAATGCGAGCCGCCCTCGCGTCCTACTGCACGATCGGCGAGATCTCAGACGTGCTGCGCGCGGAGTTCGGCACCTACGACTAGCACCGCTTGAGCCGCTCTCCCGCCGGGGAGCCCAGCCCTGCGGTGCCGCCTGAGGGCTTCAAACCGCTGCGCTGGCGGCGGCGGGCGCTGATGGCAGTGGGGAAGCGGCAGGCCGGGGCGTCGGGAGTCAGCCGCCGGGCCGCCATAAAGACCAGCTCGCCCCCCACCACCCGAGGGAGGGTAGCCGAGATATGCGCACAGCTTGTGCGCGATCTGTCACGTCTGTGTCACGGAAGCGTCACGGAACTGCAACCACTTCACGCGCCTACACCGCCGAGCCAGGACACCAACCGCTCAGCATCCCTGTGGCACGCCCCCGCAGGAGCAGCTCCAAGCGGAAAGAGCCCCAAGACGCAAGAACCGCTGCGGCGCCTCCTGGCCAGAACCGTCCCCGCAACACCACCCACACCCACCCCATAAACGCCACCACAACAGCCCAACCCGCCAAGACCCAAGCCAAACCACGCACCAAGGAGTCGTGGCCAGCCCTCAGACGCCCACCAGCAGCCTCACGCTCCCGCTGGGGTGGCAGCAACCGACCACAGCCCGACCCGGCTGGCCTGCGAGCAGCATCAGCGCCCCGTGGCGGGGGCAAGACACCGGCGGTGCGGCGCCCGAGCTTCACCTCCGCCCCGGCCTCACACTCGCGAGGGCGGAGGTCGTCCAAACCGTGCGCAGCGCATCTTCGTTCAGGCGTCATGGACGGCGACAATCCCCAGACCGGTCAAGAGCCCTCGGTAAGCTGCTGCGGATGTCACCGTCTGCGAACGACAAGGACCGGCTGGCACGACTGCGCCAACTCCGCGAGAAGGCTCTCCACGCAGGCGATCCCAAAGCCGTCCAGCGCCAGCACGAGCGCGGCAAGCTGCTCGCGCGCGAGCGCATCGACCTCCTCCTCGACCCGGGATCCTTCGTCGAGCTCGATCGCTTCGTACAGCACCGAGAGACCGCCTTCGGTATGGCGGAGCGGCGGCCGTACGGGGACGCTGTCGTGACCGGCTACGGCACCGTGTTCGGGCGAAAGGTCTTCACGTTCTCGCACGACTTCACCGTCTTCGGGGGCACCCTCAGCGAGGTGTTCGCCGAGAAGATCTGCAAGGTCATGGATATGGCGCTGAAGTACGGCTGCCCGGTGATCGGGATCAACGACTCAGGCGGCGCCCGCATCCAGGAAGGGGTCGTGTCGCTTGGCGGCTACGCCGAGATCTTCTGGCGGAACGTCCAGGCCTCCGGTGTCATTCCTCAGATCAGCCTCATCCTGGGTCCCTGTGCCGGCGGCGCCGTCTACTCACCAGCGATGACCGACCTCGTGCTGATGGTCAAGGAGACCTCGTACATGTTCATCACAGGGCCTGAGGTGGTCAAGGCCGTCACCGGCGAGGAGGTGACGTTCGAGGAGCTGGGCGGGGCCGCAACCCACGCATCGAAGTCGGGCGTCGCCCACGTGATTGCCGATGACGAGCAGCAGTGCATCGAGGACGCGCGGTACCTCATGTCGTTCCTGCCGCAGAACAACGCCGAGGCGCCGGCCTGGTTCGAGACCACCGACCCGCACGACCGCGAGGACGCCACGCTTGACACCATCGTCCCCGACAACCCGAACAAGCCCTACCACATGCGCGACGTCGTGACGCGCGTGGTCGACGACGGCGATTTCTTTGAGATCCACGAGCTCTGGGCCGAGAACATCCTCTGCGGATTTGCCCGACTTGGCGGCCGCCCGATCGGGGTCGTTGCGAACAACCCCGGCTCGCTCGCAGGAACGCTCGACATCGACTCCTCGGTGAAGGCGGCCCGATTTGTCCGCCTCTGCGATGCCTTCAACATTCCGCTCGTGACGTTCGTCGACGTGCCGGGGTTCCTGCCGGGAACCGCGCAGGAGTGGGGCGGCATCATCCGCCACGGCGCCAAGCTGCTCTACGCCTACTGCGAGGCAACCGTGCCGAAGATCGCCGTCATCACGAGAAAGGCCTACGGCGGAGCGTACGACGTGATGAGCTCCAAGCACATCCGCGCCGACTTCAACATCGCGTGGCCGGCCGCAGAGATCGCGGTCATGGGGCCAGAGGGAGCCGTGAGCATCGTGTTCCGGCGTGAGCTCGAGCAGGCCGACGACCCGGAGAGCCGGCGCGAACAGCTGATCTCCGAGTACAAGGAGCAGTTCGCGAACCCCTACATCGCCGCAGGCCGCGGCTACGTCGACGACGTGATCGAGCCACGGCGCACGAGACCTGTCCTGATCGATGCCCTGGAGACGGCGATCGCCAAGCGCGAGCGCTCCCCTGATCGCAAGCACGGCAACATCCCCCTCTAGGGGGAGATGGGGATTCGCGAGTGGTGCCCGCGGCTTCGGCCTTTCGGGCCGAGAAGGACTGATCATTGAATGTGAGGATGACCGGTCTCGGTGCCCAGCCCATGGTTGTTCGCCGGCGGGCTGCGGTCCTGCTTGTCGAGGGCTTCGACCGTCCACGTGGATGGTCGAGCGTGGAGGCGGCAACCATGGAGGTGGAGCACGTGATCCACCGGGGCTTCGCCATCGCCGCGCTGGAGGACGCCCTCCTACTCGGGTCGATCGGTGGGCTCCCAGAGTACGACCGGCGTGTCTGGGAACTGCACCCGCTCGTCGTCAGGCGGGATCGCCGTCTTCGCGGCGTTGGACAGGCGCTTGTCGCCGCCTTCGAAGACGAGGCGCAGCGCCGCGGAGCGCTCACGCTGACGCTCGGCACCGATGACGATGGCGGCCAAACCTTGATCGCCGGAGTCAGTCTCTACCGTAACGTTCCGCGTCACATCGCTGAGCTCCACGATCTAGGCGGCAGCCACCCATTGCTCTTCTCTCGCCGCCTTGGCTACGTCGTCACTGGGATCATGCCCGATGCCAACGGGCCCGGTAGACCCGACACCTCCATGTCCAAGCCCGCACGGTCGGAGCGCGGCATCATGCAAGGCGACGGCGTCGAGAACGAGCCAAGGCTCGCCAGCGCCGACGCTGACGGCTGACCCTCTGGCCTGGACACGACCCGATGTGCTCGCCGGAGAGATCCTCGGCAGCTTGTTCCACGCGAGGCTCTTCGCAGCTGAGGATGATCCGGATCTGTGCCGCCATCTGACCCAGTCGGCTCGCCCGGCCGCGCGGAGCTCGCGCAGTTTCGTGACGCAAAAGTTGCGGGCGGCTTGGTTGAGCGGTTTTGGCTTAACGGTGGAGTGCGGGGGGTTTGTGGGGTGTGTGGAGTGGGATTGTGGTGATGCCTGGGTGATGTCTGGTTTGGAGGGGGCTGCGCGGGCTGGCAGGAGTTATGGGAGCCGGGTTTGGTGGCTGGTGTGTGTCGGGGGCGTTGGTGTGGGGGTGGGTGTGTGATGGCGACGGTGGCCTCGGAGGCCCGGGTGGGGGGTTGACCTGCCCCCGGTGTTTGTGCCAGGGCTTATGTTAGTGCTGTGGTGTGAGCCTTCTTTCGGGTTGTAGTTGGTGCGGGGGTCACGGGCCTCGATGGCTCGCTGTCAAGCCTCACCTGGGGCTTGACCTGTAACCACGTTGAACCGCAAGGGGAACCCGCTGGCTGCGCAAATCTCGTTGGCAGCCTTGGCGTCGTAGCGGTGCGGCGTGCCGTGATCCTTCTTCACGTCGCGGTAGCCGACGGCACCCCTGGCAAGTCGGCGGACTCGCTTTGCCGCCTCCTCCATGTCCCCGCCGCTGGCGTCGAGCCTCGCGATGACCTCGGTCGTAATCTCCTGGCCATCCTCCAGCTGGTGGCAGGCGATGACGAGCTTCGCGAGCTCGACGGGCCTGAGGAGCCTCCACTCCGGCAGCTTGACGGACACGAGCGGATCTTCGTGGGTCACCGCGGTACAGTATGGCCTGTCTCTTGGTGTGTGTGGGGGTTTGTGGGGTGGGGGTGTGGGTTGTTGGG
>JAPOVR010000130.1 GCA_026708005.1 Actinomycetes bacterium
TTGGCCCAACACCCGACAGGCCCCACACCACCAGGGGCACCAACCCCCCGCCACCAACCACCCCCCCACCAAGGCCCAACCAGACCCAAAAGGACAACTCAATTAGCCCTGGCGCCTTGGGGAGCCCGCTGGCTCGCGCCCCGCCGCGGTGGCCGCGGCTGCGCCGCTCTCGGTCAGAGGCCGAGGTGGCGGGCGATCAGGATGCGCTGCACCTCGTTGGTGCCCTCGCCAATCTCCAGGACCTTCTGGTCGCGGTAGAGACGGGAGATCGCATACTCGTCCATGAAGCCGTAGCCCCCGTGGATCTGGAGGGCCTCGTTCGCCACTCGGTGTGAGAGCTCGCCCGTGTACAGCTTCGCCTGCGCGGCCTCCAGTCCGAACGGACGCCCCTGGTCTTTGAGCCAAGCGGCCTGGTACACGAGCGCGCGGGCTGCCGCGATCTCCGTCGCCATGTCGGCGAGCTTGAAACGGATCGCCTGGAAGCTCGAGATCGGCCGGCCGAACGCCTCTCGCTCCTGCGCATAGGCGGCCGCGAGGTCGTACGCGCCCTGCGCGAGGCCAAGGCCCATCGCGGCGATCGAGATTCGGCCTCCATCGAGGATCTCGAGGAACTGCGCGAGGCCTCGTCCGCGCGGCCCGAGTAGGTTCTCGCGAGGGACTGCGCAGTCGCGGAACGACAGCCCGCGCGTGTCGGAGGCGCGCCAACCCATCTTCTTCAGCGGCTCCGAGATCTCGTAGCCCGGCGTGCCGTTCGGCACGACGATGTTGGAGATCTCGAGCTCGCCATCCGGCTCCCCGGTCGCGGCCGTGATCGTGACGCACGCGCTGATGTCCGTGCCGGCGTTCGTGATGAACATCTTGGAGCCGCTCACGATCCATGACTCGCCGTCGGGCCTGGCGGTGGTGCGCACCGCCGCCGCGTCCGAGCCGGCACCCGGCTCGGTCAGGCCGAAGGCCGCCAGCCGTCGGCCCGACGCGAGATCCGGTAGCCAGCGCCGGCGCTGCTCGTCGTTCCCGAAGAGGACAATCGGCATCGTCCCCAACGACGTATGCGCCGCAACCGTCACGCCAACGGATGAGTCGACGCGGGTGAGCTCCTCGATCGCGATCGCGTACGAGAGCGTGTCGGCGCCCGCGCCGCCGTACTCCTCGGGCACGGGGATTCCCATCAGCCCGAGCTCGGCGAGCCCTGCCACGATCTCGTACGGGAAGCGGCCCTCGCGGTCGATCTCCTCGGCGATCGGCCTGATGTGATCGAGGGCGTACGCGCGCACCGTCTCTCGAATCAGCTCGTGCTCGGGTGCGAGATCGAAGTTCACGCGTCGGCTGCGGCGAGTGCGCTCGCGAGCTCTGCTGCCAAGCGGACCCCGTAGCCGGTCGCGCCGGCGCCGGTGAAGTAGTCGCCCCTCGTGCGATTCAGGTAGGCCGTGCCAGCGATATCAAGATGCGCCCAGGGCCCCTCGCCGACGAACTCAGCGAGGAAGCTCGCCGCGTAGATAGGGCCAGCCTGCCGGAGGTCTGAGGCGTTCTTGAAATCGGCGAAGGTCGAGCCGATGTGACGGCGGTACGTATCGTGCAGCGGGAGCTCCCACGCGTGATCGCCGCTGGCCGCTGCTGCTGCCTGCACGCGGGCAACCCAGTCGCTGTCATTGCCGAGGAGGCCGGCGAAGAAGTCGCCGAGCGCCACGACGCAGGCGCCGGTGAGCGTCGCGAAGTCGAGCATGTGCGTTGCTCCGAGCTCGCGGCAGTGGGTCAGCGCGTCGGCCAGGATGAGCCGGCCTTCGGCGTCGGTGTTCGTTACCTCGATGGTCTTGCCGTTGCGCGCCATGATGATGTCTCCAGGCCGGTACGCGTGCCCGTCCGGCATGTTCTCTGCGGCAGGCACGACGCCAACGACCCGGATGGGCATGGTTAGCTCGGCAATCGCACCCATCGCCCCGACGACGGCAGCCCCGCCTCCCATGTCGGTCTTCATGTCCGCCATCCGCGCCGACGGCTTGATCGAGATTCCGCCTGTGTCGAAAGTGATCGCCTTGCCAACCAGCCCGAGGACCGGGGAATCGGGCGCCTCCTCCGGCTCCCAGCGCACCGTGATCAGGCGCGGCGGGTTGGCGCTGCCTCGGCCGACCGCGTCGAGCGCACCCATCTTGGCGGCCCGTATCTCCTCCGGACCCCAGACCTCGCAGCTGAGCCCAGCGAGCTCGTTCGCGATCGATTCAGCCGCTGAGGCGAGCTCAGCCGGGGTCAGCTCGTTGGCCGGTGCATCAACGAGCTCGCGACAGCGGTTCGTCCAGCGACACGTGCGCGCAGCACGGTGTGCAGCGGCCTCAAGCTCTGCTAGCTCATCCGTCCGCTCGCTGACGAGCACGAGAGCTTCGATCTCCTTGGGGCGCGGCTCGATCGTCTTCCAGCGGCCGTGGTCGAAGCTCGCCAGAGCGGTTCCCTCGGTGAGAGAGCGAGCCTGCTGAGTGGGGTCAAGGTCGAGGCTCGGGTCGAGACACCAGGCGATCGTTCCGCCGCCGATGCCACGGAGGCGGGTCACGACGCGCGAGGCAGCGGTGCGGAGGCTGTCGGCGTCGAGCTTTGGAGGCTTGCCAACGCCGACGAGCGCCAGCCGGTGGGCGGCCAGCTCACCGCGCGTGTGAACGAGCGCAACATGCCCGAGCTGCCCCTTGATCTCGCCGTCCTCGACGAGCTGCCTGAGCCGGCCCTGGAGCCTCTCGTTCAGAGCGCTCGCAGCTGCCGAGAGCTCGGGCGGATCGGTGATGAAGAGAGCGAGGACGTCGGCCACAGTCGACTCTGGCACGCCGCTCTGAACGCTGACATCGAGCATTGAGCGCGGATCGTATCGAAGCCTGATGGCGTCGCCTTTGCACCCGGCGACGTCAGGGTGCGGCTCGTGGCTCGCGGTATGCTCCGCTGGTGCAGCGGGGCGTTGACCGGCGGGCGATGGCGACGCTCTCGGTCGGCCACGCGACGACGGATCTGTCGTCTGGTGCGGTGTCGGCGCTCCTCGTCTTCCTCCGGCCTGAGCTCGGCCTGTCGTTCACCGAGGTCGCGGCGGTGATCCTCGCTTCAACGCTAGCCTCGTCGGTGGTCCAGCCAGTCTTCGGTCTCCTCTCGGACAGGCGGGGTGCGATCTGGCTGCTTCCCGGTGGCGTCGCCGTCTCGGGGGTCGGCATCGCGCTCGCGGCGGTCGCGCCGAGCTACCTGCTCGTGCTCCTGTGCGTGCTCGCCTCGGGCGTGGGGATCGCTGCCTACCACCCCGAGGCCTCGAAGTTCGCGTCGTTCGTCAGCGGGGATAGGCGGGCCAGCGGCATGTCGCTCTTCTCGATCGGCGGAAACATCGGCTTCGCGCTCGGGCCGCTGCTTACATCCTCGCTTGTGCTCTGGCTTGGGCTCGAGGGCGGGCTCCTGCTCGCGGTGCCTGCGGTCGTCATGGCTGCGTCGTTCCTCTGGCTCAGTCGATACCTGCTCGAGTTCGAGCCAGCCAGGCGTGGGGGTTTGCAGCTAACCGCGGGCGAGGACCGGCGCGGAGCGCTGTCGCTCTTGCTGACGATCATCGCTCTGCGCAGCGTCGGGCACATGGGCCTCTTTACCTTCGTTCCCCTCTGGGAGGTCGAGCAGGGGAGCGACGAGGGGGCCGGTAGCCGCGTGCTCACGCTCTTCCTGGTCGGCGGCGCGATTGGCACGCTCGTGGGGGGGCCGATCGCCGACCGGATCGGCCGGAGGGTCGTGGTGTCGGGTAGTCTCGCGCTGTCGATACCTCTGATCGGGGTCTACGTGCTCGTCGGCGGCGGTGGGGGCGTGGTTGCTCTCACATGCGCGGGAGCGATGTTGGTCAGCTCCTTCGCTGTCACCATCGTGATGAGCCAGGACTACCTGCCGACGCGCGTGGGCTTGGCCTCCGGGCTGGCAATCGGCTTCGCGATTGGGCTCGGTGGCGTCGCCGCCATCATCCTGGGAAGCGTCGCCGACGCCATCGACCTCCGCATAGCGATGCTGGCGACGATGAGCGGACCGGTGCTCGGGGCGCTGCTGACGTTCGTGCTGCCCTCGTCGAGGCGCCCGATGGAGCAGCGGGTGCTCGAGGCACCGGCATGATCGCCTACATGATACAACCGGCTTCCCAGCCCAGTGGGAGCATCTATGAGCGAGCACATCCGCAAGTTCTTCGGATCGATCGGCGAGAACGTGGATTCATCGCTGCTTGCGGGCGTAACGGCGAGCTACCGCTTCGATATCGAGAATGTTGGGAGTTGGCGTGTGGCAATCGCCGACGGGGGCGTCGAGGTCGCCGAGAGCGATGAGGGAGCAGACTGCGTACTGCGAGCGAGCGAGCAGACGTTCGAGGAGATCGTGCGCGGCGAGCAGAATCCCGCGACGGCGGTGATGCTCGGGCGCCTCAAGATCGAGGGCGACATGGTGCTCGCGCTGAAGCTGAAAGATCTGCTCTAGCTGGGCGATGCCGACGGGCTGTTCGTTCGGGGTCTCCCTTTGGCTTGGGGTGTCGAAGCGACCAGGCGCAAGGGGCCTGAGAGAGCTGGGACGTGCGGCTGGGCAGCTCGCGGCGCGCTGCTGGGCTCTGTGGGCCTCGTTGTGCACCAGCCGGCCCCGAATTCGCAGGAAGACTCCGGGGGCCTCTGAGGTTGGAGCGTGGCGGCCGTCGGAGGTGTCCGCGGCCTGTTGAAGTCTCGTCACGCTTCTGGCACAGATCGTGCGCAAGTCGTGCGCTCCTGTGGGCTACCCTCCCCCGGGTGGTGGGGGGCGGGCCGCCCTTGGCAGTGGCCCGGCGCGCCGGGCCTCGCGGCGGCACATGACATCGCGCTCAGACCCGAGTCGCGGCGTCAGCGCACCCCAGCTACCGACTCTTGCCACGGCGCGAGCTGGAGCTCTGCAGTCCGATCGGCGCGGGCTGGGCTCTCCACCATGGCTTTGACGGTGCGCTGCGGCTCTCGAGGCAGCGACCGATGCGAGGGCCCTGGCTGGGTTGCCGTGCCCCAGCCGTGGCGGCGCTGCGCGCTGGGCCTGGTTCCCCCTAGGGCTCGAGGGTGACGAGCGCCTGCTCGCTGGCAACCTGGTCGCCCTCGGCGACGTGGATGTCCCGTACCTGTGCAGCGTACGGCGCGGCCACCGGCGTCTCCATCTTCATGGCTTCGAGGATGACCAGAGGCTCGCACGCTGTCACCTGGGCGCCTGCCTTGGCGAGCACCCTGACGACGCTCCCCGGCATCGGTGCGCAGACCGTGGCCTCTCCGTCAACGACGGGGGCGCGCGACCGCGTGCGCTCGACAGTCGGCGCGGGCCGGCGGCTCGGTGCCCCCTGGTCGGGCCCGGTGCTCAGACGGAAACGTCCCCGCCATCCTCTCGGTACCGCGTAGCGCCGGGAGAGCGGCGGATGCTCATCGAGGAATGAGGTCGTTGCCGCTCCGGCCTTGACGAGGGGGTGACCGAGAGCCCAGCGCAGGAACGGGAGGTTCGTCGTGACCCCGTCGACGGAGGTCTCTTCGAGGGCGGTAGAAAGCTGCTCAAGCGCCGCGCCGCGGCTCTCGCCGTGGGCGATCAGCTTGGCGATCATCGGGTCGTAGGCGAGCGGAATCTCGTCGCCAGACTCGACGCCGAAGTCGGCTCGGATGCCCGTCGGCAGCTGTAGCGCAGTGATGCGCCCTCCCTGAGGGAGGAAGGTCAACGGGTGCTCTGCGTAGAGGCGGGCCTCGACCGCGTGGCCACGTGGTGTCGAGTTGATCTGGAGGGTCTCGCCTGCCGCGATTCGCAGCTGCCACTCGATCAGGTCGAGGCCGTAGAGGAGCTCGGTGACCGGGTGCTCGACCTGGATTCGGGCGTTCAGCTCGAGGAAGGACGCCCGGCCGTCGGCAGCGATCAAGAACTCGGCCGTGCCCGCGCTCTGGTAGCCGATCGCGCGAGCGAGCGATGCCGCATAGACGGCAAGCTGCTCGCGGAGGTGCTCGTTGACAGCCGGGCTCGGCGACTCCTCGATGATCTTCTGATGCCGTCGCTGGATCGAGCAGTCGCGCTCGCGGAGCGCGAGCACCTGCCCGTGCCGATCCGCCAGGAGCTGTACCTCGACGTGGCGTGCCGCCTCGATGAGCTGCTCGCAGTAGACGCGGTCGTCGCCAAACGCGACCTTTGCCTCGCGCCGCGCCGCAGCGAGCGCGGCGCCGAGATCTGCACGATCCCGGACGATGCGCAGGCCCCGCCCTCCGCCGCCGGCTGCGGCCTTCACCATCAAGGGGAAGCCGATCTCCTCCGCGGTGCCCGTCGGTACCGTCGGGATACCCGCTCGCTGGGCCGCCCGGCCAGCTTCGATCTTGTCTCCGGCAAGCCGGAGTGCCACCGGTGGCGGTCCGATCCAGCCGATGCCGGCGTTGTCCACGGCGGCTGCGAAGTCCGCGCTCTCCGCGAGGAACCCGTAGCCCGGGTGAACGGCGTGGGCGCCCGCGGCCTTGGCCGCCTCGACGAGCGCCGAGGCATCGAGATACGAGCCGACCTCGTACGTGCGCTTCGCCTGCCGCGTGTGGAACGCGCCGGCGTCCTGCGGCGTTGCCACTGCTGCGGTTGCGATTCCGAGGCGGTCGCACGTCCGGAAGATGCGCGCCGCGATCTCGCCGCGGTTGGCGACGAGGAGCGTGCCGATCATGTCTGGTAGGTATCGTCCATCCAGCTCGCTGAGCGCTTCTCGAGGAAGGCGCGCAGACCTTCTTGGGCCTCTGCTCCCGCCCGGACGTCGGCGATGAGCTCGGCGGTGGCCCTTCCCGCGGGGCGTAAACGGACGAGCTCCTTCGCCCGGCGAACGGCCTGCGGGCCACCGGAGAGGATCTCGTCGATGACGCGCTGCGCCCCGCCGTCGAGGTCTGGGTTGATCTCGTGGATCAGGCCGATCATGAGCGCCGTCTCAGCGGTGAACCTCTCCCCGGTCGTGAAGAAGCGCCGCGCGGCCGACACCCCGATCTTGTCGATGACGAAGGGCGAGATCGTCGACGGGATGAGCCCGAGCTTCGACTCCGAGAACGCGAACCGCGTATCCGGATCGGAGATCCCGATGTCGCAGCAGGCGATGAGGCCGACGCCGCCGCCCATGGCGTGTCCTTGGACGCAGGCGATCGTCGGTGCCGGGCAGGCGTCGAGGGCGGTGAGCATTGCTCGCAGCCGCTCGGCGTCGGCGATGTTCTCGTCGCGCGAGAGGTCGACCGATGCCCGCATCCAGTCGACGTCGGCGCCCGCGGAGAAGCTCGGGCCCTCCCCCGCAAGGCGGACGGCACGGGCATCACCGACCTGATCGAGTGCCTCGTGCAGCTCGCGGATTACGTCGGCGTTGAATGCGTTCCGCCGATCAGGGCACGCCAGCGTAATGTTCAGGACGCCGTGCTCGCGCTCGACTCGAACTGTTGCCATGACCTTGACTCTACGCAGGGAAGGCGCTGTGTGCGACCTGCGGAGAGGTGCGAGCGGTGATCACGGGCGCGCTCGCAGCCGCCGTCACGCCGCTGGCCGGGGACGGCAAGCGGCTGGACGAGGCGGCCATCGGTCCGCTCGTTGGCTTCCTTGCAGGAGGCGGGCTGGAGGGGATCTTGGTGCTTGGCACGACGGGCGAGGGCATCCTCCTCTCTGTCGCCGAGCGTCAGCGGGTGGCCGAACTCATGGTCTCGGCGGTCGGTGAGCGTTTGGCTGTTGCTGTCCATGTCGGTGCTCAGACGACGGCCGACACGGTTGCGCTCGCAGCGCATGCCGGGGAGGTGGGCGCGGCTGCCGTTGCGGTGATTGGGCCGCCGTACTTCGCCTACGACGACGCTGCCCTCACCGCGCACTTCGCCGCCTCTGCTGCCGCCTGCGATCCGTTGCCCTTCTACCTCTACGAGTTCGCTGCGCGCGCCGGCTACTCGATTCCTCAGGCCGTAATCGGCGAGCTGCGTGACACGGTCCCCAACCTTCAAGGCATGAAGGTGTCAAACATGCCGTGGGAGGCCTTCGAGCCGTATCTCCTCGAGGGCCTCGACGTGTTCGTCGGTCCCGAGACGCTCATCTATCCCGGCATGGCGAAGGGTGCCGTGGGTGCGGTGTCCGGGCTCGCCTCGGCGTTTCCGGAGGTCGTGGCCGACGAGGTGCGCTCGCCGAGCGCGGAGGGAACGAGGCGGATCGGTGCGCTGCGGGCCTCGCTCCAGTCCTATCCGCTCCAGGCGGCGCTCAAGCGGGTCCTGCGTCGGCGGGGCGTTCCGATCGCGCAGATCGTGCGCCGGCCGCTGCGCGGGCTCATGCCCGACGAGGAGCGTGCGGTCGACGGCATCCTCGACTCCTGGCTGGAGGCAGAAGAGCGCGGAAGCGGCTAGCTGCCGTTTCATCGGTGGAGGGTCCGACGCCCGCTCCAGCAGCCGGGCCTGCTTTGCCACCCTGGGCGGGCGATGCGCCCGATCCCGGGACGGGGATGAGCCGGGATGCGGCTGCGCAAGCGGCGCGCCCGAGCCGGCGATGCGTATGAGCAGGTGACCGAGCCAAGCTGGAATACGCCACGCTGGTGATGGGGCCGAGCTGGGAGGCGGCTGCGCAGAGGATCGTTGCGGGTGAGACTCGTTGCGGTTTCGTGACGCTTCTGTAACAGATTGTGCGCAAGCCGTGCGCTTTTCTGGGCTACCCTCCTCTGGGTGGTGGGTCGGGGCGGGCTGTCCTTCGCGGCGGCGGAGCCACGGTGGCCGGGGGCTTCGCCTCGCTCGACGACCGGCTCTGCTCGGCCATGCTGCGTGTCTCCATACAGCACCGCCACCTGTCCTCCATGATCTCTGCCGGGCCCCTCGGGTCGTGAACCGGTGTGTCCCCGCGGAGCACAGCCACGAGGTCGGGGTCCGTGCTCGAGGCCTGGGCATTCTCGGCTGCGCGTGCCCCTTACAGCACCGCCACGGCCCGCTGGTTGGCCCGCTCCACCGCCAAGACCCGCTGGTTGCCCCGGCCTCCATCGGCGATGGCTGCGCGCCCTTGTCGGCGACAGTTTCGTGGCTGCCGCCGGCTGCCTGCCCGCCAACGCGCCCCCGTTGGCCGCCTGCCGCGACGGCTGCGCGCTCTCGCCGGCCGACAGCTCGTCGGCTGCTAGCTCGGTTGCGAGCCGCCGTCAACTGCCAGCCCGGCCGGGCGCTCTTGGCGGCGCGCTCGCCGCCGCTAGCCGCGCGAGGGGTAGCCTGAGCTCGCAGCGGCCACAACCACCAGATCCGGCATCTGTGGGCTCTCAGGCTGGCAGGGCCCTTAAGCTGGCCGCGGCCGACCTGTCGCGGCTGTCCCCAGGGCCGCTCCTGCGCGACCGCCTCGCCACGCGCCGGCCGCGGCCGCCACGCGACCGCCTCGCCGCGCCTACCTCGCAGCCGTCCCCGCGACTGCCTCACCGTCCCCATGGCTGCTCCCACGCGACCACCTGGCCGCCCCCGACCTGCGCCGCCTCCCCGCGCACGCGACCCGCGACCGCCGCGCCCCACGAGGGCCGCGCTACATGCGAAAGGTGCCGAAGCGCGGCTCGGGGATCGGCGCGTTGAGGCTTGCGGCAATCCCCATCGCGAGCACCCGCCGCGTGTCGAGCGGGTCGATGACACCATCATCCCAGAGGCGCGCGGTCGAGTAGTACGGGCTCCCTTCGCTCTCGTACTTGGCACGGATCTCGTCTGGATCTTGGCTGCCGACGGTCGCGAGGACATTTGCCGCCTGCTCACCGCCCATGACTGAGATGCGGGCATTCGGCCACATCCACAGCTGCCTCGGGCCGTACGCGCGCCCGCACATCCCGTAGTTGCCGGCGCCGAACGAGCCGCCGATGATCACGGTGAACTTCGGCACCTCGGCACAGGCGACCGCAGTCACGAGCTTGGCGCCGTCCTTCGCGATGCCGCCGGCCTCGTAGTCGCGGCCCACCATGAAGCCGGTGATGTTCTGGAGGAAGACGAGCGGGATGCGCCGAGCGGCCGCTAGCTGGATGAAGTGGGCTCCTTTGAGGGCCGACTCCGAGAAGAGCACGCCGTTGTTGGCGAGGATCCCCACGGGGACCCCCTCGATACGCGCGAACCCGCACACGAGCGTCTCCCCGTAGAGCTCCTTGAACTCGTGGAAGCGGCTACCGTCGACGAGGCGCATGATCACTTCGCGGACGTCGTAGCCCTTCCGGGGGTCGTGCTGCACGAGCCCGTAGAGATCGCCTACCGCGTACAGCGGCTCCTCTGGGGGAACGGCCTGCCACGGCAACTCCCGGGTCGGCTGCCCCAGGTTGTCGACGATCTCCCGCGCGATCGCGAGCGCGTGCTCATCGTCGACGGCGTGGTGGTCGGCCACGCCTGAGACCCGCGTATGGACATCGGCGCCGCCGAGCTCCTGGGCCGTCACCTCCTCGCCGGTGGCCGCCCTGACGAGGGGAGGGCCGCCGAGGAAGATCGTTCCCGTGCCACGCACGATCACGGTCTCGTCCGACATCGCGGGCACGTACGCGCCACCGGCCGTGCAGGAGCCCATCACGACCGCGATCTGCGCGATCCCACGCGCCGACATGACCGCCTGGTTGAAGAAGATCCGGCCGAAGTGGTCGCGGTCGGGGAAGACATCTGCCTGCAGGGGGAGGTAGGCGCCGCCCGAGTCGACGAGGTAGAGGCAGGGAAGGGAGTTCTGCAGGGCGATCTCCTGCGCCCGCAGGTGCTTCTTCACCGTCAGCGGGAAGTAGGTTCCGCCCTTGACCGTCGCGTCGTTTGCCACGACTAGGCACTCCCGGCCGGCGACGACGCCGACTCCGGTGATGAGCCCGGCCGAGGGCGCCTCTCCGTCGTACAGCCCCCAGGCGGCCAGCGCGCTCAGCTCGAGGAAGGTCGTGTCCGGATCCACGAGCCTCTCGACCCGTTCCCGCGCGGTCAGCTTGCCCCGCGCGCGGTGGCGCTCGAGAGCGTCTGCGGGCCCGCCCTGCGACACCGCCGCGGTGCGTTGGCGCAGCTCGCCCACAAGCTCCTCTAAGTGCGCTCGGTTCGTGCAGAACTCCTCGCTCTGCCGCTGGACCCGCGTCTCGAGGATCGCCACCCGCAAAGCCTAGACGCTTGGGCGCACGGCATCGCTGCCGCTGCCGCTTCAGCGTCTGCTGTCCGTATGACCGACCGAGCGAGGCGAGCTGTCCCGTGCCTCCAGCGACGAGGAGCTCCCAGCGCCTGTCGCCCGTGTGACCGGCCGACGCGAGAGGGCGTCTGCCGGCGGACGCTTTGCCTCGATGGTTGATTCGACGGCGGTGGCGGTGTGAGGGGTTGTGGCGGGTGGGTCGGAGTCGGCGGTGTGCGGGTGGCACGGTCGAGCGGGGAGGCCGCGATCCACGCCGACCCTGACCTCCTCCTGTCGATCCCCCCGCGCAACCCACGGTGGCGAAGCCACCATCCGCGACAAGGCCACAACCGGCACCGGCTTCGAACACACCGTCAGGTGCCCCGCAGCCACCATCATCCGGCCCGCCCGCGAAAGCGGCGTCAGATCAGGCCCCCGGCGCCACCCCGATCCGCCAACCCGTCGAACCGATCTTCCACACCCTCAACCACCAACCCACCCCCCAACGCCACGGCGTTCGCACACCCGCCAACCCCAGGAGCCCGGATCGCCACACGACTCCTCACCCTCACAGCCCGCATCCGGCTCAACCACCAACCCGCACGCCCAACCCGCGCACCCACGGACCACACCACAGAAACCGCGGAACCAACCATCTAGGCGATCGTGACCATCCGCTCGACGGCGCGGCGCGCGCGTCGGGCGATGTCCGCCTCGACGTCGACCTCGTACACGCCGGTGCGAAGCGAGGTGTGCAGCTTCTCGAGCGTGATCATCTTCATGTACTGGCACACGGCCTGCTCGGAGACCGCCTCGAAGGTCTTACCCGGGATCTCCTTGCCAAGCCGATGCAGGATGCCCGTCTCGGTCGCGACCAGGAACCGGTCCTTCGAGGATTCCTTTGCGAACCGGACCATGCCCTCCGTGGAGAGGATGTGCGTGCGCTCGTTGCCGAAGGCCATGCACTGGCTCGCGCAGCCGCACTCCGGGTGCACGAGCAGCTCGGCATCGGGCGCCTCGTCTTGCCACCGCTCGATGTCGGCGGGCCGGATGCCGGCGTGCACATGGCACTCGCCCATCCAGACCGTGAGCTTGCGGCCGGTCACGCGCTCGAGCCAGATCCCCAGGAACACGTCTGGCAAGAACAGGATCTGCCTGTCGGCCGGCAGCGACTCGATGATGGCCTGCGCGTTGCCAGAGGTGCAGCAATAGTCGCTCTCAGCCTTGACGTCGGCGGACGTGTTCACGTAGGAGACGACCAGCGCGCCCGGATGCTCGGCCTTCCATGAGCGCAGCTGGTCGGCGGTGATCGACTCCGCCAGCGAGCACCCGGCGTCGAGGTCGGGGATGAGGACCGTCTTCTCCGGCGAGAGGATCTTCGCCGTCTCGGCCATGAAGTGCACGCCGCAGAACACGATGACGCTCGCGTTGGTCTGGGCGGCCTGCTGTGAGAGGCCGAGCGAGTCGCCGATGAAGTCGGCCACGTCCTGCACCTCGGGCACCTGGTAGTTGTGCGCGAGGATCACCGCATCGTGCTCGCGCGCCAGCTCGCGAACCTCGGCCGTGAGCACGTCGGTGAGCATGGTCGTCATCGACAGACCTCCAGCGAGAAGTCGAGCGCGGGCGCAGAGTGCGTGAGCGCACCGCTCGAGATCATGTCGACGCCGGTGCTGGCGATTCCGCGCACGTTCTCGAGCGTCACGCCGCCGGATGCCTCCAGCACAGCGCGGCCGTCGACGAGCCTGACCGTCTCGGCCAAGAGGGTGGGTGTCATGTTGTCGAGAAGCAGGTGGGCCGCACCGGCCGCGAGCGCATCCTGGACGTCGTCGAGCGTCTCGACCTCGATCTCGATCATGGTATCGGGCGGGGCGCCGGCGATGGCTCGCCGGGTCGCCTCGCTGACGTCGGCGAGCAGCGCAACATGGTTGTCCTTCACGAGGATGCCGTCGTCGAGGCCGCGCCGGTGATTGCTGGCACCGCCGCACCTGACCGCGTACTTCTCGAGCGAGCGCAGCCCCGGCGTAGTCTTCCTCGTGTCGAGGATGGTCGCGCCGGTCCCGGCCACGGCCTCGACGTAGCGGCGGCTGAGCGTCGCGATGCCGGACAGGCGGCCGAGGAAGTTCAGGGCCGTGCGCTCGCCCGAGAGCACGGCCTGCGTCGAGCCCTCGATCTGTGCGACGACGGCCTTGGGCACAACGGCCTTGCCGTCGGCGGCGAGCGCCTCGAAGGTGCACTCGGGGTCGGCCGCGGTGAACACCTCACGTGCGACCTCGACTCCGCACAGGATGCCGTGGGCCTTTGCGACGACCTGCGCCTGGCAGGAGTCCTCGGGGGCAAAGAGCGCGCTGCTCGTCAGGTCGCCCTCGCCGACGTCCTCAGCCAGCGCGAGGCGCACGGCGCGGGCGATGTCTGCTGCCGGAGCATCATCGCGTGCCCGAGAGCTTTGGCGGGTGCTCCAGATCGCTTTCGTAGACTGTGTCATGAAGGGACTCGCTAGTTTACGACCGCAAGGCTAAAACCTGGAAATCGAGTCTACCAGAGTCCTCGACCGAAGAGCGAGAACCATGGCAACCCAGGCGGGAGGAAGATCGGATCGATGACGACGAGCGCACACGGGGTGGAGCCAGCGCCCGCGGCGACGTGGCCGGCGCCGACCCACGTCACGCTGGCCGTCGTCTTGCGCGTGCGCGAGGGGCGCGTGCAGGTGCTGCTGTGGCAGCGCTCCGAGGAGCCTTGCCGCGGACGCTCGGCGCTGCCGGGCGGGTACCTCGAGCCGGCCGAGACGCTCGAGCAGTCGATTCGCCGGCATCTTGCACAGAAGGTGGACGTACGGGAGCTCTCCCACCTTGAGCAGCTCGAGACGCGAAGCGATCCCTCCCGTCATCCCGACGAGTGGCAGCTGGCCACCGCGTACCTCGGGCTCGTTCCGAGCGGGGCGGACCCCGCGGTGCCGTCCGATACCGCATGGCACCCGGTCGACGAGCCGCCCGTGCTGGCGTTCGACCACGAGGACCTGACGCTCGCCGGCCGCGAGCGGCTTCGAGCCAAGCTCTCCTACACGAACATCGGCTTTGCGCTCGCGCCGGAGTCGTTCACGATCTCCGAGCTTCGCAATCAATACGTCGGCGCGCTCGGGCATGACGTCTCCGCGACGAACCTCCAGCGCGTCCTCGTACGGCGCGGGTTACTCGAGGAGACGGGCGAGCGGCGCGAGCCTGGCCCGTCGGGAGGGCGTCCGGCCGCCCTCTACCGGTTTCGATCGCGCCGGCTCGAGGTGACCGACCCGTTCGCCGTCCTGCGCCCGCCCGGCGACTGAAGGCTGCCGGGCCGTACGGAACGCTCGGCAGAGCTCAAGTGGCGCGATCGATGGCTTCGCGCAGGCTGCGCACGTAGTCGCGCAGCGGCCCTGGCCCGTCGGCGGCGACCTGCAGCGCCCTCGAGCCGACCACGATGCCGTCGGCGATGCCCGCAGCGGCGGCCGCCTGTTCCGGCGTGGAGATGCCGAACCCCCCATAGAGCGCGACGTCGGCGAGAGCCCGAACGCGCTGCACGAGCCCCGCGAACGCGGGGGAGAGCTCGCTGCGCGCTCCGGTCGTGCCGGTCAGCGTCACGAGGTAGAGCCACCCGTCCGTCGTCTCGGCGCCCAGGCGGATTCGCTCGTCGGTGGAGGTGGGGGCGACGAGCTGCACGCGGCGCAGCGTCGGGCGCTCGTCGACAGGCAGGTCGGCGACGATCATGCTCGACGCGCCGGCAGCGCGCACGTCGGCCTCGAACCGCTCCCAGCCATAGGCCTCCAACAGCGCCGCGTACGTCATCGGCACGAGCGGAACGTCAATCCTCGCCCGTATGTCCTCGACGCAGCGCAGGCACGAGTCGGTGGTCATACCGGCGGCAAGCGCCCGCTCGCCGGCCTGCCGCACGACCGGGCCGTCTGCCAGCGGGTCTGAGAACGGGAACCCCACCTCGATCAGATCGGCTCCGCCCTCGACGGCGGCCTCGGCGAGCGTCCGTGTCTCGGCTCCCGCCATCAGGTAGATGACGATCTGCTTCTGTTCGCTCACGGCGTCGGGTCGAGGCCGGAGAGCGCTCGAAGCGCCTCGGCGAGGTCTTTGTCGCCGCGGCCCGAGAGGCAGACGAGCAGCAGATCGCCGTCGATGTCGCCGACGCGAGCCAGCGCGTGGGCCGGCTCGAGCGCCGGGATAATGCCCTCGGTGGCCGTCAGGCGGCGGAAAGCCGCGAGCGCCTCCTCGTCGGTACAGGGAAGGTAGACCGCTCGGCTCTGGTCGCGAAGCAGCGCGTGCTCGGGTCCGACGCCCGGGTAGTCCAGGCCTGCGGAGATCGAATGAGCGTCGAGGATCTGGCCCCACTCATCCGCGAGCACCGAGGATCGCGAGCCGTGGAGGATCGCGGTTCGCCCGCTCCCCGTGCTGGCGGCCTCCGCCGCCTCGACGCCGATGAGCGCGACGTCCGCGTCTTCGACGAACCCCGCGAACATCCCGATCGCGTTCGAGCCTCCTCCCACGCACGCGAGCACGGCGTCGGGCAGGCGGCCCTCCGCGGTGAGGATCTGCTCGCGGGCCTCCTGGCCGATGACGGTCTGAAAGCCCTTGACGATCTCGGGGTAGGGGGCCGGCCCGACCGCGGAGCCGATCAGGTAGTACGTACTATCGACGTAGGTGATCCAGTCGCGGATCGCCTCGCTTGTGGCCTCCTTCAGCGTCCTTTTGCCGATCGTGACCGGTCGGACTTCCGCGCCGAGCAGGCCCATGCGCTCGACGTTGGGCTGCTGGCGGCGCATGTCCTCCTCGCCCATGAAGACGACGCAGTCGATCCCGAACCGCGCACAGACGGTGGCCGCGGCCACACCGTGCTGACCCGCGCCGGTCTCGGCGACGATGCGCTGCTTGCCGAGGCGTCGTGCCAGGAGGACCTGGCCGACCGCGTTGTTGAGCTTGTGTGCCCCCGTGTGGAGGAGGTCCTCCCGTTTGAGGTAGATCCGGCGGCCGGGCGCGAAGCGCTCGGCGAGCGTCAGCGGCGTCGGGCGCCCCGAGTAGGTGCGCCCGAGCTCGTCGAACTCGCGCCAGAAGTCGGCATCAACGCGCGCGGCCTGCCAGCCGGCCTCGAGCTCATCGAGCGCAGGGATGAGCGTCTCGGGTACGTAGCGGCCGCCGTACTCGCCGTACGTGTTGCCGCCGGCGAACTCTGTCATCGAGTGCGTCATCCCGTCATCCCCCTATCTCTTCATCCCCTGGCTGCTCCTTGGCCGTGCGGGCCGCGTGCACGAACGCGCGCACTTGCTCATGATCCTTCACCCCCGGGCTGAGCTCGAGCCTACTCGAGGCATCGACCGCCCACGGATCGACGGCCGCGATCGCGGAGGCGACGTTGTCGGGGCCCAGGCCTCCTGCGAGGACGATCCGCCCAGGGGCGCGGGCGGCGGTCTGCCAGTGTGTCTCGTCCGTTCCCAGCCACGGCAGGTCGCAGACCTGGGCAACCTCGCGTCTCTCGCGCAGGATCGTGGCCGTCCGACCCCGGTTGCCGTCGGCGTCCTCTGGGTGCAGCTGCACGAGATCGGCGCCGGTTTCCTTCGCTGCTCCTACGAACACCGCGACCGACAGCATGCTCTCTGGAACCGGCAGGACCGCCGGCGCCCGTCTGGCGACGTCGGCGAAGATGAAGCCCGCGAGGTCGGCTCCGGCATCGGCGGCCACCTCGACGTCTTCCTCGCGCGTGAGTCCGCAGACCTTCACGAGCGGGCGCCCTGCGAGCTCGCGCAGCTTCGCGGCGGGATCGGGTGCCTTCATCAGGGAGGAGCCGACGAGCACCGCGTCCGCCCCGGCCAGCTCGGCCTCGGCACCCTGCGCGCGGTTCCAGATGCCGCTCTCGGCCACGACGGCCCGGTCGCGCGGCGCGCGCGCCACGAGCGAGAGCTGCCTTTTGCGATCGACGTCGAAGGTGTCGAGGTCGCGCGCGTTGAGGCCAATCGGGTCTGCTCCGAGTGCGATGGCGCGCTGCAGCTCGCCCTCGTCATGTGCCTCGACGAACGCATCGAGACCGCGGTCGCCCGCGGCGGCCATGAGCCGCCCGGCGGTCGAGTCGTCGAGGTCGCGAAGCAGAAGGAGCAGCGCGTCGGCTCCGTGCGCGAGGGCCTCCTCGACGTGCTCCACAGTCGAGAAGAAGCCCTTCGCAAGCAGGGGAACCGTCGTGTGCTCGCGCGCGGCCGCGAGGTCGTCCCACGTTCCCGCGAAGCGCTTGTCGACGAGAACCGAGATGGCGGCAGCGCCTGCGCGCTCGCACGAGGACGCGATCGCGGCGGGGTCTGCATCGGGGCGAAGATCGCCGGCCGACGGGGAGCGCCGCTTGACCTCGGCGATGAACGCCAAGCCGTCCCCTGCGAGCGCGTCCCGGAACGCTCCCATCAGGCGGTCTGCTCCTGGGAGAACGCGACGAGCTCGGCCAGCTTCGCGCTGGCCGCGCCTGAGGCAACCGCCTCGGCGGCAAGCTGGACGCCGCCGGCGATGTCCTCGGCCTGCCCTGCCGCGGCGAGCGCGGCCCCGGCGTTCAGCACGACCGCATCACGCCGGGCGCCGGTCGCCTCGCCGGCGAAGATCGCGACGATCGTCGCCGCGTTCTCCTCGGCGGGGCCGCCCGCGAGCTCGGCGGTCTGGCAGCGCGGGATTCCGACGCCGCCGGGATCGAGCTCGTAGCGCCGGACCTCGCCGTCGCGAACCTCGGCGACGATGTTGACTCCGGCCGGGGTCAGCTCGTCGACACCGTCAGGGCCATGGACGACGAACGCGTGCGAGGTGCCGAGCTGTGCGAGCACGTCGGCGATCACGCCGACGAGCTCGGCCGAGTAGACGCCGACCACCTGCGCCTGTGCGCCGGCCGGGTTTGTCAGGGGCCCGAGCATGTTGAAGACGGTTCGCGCGCCGAGCTGGCGGCGCACCGGCGTCGCATAGCGCATCGCGGGATGGTGCGTCGGCGCCATCAGGAACCCGAAGCCAAGCTCGTCGATCGAGCGCGCGATGCGGTCGGGCCTCTGCTCGAGCTCGAACCCGAGCGCCCGCAGGACGTCGGCCGAGCCCGATGCCGATGAGACGGCCCGGTTGCCGTGCTTGGCCACGGCAGCGCCCGCCGCGGCTGCGAGCAGGGCTGCTCCGGTCGAGATGTTGAAGGTCCTGGCGCCGTCCCCGCCGGTGCCGGCGGTGTCGACGAGGGCGGCTCGCCGGGGCCTCACAAGCAGCGCGTGCGCGCGCATCGCCTCGGCGCAGCCCGCGATCTCCTCCGCCGTCTCGCCCTTGACGCGCAGAGCGACGAGGAAGGCGCCGATCTGCGCCTCTGTTGCCTCACCTCGCATGATCTCGTCCATGACGGCGCGGGCGGTATCCCGTGGAAGGCTGCGCCCCTCGAGCAGGTCTGCGAGAACGTCCTGGATCATGCCAGCCTCGCGAGGAAGTTCCGGCAGAGATCCGGCCCCTGCGGTGTCAACACCGACTCCGGGTGGAACTGGATCCCGACGACAGGCAGCTCACGGTGCCGCACGGCCATGACCTCACCGTCATCGGCGCGCGCGGAGATCTCGAGGCAGTCGGGTACGCGTGCTGCGGCGAGCGAGTGGTAGCGGCCTCCGTCGAGCGGGCTCGGGAGCCCGGCGAAGATGCCGCTGCCATCGTGCTCGATCGCGCTCGTCTTTCCGTGCATCAGCCGCTTGGCCTCGCCGATCTCGCCGCCGAAGACCTCGATGATCGCTTGATGCCCGAGGCACACGCCGAGCGTTGGCACCGTGGGGGAGAGCCGCTCCACGATCCCGAGCGTTGCGCCAGACCCGCTTGCACGGCCAGGCCCCGGCGAGATGACCAGGTGGGTGGGCGCCAGGGCAGCTGCCTGATCGGGCGTGACGGCGTCGTTTCGCAGGACGGTCACAGCCGCGCCCAGCTCCTCCAGCATGTGGGCGAGGTTGTAGGTGAACGAGTCGTAGTTGTCGATGAGCAGGACGTGCATCGTCATGCTCGCTCCGCGAGCTCGATCGCGCGCTCGAGCGCGGCGAGCTTGTTGAGGCACTCCTCGTGCTCGGAGGCGGGGTCGCTGTCGGCGACGATACCGGCCCCGGCCTGCAGGTGGGCGATCCCGTCGGCGAGGACGATCGTGCGGATCCCGATGCACGTGTCGAGGTCGCCATCCGGGAGCCCGTAGCCGACCGCGCCGGCGTACGGGCCGCGGCGGTAGCCCTCGAGCTCCGAGATAATCTGCATCGCGCGCACTTTGGGAGCCCCTGACACGGTCCCTGCCGGGAAGCCCGCGCGCAGCAGGTCGAAGCCGCTCAGACCGGGCTTGAGGACGCCCGCAACCTCCGACACGAGGTGGATGACGTGCGAGTAGCGCTCGACGTCGAGGAACCGCTCGACGTGGACAGTGCCCGCCTCGCACACGCGCGACAGGTCGTTGCGTCCTAGATCGACGAGCATGATGTGCTCGGCGCGGTCCTTCTCCGAGGCAAGAAGGCGCTCGGCATCGCCCCTGTCGAGCCTAGCGGTCCCGGCGATCGGGTTGAGGCTTGCGCGCGTGCCCTCGAGCTTGACGAGGGTCTCGGGCGAGCTGCCCACGAGCGCGATGCCGTCGAGCTCGAGCAGGAAAAGGTAGGGGGAGGGGTTGATGCGGCGAAGAGCGCGGTACAGCGCGATCGGCGTGGCGGGCGTGGGCCGTCTCGCGCGCTGCGAGAGGACGATCTGGAAGGCATCGCCCAGCCGGATGTACTCCTTCGCGCGGCGCACACCGGCCTCGTACTCGGCCTGGCTCGGCGATCTGCTCGTCGGTGCGGGGCGGCTCGGCCCTCGCGGGCTCGTCGGCTCAGGGGCCGGCTGAGCAAGGCGCTCGGCGATGAGATCGGCATCGCCGTGGAGGACCTCGGCGGTCCCCTGCAGGTGATCGAACCGCACGAGGACGTCGGCTGCGATGAACGCCTCGCCGGGCAGCTCGGGCCCGTCGGCGGGCAGCAGCACGGTTGGCTCGAGCACGTTCACGAGGTCGTAGCCGACGAAGCCGACGACCGGAACACCGGTGCCCACGACGTGCTCGGCGTCCGCGAAGCTCACGGTTGGCGCGCCCGAGCCCAGCAGGCTGTAGCGGCCGAGCCGACCCTGGTCGACCGATTCCAGCAGGAAGCTCGGGGTGTCTCCGCGCAGCCGCAGGTACGCTCCGAGCGGCGTGATCAGATCGGCTGGGATCGTCGTGTCGTCTGTCATGTCGTTCTCAGGGAAACGAAAAGACCTCCGCTTCCGGAGGTCTCTCAAGCGATGCGGGATGCTCCAGTCGTGCGCTTACGAGGCCGCGCTCCCGCACCGCTTGCTGCGCCAAGCCCACCAGCTGCGGTCGGGAGAGGTCATCAGGGAAAAAGGTAGCAGCTACGACCGCCCGCCGTCAAGCTATCCAAAATGCAAGGGATCCACCTATTGGGGTAGTTGCTACGATCGCCCGCCGTCAAGCCTCGCGACGGGCTCGGCGCCCGCGGAATCGGACACGATCGGTGGCGGGCGCATGGCTTGCAGTAGGCTCCGCGCCCAGGATGGCCCGCAGCCGTGATGAGCCCGTGCGCCTCACGAAGATCTACACGCGCACGGGCGATGAGGGACGCACGAGCCTGGGTGATGGAACGCGCGTGCCGAAGACCGACGCGCGCATAGAGGCCTACGGCACCGTCGACGAGCTGAACTCGGCCATCGGCCTGGTGCTCTGCGCCGGGCTGCCGGAGAACGTGCGCCGATGGCTCGACCGGATCCAGAACGAGCTGTTCGATCTCGGAGCCGACCTGTCGGTCCCCGACGGCAGCGAGGGTGAGCGCCTGCGGGTTGTGCAGGAGCAGGTCGACGGGCTCGAGGCCGTGTGCGATGTCGTCAATGACGAGCTCGAGCCGCTCAAGAGCTTCGTCCTGCCGGGCGGCACCGAGCAGGCCGCGCGGCTGCACATCGCCCGCACCGTCTGCCGCAGGGCCGAGCGACGGGTCGCCGAGCTGGCCGCGAGCGAGCGGGTGAACCCCCTCGTGCTCGCCTACCTGAACCGGTTGAGCGATCTGCTCTTCATCCTGGCCCGCGCCGCCAACGCGGCTGCAGGGCAGGGCGAGCCGCTCTGGAAGCCCGGCGCCTCGCGGTAGCCGCCGCCGCGCCCGGCGTGCATCCCGCGCCGAGCTCCAGGCCCGCTCGTCGAGCCGACCCCTGCTGCGTTCAGCCGATCGACAGCTCGAGCCCGTCGCGGGCGACCTCGACGCCGGGCGGCGGCGCCAGCTCGGCTGGGCGGTGGGTGAGGAGCAGCCTCGTCGGGCCGGCGAGTGCGACCGCCTCCTCGGCGGAGAGGTGCCCTCCCCGGGTGCCCTCGTCGGCCGCGCTGGCCAGTGTCGCCTCGCAGACGAACAGGTCGGCGGAGCGAGCGACGCGTGTCAGCACCTCGCTCGGGGCCGAGTCGGCCGAGAAGGCGAGAGCCCTGCCGTCCGCGCCCTGCACCCGCAGGGCGAAGGTCGGCTCGTTGAAGTGAGGAACCGCGTAGGCCTCGATCTCGAACCCCGCCGCTCTGAACGGGCGCTCCGGCGCGTACTCGCGCACTGCGAACGTGCTGGTGAACATGTCCTCCCGACCGAAGAGACGCGCGAACTGCGCGAGCCTCGCGGCGGCACCTGGAGGGAGCCAGAGCTCGGTGCCCAATGCACCGCTCTCCGGCCGGTGCTGGGCCAACCAGCACCAGGGCACGAGGTCGCCCCAGTGGTCGAGGTGGAGGTGCGAGATGACAGTCGTCTCCACCGGGAGCAGCTCGTGCTCCCGCAGCCGCGAGAGCACGCCCGGGCCGCACTCCAGCAGCAGCCTCGGGCCCTCTGCAAGCCGCTCGGCGATGACGTACCCGGCGTGCGCCTGACCGGGGTTGGGCCACGCCGGGGATGAGCCAAGGACGCGCAGGCGCACCCCCATATACTGCCGCGCGTGAGTAGGCGGCTCCGGATCGTCATTGCGAAGGTCGGCCTTGACGGTCACGATCGAGGTGCCAAGGTGATCGCGCGCGCGCTGCGCGATGCCGGTATGGAGGTGATCTACACCGGTCTGCACCAGCGGCCCGAGCAGGTCGTCGCCGCGGCAATCGACGAGGATGCGCAGGCGATCGGGATCTCGATCCTGTCGGGTGCGCACATGACGCTCGTTCCGCGGATCATCGAGCTGCTGCGCGAACACGAGGCCTCCGACATTCTCCTCATGGTCGGGGGCACGATTCCCACCGACGACGTGGCAGAGCTGAAGCGGATGGGCGTCGCGGCGATCTTCACGCCCGGCGCTCCGATCTCCGAGGTCGTCGAGTTCTTGCAGGAGAGGCTCGCGACCGCGTCGGCAACCTGACGGCTCGGCGCAGTCGCGGCCACCCGAAGGAAGGAGCACCGATGCCAGTCGACATCGAACGGCACGGCGCCAGCGCCGTCGTCACCATCAACCGGCCCGAAGCGCTCAACGCGCTCGACCTCGAGCACCTCCAGGAGACGCACGAACAGCTGGCGGCGCTCGCGAGCGACCGCGACGTGGGCGCGGTCATCCTCACTGGCGCTGGCGAGAAGGCGTTCATCGCAGGCGCCGACATCAAGTACATGCGGGGGCTCGATGTCCAGGCGGCGCGGGCGTGGGGTGAGCTCGGACACAGCGCCGGCGCCCTGCTCGAGACCATGGGCAAGCCGACAGTCGCGGCCGTCAACGGCTTCGCGCTCGGCGGTGGGTGTGAGCTGGCCCTCGCCTGCGACATCCGGCTTGCCTCCAGCAGGGCGAAGTTGGGCCAGCCCGAGATCAACCTCGGGATCCTGCCCGGGTGGGGAGGAACCGTCCGGCTTGCGAGGACGACGTCGCTGGGCTTCGCGAAGGAGCTGATCTATACGGGCCGCGTGCTCGGCGCCCAGGAGGCGCTCGAGCGGGGGCTCGTCAACGCCGTCTACGAGCCCGCCGACCTGATGCCCCAGGCGCTCGAGCTCGCGGGCGAGCTCAGCGCGAAGAGCCCCCTGGCGATGGCGTATGCCAAGGAGTCCACGAACCTCGCCCTGCAGGGAGAGCACCGGGGAAATCTCGCGACAGAGGCGCGCCTCTTCTCCATGCTCTTTGCGAGCGCAGATCAGAAGGAGGGCATGGACGCCTTCATCGAGAAGCGCGACGCGGTGTTCACAGGGGCCTGACCCGAGTGGCCAACCCGCTCGTTGGCGGCGACGGCGGTGGTGGACGACCACTGGCCGCTACTCTGAAGGGGTCGTTTTCACGTCGGAGCGCCCGCCCGGGCGGGGCCCGCCGTCGACACCCCGATGCCGAAGGAACGCTGAATGGCAGACATGCTCACGATCGCCGGCCGGCCGTTTCGCTCGCGGCTGATCCTCGGCACCGGCAAGTACGACGACTTCGCCACGATGAGGGCCGCGGTGGACGCGTCCTCGTGCGAGATGGTGACCGTCGCCGTCCGCCGCGTTGATCTCGACGATCCCGGCCTAGATATCACGGGCGCGCTGCCCGACGATGCCCTCCTGCTCCCGAACACCTCCGGGGCGGAGACGGCGGCAGAGGCGGTGCGGCTGGCCAGGCTCGCGCGGGCAGGCGGCCTGCCCGACTGGATCAAGCTCGAGGTGATCCCCGACCCGCGGTACCTGCTGCCCGATCCGGTCGAGACGCTTCGGGCTGCGGAGGAGCTCGCGGACGACGGCTTCACGGTGCTCCCGTACATGCATGCGGATCCCGTGATGGCCCAGCGGCTGGAGGCGGTTGGGTGCCCGGCCGTGATGCCCCTGGCAGCACCGATCGGCTCGGGGCGTGGGCTGAAGCTGCGCGATGCGATTCGCATCATCATCGAGCAGGCCGGCGTTCCCGTGGTCGTGGACGCCGGTCTCGGGGCGCCCTCGCACGCCGCGGAGTCCATGGAGATGGGCGCCGACGCGGTGCTGGTCAACACGGCGATCGCACGGGCCTCGGATCCGGTGAGGATGGCGCGGGCGTTTCGGCTTGGCGTCGAGAGCGGACGCGAGGCGTTCCTGGCAGGCGTGATCGCCGAGAGCGAGATCGCGGCGGCCTCAAGCCCAACCACAGGCGTGCTGGGGTCGTGACCAGGGTCTCCGGCCGCGAGCGCTCGATCGTGGTCAACGGGCGCGCACACGAGCTCGAGCGCGGTGAGACCGTCGCGCGGCTCCTTGAGCGGCTTGGCTTCGAAGGTCGGTATGCGCTCGTCGAGCGCAACCGCGAGCCCGTCGAGCGCGAGCGCTTCGACGAGACCGAGCTGGAGAAGGGCGACGAGGTCGTCGTGGCGCGTCCGGTCGCCGGTGGCTAGCGGCGCGCCCGCTCGCTCCCGAGAGGCGCGGCGTCGTGCGCTAGCCTCCGCGACGTTGTACCTCATCACCCCGGCGCGGGACGACCTCGTCCAGCTGCTCGAGGCCGCGACGGCCGGTGGCGTCGGCATCGTGCAGATCCGCGATCGGCAGCTCGGCGACGGGGAGCTTCTGCGCCGACTCGGGTTGGCGCGCGAGGTGACCGCGGGGCTCGGCGTGCCGCTCGTCGTGAACGACCGCGCCGACATCGCCCTGCTCGTCGAGGCCGACTTTCTCCACGTGGGCCAGGACGACCTGCCGACGAGCTCGGTGCGCTCGCTCGGCCTTGCCGTTGGCCTCTCCACGCATGCCACCGCTGAGATCGACGCGGCGCAGGCCGACTACCTCGGCGTGGGTCCGGTCTTCGAAACACCCACGAAGGCGGGACGAATCGCTGTTGGCCTCGACCTCGTGCGCTACGCCGCCGCCCATGCGCGCGTCCCCTGGTTTGCGATCGGCGGCATCGACGAGTCGAACGCCGCCTCGGTTGCCGCAGCCGGGGCCTCGCGCCTCGCCGTCGTGCGCGCGATCACGGAGTCGGCCGATCCCGAGGCGGCAGCGCGAGGGCTCTGCGCCGCGCTCGGGCGGCGCACCCCTTGAGGAGCAGCGTGCCGGCTTGAGGCGGCCAGCTGGCTGCCGGAACATGCCGAGCGCCGCGGATCGCACGAGCCCTCACGAGCAGCCCGACGGCTGCGAGCGGCGAGCACAGCCCTTGCCCAGGGACGCGCCTGGGCCCGACCGACCGGTCAGGGCGGTCGGTAAAGTTGCGGCCGCATGAAGATCGCCGTCTGCGTGAAGGAGGTGCCCGACACGACCGCGCCGCGGCGTGTCGACCCGGAGACCCTCCGGCTCGACCGCTCGGGCGAGGCCACGCTGAACCCGGGCGACACAAGCGCGGTGGAAGAGGCGCTTCGACTCAAGGAGGCGAGCGCTAACGGTGAGGTTGTCGTCGTCTCGATGGCGCCGGAGAGTGCGCTCAACTCCCTGCGCAAGGCGCTCGCGATGGGCGCCGATCGGGCGCTACTCGTTGCCGACGAAGCTGCGGCCGGCTCAGACATCCTGCCGACAAGCCGCGTGCTCGCCGCCGTGATCAGCCGCGAGGCACCCGATCTCGTGCTGCTCGGCCAGCAGGCCAGCGACTCTGACGGTGCTCTGCTCTGGGGCGCTCTCGCCGAGCGCTTGGAGATGCCGCTGGTCTCGCAGGCAACGAGCCTGACCGTCGAGGACGGAACGGCAACCGTCAGGCGCCAGACGGAATTCGGCTACGACGTGATCGAGACGCCGCTTCCCTGCGTGATCGCGGTCTCGGACGCGATCAACGAGCCCAGGTACCCGTCGCTCAAGGGCATCATGGGCGCCAGGAAGAAGCCCCAGGAGACGTTGGGGCTCGACGCGCTCGGGATCGCGCCCTCCGCTGCCGGCGCAGCTGGTTCCGGCACGCAGGTGCTCTCGCTCGATGCGCCACCCAGCAGGGGCGAGACGACGGTGATCGAGGATGACGGAACGGCCGCGGAGAAGCTCGTCGAGTTCCTGAGCGAGGGCAAGTACCTCTAGCGGGATGTCGACCCTCGTTTTCGTCGAGCACCACGATCGCGCGCCGCAGGAGAGCGCGCTGGGTGTCCTCGGCAAGGCGGCCTCGCTCGAAGGTGACGTCGCCGCCGTGGTGTGCGGCGAGCACGCGCGCGAGGTCGCGGCTGAGCTTGGCCGGTACGGCGCCCAGCGGGTCTTCGCGGCCGACGCGCCGGCGCTGGCAGCGCCTCTCCCTCAGCCGCGCGTCGACGTGATCACGGCGCTCATCGGGGAGCACGGCTTCGACACGGTGCTCCTTGGCTCGTCGGTGCTCGCAGCCGATATCGCCGCCGCGCTCGCTGCGAGGTTGGAGGCAGGCCTCAACTACGGGCTCGTCGATCTCAGGCTCGACGGCGACCGGCTTGTTGGCGTGCAGCCGATCCTCGGCGACTCCGCCTACGCCAACGTCGGTTGGACTGCCACCCCCAGGCTTGCGCTGTTCCGCTCGGGGGTGCTCGAGCCCCGGGACGTTGGCGGCTCGGCCGATGTCATCAACGTCTCGCCCTCGGTGCACGAGTGGTCGCAGGCGGCCAGGCTGCTCGAGCAGGACCGCGGGGAGAGCGAGGGGCCGTCGATCGAGGAGGCCGACATCATCGTCGCCGGCGGCCGCGGCCTTGGCGCGCCCGAGCACTTCTCGATCGTCGAGGACCTCGCGCAGGCTCTCGGCGGCGCTGTCGGGGCGACCCGGGCCGTCGTTGATGCGGGCTGGTATCCGTACTCGACGCAGGTTGGACAGACCGGCAAGACCGTGACGCCCAAGCTCTACGTTGCCTGCGGCATCTCGGGCGCCATTCAGCACAAGGTGGGCATGCAGAACGCCTCCGTCATCGTGGCGATCAACAAGGATCGCAACGCCCCGATCTTCGACTACTGCGACCTCGGTGTGGTGGGCGATCTGCACCAGATCATGCCCAAGCTGACCGAGCTCATCCGTCAGCGGACGTCGGGATGAGCGCTCGGCCAGCAGACCATCGACCGGCGCCCGGTCCGGGCGAGTTCATCGCGGCGCCCTCCGACCCGCAGGACGAGCGCATCGACGTCGGCGTGAACATCGTCGGCGCCGGGCCCGCAGGGCTCGCGGCCGCGGTGCGCCTCGGCCAGCTCCTCCAGGACCGGCCCGAGCTTGCCGAGCGGCTCGGTGACGTCCCGGTCGCGGTGCTCGAGAAGGGGAAGACGGCTGGCGCCCACCTGCTCTCGGGTGCCGTCATCAACCCGTACTCCCTGCGCCTTCTCTTCCCCGGCATGTCGGTCAGCGAGATGCCGTTCTTCGGGCTCGTCAAGGCGGAGGCCGTCTACTACCTCACCCGGAAGCGCGCCATTCGCATTCCGACCCCGCCAATGATGGTCAACGACGGGAACTACATCGCGTCGCTCGCCCACGTCGGTCGCTGGCTGGCCGAGCGCGCCGAGGAGCTCGGCGTGACAGTTGTGCCCGAGACTGCCGCGACGAAGCTCCTGGTGAGCGGCGGGCGCGTGGTCGGCGTGCGGACGGGCGACAAGGGTCGCGGCCGCGACGGCAAGGAGCTCGGGAACTTCGAGCCCGGCACCGACGTGACCGCCCGAGCGACGATCCTCGCCGAGGGAACGCTCGGACACCTCTCGCTCGCTGCCACCGAGCACTTCGGTCTGCGCACGCAGCCCCAGACCTGGGCCCTCGGCGTCAAGGAGGTCTGGGAGGTCGCGCGGCCGCTCGACCGCATCGTCCACACGATGGGCTGGCCGTTGCGCGGCGGCCGTAAGTACCGCGAGTTCGGCGGCAGCTTCCTCTATCCGATGGGCGAGGGGATGGTCTCGATTGGGCTGGTCGTCGGGCTTGACTACGCTGACGCGTCGGTCTCGGTGCACGACCTGCTGCAGGAGCTGAAGATGCATCCGTTCGTGCGCCGGATTCTCGACGGGGGCAAGCGCCTTGCGTGGGGTGCTAAGACCATCCCGGAGGGCGGGCTCCAAGCCGTCCCGAGCAGGCTCAGCTTCCCCGGGGGCATGATCGTCGGAGACGCGGCGGGACTCGTCAACGTGCCCGCGCTGAAGGGCGTGCACTATGCGATGCGGTCGGGAATGCTGGCCGCCGAGACCGCGTGTGCAGCGGTCAGCCCCGGCCAGACGGCCTGGACGCCGGGCTCGCTCGACGCCTACGACGACGCCGTGCGCGCGAGCTTCATCTGGCAGGACCTCAAACGCGTCCGCAACATGCGGCCCGCGTTCGCGAACGGCTTCCTGGCGGGCAGCACGCTCGCAGGGGCGGCGGCGGCGACGTTCGGAAGCTTTCCTCCCAAAGACCTCCCGACCGAGGACGATGGCGAGGTGCCGGTCTTCGTCGGGGACCGCGACCGCTCCTATCCCGCACCTGACGGGGCCCTCACTTTCGACAAGCTCTCGAGCGTCTACCTCAGCGGCAACAAGACCCGAGACGATGCTCCGAACCACATCCGGGTTCGCACCGACGTGCCGCGAGAGGTTGCCGAAGCCTGGGTGCGGATGTGCCCGGCGCAGGTCTACGAGATCGCAGGCGGCGGGGCCTCCGCCGGGGCCGCCACCGTCGAGGTAACCCCCTCCAACTGCGTGCAGTGCGGCGCGATCACCGCCAAGGGCGGTCGCCTGACGCCGCCCGAGGGCGGCAGCGGCCCGGAGTACTCGCTGCTGTAGGGCCGCTCGGTTGCTCGATGCGGCGCCCGATCCACGGTCGACCAGCGAGGCGGCCGCGCGTCGCGGCCAGGACGATCCTGCTGCCTGCGGCGCTGCGACGGTCGTGACAGCCGCCGAGATCGAGCGCGCTCGCTCGGTGATCGACGGCCGTGCGCACGTGACGCCGGTCTTCACCTCGCGACTCCTCAGCGAGGCTGCGGGCGCGCCCGTCGTGCTGAAGGCCGAGCTGTTCCAGCGGACGGGATCGTTCAAGCTTCGGGGCGTGCTCACGCGGCTCGCCGGGCTCTCGAGCGCCGAGCGACAGCGAGGCGTGATCACCGTCTCAGCCGGCAACCACGCTCAGGCATTGGCGTACGGGTGCGCCGAGGAAGGCATCGACTGCCTCGTGGTCATGTGGCGCGGCGCGACCACGGCGAAGGCGGCCGCTGTGCGAGCCTGCGGCGCGTCGATCAACCTCGAGTCCGCCGATCCAACCGAGGCGTTCGGCCGGATGGAGACGATCCAGCGCCAGAGCGGTCGTCTGCCGATCCATCCGTTCAGCGATCCGCTCGTCGTTGCCGGGCAGGGGACCGTGGGCCTTGAGATTGCCGAGCAGGTACCCAACGTGGCAACCGTCCTCGTTCCGACCGGTGGGGGCGGCTTGGTCTCGGGTGTTGCCGTCGCGCTGCGGGCCCGCAGCCCTTCAGCGCGGGTTGTCGCGGTCGAGCCACAGGACGCCGCGGCATTGGCTCTTGGTCTGGAAGCGGGACGGCCGGTGCCGCTGACGCCCGTGACGCACGCCGACGGGCTCGCGGCACCGTACACGAGCGACCTCTGCATCGAGCTCTGCCGTTCCTGCCGCGTGGGCACCGTGCGGGTGACCGAGGACGAGATCCGGGAGGGCATGCGGTTTCTCTATGGCAGGGCGAAGCTTGCGTGTGAGCCGGCGGGGGCTGCCGGCGTGGGAGCTCTGCTGGCGGGGAAGATTGCGCGGCCGAGCGCTGGAACCATCGTTGCTGTTGTCTCTGGTGGCAACGTCGATGCCCATGTCGCCTCTGCTACGCTGGCTGGCGATGAAGGCTGACATCCATCCCGAGTACGTCATCGCCACGGTCCGCTGCTCGTGCGGCCACGAGTTCGTGACCCGCTCGACGAAGCCCGACCTCCACGTCGAGATCTGCTCGGAGTGCCATCCGTTCTACACCGGCAAGCAGAAGCTCGTCGATACCGGCGGCCGTGTCGAGCGCTTCGAGCGCCGCCGCGCCAAGGCGAGGCAGGGCTAACTCGAGAACCAGCCGGGTCGCTCGATCGGGGTGCTTCCGGCCACTGTCATGTGGGAGCTGGGGCCGGCGGGGCGTGGGGTGCGGTGTGCGCGTCTCGTCCCATGGCGTGCCATGATGCGGACGCAGGGAGGTTGGGTAGGTAGGGCCCGGCGGGGCTCGTGGGTAGATGGGCATAGCGAGGTTGGCGGGCGGTGGCTGGATGGCTGAGAGGTGCAGGCGGCGAGGCCAGCAGGGGCAGTGACGGCGCTCTCGGAGCAGGGCTGGGGATCGGACAGACCACGCCGCCCCGACCGCGCACGCTTCCTGTCGGCTGGAGCGACCGGCCTGTCTTGGCCGTCGGCGATGGCTGGCCAGCGAGCGACTAGGCCAGCGAGCGGTTGGGTCGGCAAACGGGTTGGGTCGGCAAGCGGCGAGGTCAGAAGGCGGTCAGGTCAGCAAGTTGCGCGGGAGTGCACCTCGCGTGCCGGAGCGACCGGCCTGCTCCATGGCTGCCAGGGTGGGCCTCGAGACGTATCCCGTTCTCTGCGAATTTTGGGCCCGCTCCCTGCTCGCCCGATCGGGTCCGCGTGCCTCAAGCCCACGTACAGGTAGCCCGCCCCCACCCACCACTCAGGGAGGGTAGCCCAGGTTGGCGCACGGTTTGTCACAGAAGCGTCACGGAACTATGCCGACTCTGCATGGCTCCGCGGCCTCCGCCCGGCCCGCGGCCTCTGCACGGCCTGCGGCTTTCCCGCGGCTCCGCAAGCTCCCTAGCACGCCCAGCCAGTGCCCGCGCAACGGCGCGAGCGGAAGCGATCCTCTGGCGGCTGCCGCCTGTCCAACGGCGCGAGCAGAGCCGAGGCAATCCCGCGCGACCCGGGCCTGCGCAACGGTGCGAGCCGAAGCGGACTACGTGGTTGCGCGCAGTTCCGAGCGGGACCTGTCGCTGGAAGCCGTGCGAGCCGACCGCTAGCGTCTCCAGGACGAGATGAGCGCCCCGATCGGTGGACAGGCAGTTCTCGAAGGCGTGATGATGCGCAGCCCGTCGGCGTGGGCTGTGGCGGTGCGAAAGCCAGACGGCGAGATCGCGGGCGTCAACAACGAGGTCTCGTCCATCCTGACCCGGCACCGCTGGATGCGCCTGCCGGTCATCCGCGGTGTCTTTGCCCTCGGCGAGGCGCTGGCAATTGGCTTCCGCGCTCTCGCGATCTCGGCGAGCTACGCGGCGCAGGAGGAGGGTGAGGACGGCAAGCCAGGCGCAGAGATAACGCGCGGCCAGCTGCTGTTTGCGTTTGCGCTGGCGATCGGCTTCGTGCTGCTCGTCTTCAAGGTCGGCCCGGCGCTGATCACCGATCGCCTCCCCGTCGGCGACAGCGCCGGGTTCGTTGTCGTCGAGGGCATCATCCGGGTCGCCATCTTCGTTGTCTACCTCGGCCTGATCTCGTTGCTGCCCGATCTGCGGCGGGTCTTCCAGTACCACGCGGCAGAGCACAAGGCGATCAACGCCTACGAAGCCGGTCAGGAGCTCAGGCCCGACCTCGTCCAGCGCTTCAGCCTCCTCCATGTTCGCTGCGGGACCGCCTTCCTGCTGTACGTGATGGTGGTTGCGATCTTCGTGTTCGCCTTCTTCGGGCGCCCTGCGTGGTACTGGCTGATCGCAACCCGAATCCTGCTGCTGCCCGTGATCGCCGGCATCGCCTACGAGATCATCCGCTTCGCGGGCAATCACCGGGAGAGCGGCGTGTTGAGGATCTTCCTCTACCCGGGGCTTGCGCTCCAACGGCTTACGACCCGGGAGCCAACGCTCGACCAGATCGAGGTCTCGATCTCGGCGCTGACCGAGGTGCTCCGGCTCGAGGGCGCCGAGCAGGCGGAGATGCAGCCCCAGCACGACCCCGAAAGGGTGCGCGAGGTCGATATCATGGCCTGAGATCGCTCTCTTCGCCCTCTCGGTGCGCTCACGGGCGGGGCTTGCGTGCCTCGTGGCGACACTGCGGTGCCAGGCCGGGCGGGGCGGATGGAGGCTGTAGGGAAATTTGCCGGGACGATAGAGGGGCCGAACAGTGCCTCTCTCGTCCCTGAGAGCTAGGAGGGTCTAGGAGGTTTAGCGAAACGCGGAATGCCTGAATCCATGCGGGTTTGCTGGTAGGGGCTCGGAGTGGTTACCCACGAATCCGGCGGCTCTTACCCACTGCCCGAGCAAGACGGCGTTCGCTCCTTGAGGTTGGAAGCACTGAGCCTTGGTGTCTAGGAGGGTCTAGCGAAACTCGCTAACCGTCTATCCATGCGGCTTCGTGCGCCT
>JAPOVR010000022.1 GCA_026708005.1 Actinomycetes bacterium
CTCCTGAGAGGGCCGAGCGCGTCTGAAACCGTGCCGCCTCGCGCGACAGACCGGTTGTGACCAGCACGACGGTCGCGAACCTCGTTACGAGCAGCGACAGCAAGACCACGACGAAGACAGACAAGACGGCGATCACGGAACCGCCTCCTCGAGAGACGAGACGACACCTAGGACGTCCACGTTCAGTTCTTCTCCTGCGGGTGCGCCCATCCTCCCGAGAATCGGTACGCGGCAGAGTGCTGGTAGGCCGCTGCGCCCATCCTCTCGAGGATCGGTACGCGGGTGGGTGCTGGCAGGTCAGCGCCCCAGGACGTGATCGTGCGAGGTGTCAGTCCTGCAGTGCAAAGATGCCCTCGATCTCAACAGAGATGTCGAACGGGAGCGCGGCCATGCCAACGGCCGAGCGAGCGTGGCGACCTCGATCCTCGCCGAAGATCGATACCAACAGGTCGGATGCGCCGTTCGCGACCGCCGGCTGCTCGGCGAAGGACGGGTGAGAGTTCACCATCACGAGCAGCTTCACGACGCGAGCAACCCGGTCGAGCTCGCCGATCTCGTTCTTGAGCGTGGCGAGCATGTTGAGCATCACGAGGTGCGCTGCGCGCCTTCCTTCCTCGATGTCGACATCGCTGCCGAGCTTCCCTGTGTAGGGAAAGCCGCCGTCCTCGACGGGGCCGTGGCCAGCGAGGAACGCAAGCCGGTCGACGACGACGATGCCGACGTAGTTGGCGACGGCGGCTGGGGGCTCCGGAAGTTCCAGGCCAAGCTCGGCGAGGCGCTCTTCAGGGGTAGCCATCGGGCTCCTTTCGTGGAATCGACGCGAGGCTAGCGCAGCGCCTCTGGCTCCGTTCCGCTCGTGCGAGCGCACCGACTGCTGCAGGTACGGCACAGCGGCTGGACTGGACGACTAGTACGGTTCTCGCAGACCCGGAGTATTGGAGGTGGCATGAGTGAATCAGAGTGGCTCGAGCGGGCTCGCCGCTACTGCTTCCAGGCGCGGCTTGATCGACCACAGTACGACGGCCCTGTCTTCGAGCGCGGCTTCGGATCGGTTGTCTACGACGTCGAGGGCAAGGAGTACCTCGACTTCAACTCGGGGCAGATGTGCTCGGCGCTCGGCCACAACCACCCGCGCATCGTCGAGGCTGTCGCCGAGGCGATGCGGACGCTGATGCACGCGAGCGCGACCTACTACAACGCCCGAGAGATCGAGCTTGCCGAGCGGCTGGCGTCGACGCTCCCGGCGCCGTTGCAGAAGAGCCTGTTCGCGCTGTCGGGCTCCGACTCGAACGAGGCCGCCATCTCCATTGCGAAGAAGGTGACCGGACGCTGGGAGATCGCGAGCCCCCACACGAGCTTCCACGGCCTCAGCGAGTCGCCGCGCCAGGTGACCTACGGCTTCGGCCACAAGGGGCTTCCGCCGGGCCCGCCCGGGAACTTCGCTATGCTCGCCCCGTACTGCTTTCGCTGCCCCGTCGGGCAGTCGCTCCCCGACTGCGAGATCGTCTGCCTCGATGCGAGCCTCGAGCTGCTCGACGTCGAGACGGCAGACGGCCTCGCCGCCATCATCACAGAGCCGTTGTTCAGCGCTGGTGGCGTGATCGAGCCGCCGCCAGGTTGGCTGCGCTGCGTCGCGGATGCAACCCGAGAGCGCGGAGCGTTGTTCATCCTGGACGAGGCGCAAACTGGTCTGGCGAAGCTCGGCACCATGTGGGCGTTCGAGCAGGAGGATGTCGTGCCCGACATCGTGACCGTCTCGAAGCACTTCGGCGGCGGCATCTCGATCAGCGCCGTCGTGACGAGCGAAGCCATCGAGGAGCAGATCCTGCAGCGTGGCTTCACATACGCGCACTCCCACTCGAGCGATCCGCTTGGGTGTGCCGCGGCGCTCGCGACGCTCGAGATCATCGAGGAGGAGTCGCTCTGCGAACGCGCGCTCGTGATCGGTGAGTGGCTCCGGGGAGGGCTGGAGGAACTGGCCGCTCGGCACAGCGTGGTCGGTGCCATTCGTGGGCGAGGCATCCTGCAGGGCATCGAGCTCACGCGCGACGACGGCTCGCCGGCAGTCGAGCTCGGCGAGCTGATCGGCAGTGCCTGCCTCCGAAGAGGGCTTCTCTTCAGCGTGCGCCGTAGCGGCTCCGTGATCAGGCTCGTGCCGCCGTTCTCCACGAGCGAGGAGCAGATCTCTCGTGCCGTCGGGATCCTGGACGAGTCTCTGGTCGAGGCCGTCGCCTCGGTTCCAGAGGTGGTCTCCTCGCGCTGAGGCGAGCGGAGGGTGGAGCCTCGCTCCGAGCAGGTGGGTTGGGCTTGGGCTTCTACTCTGGGCGGGCACCGTCTTGATCCCGCGGGGTCGCCCGAGGGCAGCTCGACTTCCGACGCCGGAGACCTCGACCCTGCCGTCGCTCCTCAACCCGCACACCCCTCGACGGGTGCGGCCTCGTATCGCAAGGCTTCGGCTAGGCTTCGCTGAGGCGGCGCGGTGGGCCGCTGCCGCACGCCTATACTCACCGCCGTGGCTACGGCGCGCGCCCAGGCTCAAGAAGGCACCGGCGCGGCAGGTGAGTTTGTCCGTCAGGAGAGCGCGTTTCGTAGGTGGGTGACGGCTGACGGCTCCTCTGGGTTTCGTGCCAGCCCTGGTCGGTATCACCTCTACGTCTCTCTTGCGTGTCCGTGGGCGCACCGCGCGGTCATCGTCCGTCGGCTGCAGAGCCTCGAGGACGTCGTCTCACTTTCCGTTGTTGACCCGATCCGCGACGAGGTGGGCTGGGCGTTCCGGGAGGGCCCAGACCATGGCCCAGATCCCATCAACGGCTTCGCGTACCTCCGCGAGGCTTACCTCGCCACCGACCCGTCTTTTGCCGAGCGGGTCACGGTCCCCGTGCTCTGGGACCGTGAGACAGGGACGATCGTCAACAACGAGTCGTCGGAGATCATCCGCATGCTGAACGGGGAGTTCAACGAGTGGGGTGATGCATCGCTCGATCTCTACCCGCGGCACCTCCGAGCAGCGATCGATGAGATCAACGACGAGGTCTACGCCAACGTCAATAACGGCGTGTACCGCTGCGGCTTTGCCACGAGCCAGGAAGCCTACGATCGCGCGTTCGCCCAGCTCTTCGAGACGCTCGATGCGCTGGATGAGCGGCTTGGCGAGCGGCGTTTCCTCGTCGGAGACGAGCCGACCGAGGCCGACTGGCGGCTGTTCCCCACGCTCGTGCGCTTCGACGCGGTGTACGTCGGTCACTTCAAGTGCAACCTGCGGCGCATCGCCGACTACCCGTACCTCTCCGGCTACCTCCGCGATCTCTACGCGGTCCCGGGAATTGCCGAGACCGTCAGCATGGATCACATCAAGCGCCACTACTACATGACGCAGCGCACGCTGAATCCGCTCGGCATCGTGGCGCGGGGGCCCCACGTCGACCTCTCGGGTCCGCATGGGCGAGAGCAGCTGGCCTCGCCGGGTGCGGATCCAGACGTGGATCGCCTGTCCTGATCGGTATCGGCGCGCTGGCGCAGGCGGCCTCGCCGCGCGTATCGCCTCCTCCTGCCGCGAGCCGAGAGCGGCGAGCCACGAGCTGCTGGACGAAGCGGTACAGATAGGTCTCTTCAGGCGCTCTGCTGCGAGCGAGCAGTGGCGGGCCACGAGCCGCTGTCCGCTTCGTCTGGGCAGTCAGCTGGCGCAGCCCGTGCCTCAGATGGCCGGTGTGGCTGGGCGGCAGCGTCGCGCAGAGTTGGCAGGGTGAGCAAAGTTGCTGAGCAAAGTCGGCACAGTTTCGTGACGCTTCTGTGACAGTGCGTGCACAAGCTGCGCGCGGTTCTGAGCTGCCCTCCCCCGGGTGGTGGGTGGGAGGCGGGTTGCTCTTCTCGGCCGTGTGGCGGCGCTCTTCAACGACGCAGCGACTTGGCCTGGCAACGGCGCTGGTCGCGGCGCCTCGGCGGTGCGGCGGCGCTCCTGACAGCTGGGGAACAGGCGACTCTGCCTGGCGGAGCGCCTGAGCCTCCCGGCCACCTGCAGCGGTAGGGGACGCCGCCACGCACTCGCCAGCCGGCACGGCCTGCGCAGCCCGCGGCAACAACGCGTCGCGGAGCTCTGGCCGCTTTGCGGGAGCGGCTAGCCCACCGGCAGGGCCTCTCAGCTCCCAGCAACCGCACGTTCCACCGGCCACGGCTGCCGTCACACGACGCCATCGCAGCGGGGACACCGCAACGAGGGATGCCAGACCGACCGACCCGGCTGGACTGCGCACCTACGCGGCGCGCACGATGATGTTGCGGAACTCATCGAGTGCAGCGCGCTGCTGCGGTGCAACGACGAGCGTGGTGATCGGTGTCCAGACGATGGCTGGGCCGTCGACGACGTTTCCCGGTTGGAGCAGCTCGAAGCTGTAGCCCGGAATGGTCTCAAGCGCGCCACGCCTGTCGACCCAGGCCTCGACGTGCTTGACCAGCGCCGCTGAGGAGTCCTCGGAGACGGTCGGGAGCGGTCGGAGCTCCTCCTTCATGACCCGTCCTGTACCACGGAGGCGAAAGCTCACCAGCTCGATGCCGGCCTCGCGAAACGCGGACTCCTGCCCGTAGCGCTCCTCGTAGAGCCGCTCGAAGAGCGTGATCGTCTCCTCGAGTGTGCGTTCACTGACCGGCGCTTCGGAGTCGATCAGGGGCACGGTCAGGATGTGAAACTGCCGCCGGTAGCGCATGTCGATCGATCTGGAGAGGCTGATCTCGTCGGGGCCGAACCCCTCGCGCCTGAGTTGTCCTGCCACACGGGATTCAAGCCGCGTGAAGATCGCAGCGACAGCCGCGGGATCGACGGGCACGTGGCGCGGGCTCGTGATCTGGTCTTCGTGCGCCACGTCTGAGGTGATCAGGCCGTACGCGCCGTGCACCGAGGCCGACTGCGGCACGACGATCTGCTCGACGCCAAGCTGGGTGCCGTAGGCGCTCACGTGCATGCTCGCGGTGCCGCCGAACGAGAACAGCGAGAAACGGCGAGGGTCAAGCCCGCGCTGCACGGTCGTCCGGTGCAGCAGATCGTGGATGAGGCTGTTGGTGAGCCGGTACATGGCAGCTGCTGCCTCGATGAGCGGGCGCCCGAGCGGCTTGGCCACCTTCTCCTCGACAAGCTCACGAGCGCGCGCGAGATCGAGTGTTGTGCGCCCCCCGAGGAAGAAGTCGGGATCCAGGTAGCCGAGCACGGCGTTCAGGTCGGTGACCGTAGGCTCCTCGCCACCATGGCCGTAGCAGGCCGGTCCGGGGAACGAGCCCGCGCTTCCAGGGCCGATGTGCGGCGTTCCCGTTCGCTCGTCGATCGACACGGTGCTGCCGCCGGCGAGCCCGAGGGAGACGACGTCCAGCTTCGGCAGCGCGTAGTGGTAGCGCAACACCATCGACTCGCGCTGGTACTCGATGCGCCCGCCGCGCACGACTCCGACCTTGAAGGTGGTTCCGCCCATGTCCGCGGCGATGATGTCGCGCGTGCCGATGCGCTCGCCGAGATCCCGCGAGCCCACCACACCGCTGACTGGCCCCGACTCGATCATGCTCACGGGCCGTTGCGCGGCCTCCGCCACTGGGAGCAAGCCGCCGTGAGCCTGCATCACGAGCAGCGTGCCCTCAAAGCCGTGTGCCGACAGCTTGCGCTCGAGGTTCTCAAGGTACTCGCCGATGACGGGGCCGAGGCTCGCGTTCAACGCGACCGTCGCCGTGCGTTCGTACTCGCCGACAACCGGCGCGATCTCGTGCGAGAGCGTGATGAAGGTCTTAGGCGTCAAGCGCGTCGCCGCCGCGGCGACTGCCCGCTCGGCATCGGGGTTCGCGAACGACCAGAGAAGACAGACACCGAGCGCCTCCACACCGGCCTGCACGAGCTCTGCAACCGCCTCCTCGATATCGGCCTCGTCGGCCGGGACGAGCACGGTGCCGCGTGAGTCTGTACGCTCGCGAACACCCTTGATCAGCGAGCGGGGCACGATCGGAGAGAGCTTGTCGGTGTCGATTGGGTTGCGCTTCTCGTCCTCGGTGAGACCCGACCAGCGGCCGTAGCCTCCTCGTGTGGCGAACAGCGTGTCCTCGAAGCCGCGCGTCGTGACGAGACCTGCTCGCGCGAGCGTCCCATCGACGACCGCGTTCTCCGCGACGGTCGTCGAGTGCAGGAAGAGCCGGATGCGCGCTAGGAGGTCCTCCAGCGTTGTCCCAGAGGACGATGCTGCCAGCGAGAGCACCTCGAGGATTCCCTCCGAGAAATCCGGCGGCGTCGAGAACGCCTTCGCGAGCGTCGGAGCGCCGGTCGCGTCAACGACCACGCAGTCGGTGCACGTGCCTCCGATGTCGACGCCAACGACGATGTCGCGTGTGCTCATGGCTCCTGGTTTGCGACCCGCTCGAGCGCTCGCCGGTCGATCTTGCCGGAGGCGGTCTTCGGAAGCTCGTCGATGAACACCACACTGTGCGGCGCCTTGTGCGGCGAGAGTCGCGCTCGCACGAACGCGACGACGTCTGCCGCATCGAGCTGCTTGTGGTCTTCGGCTCGAACGACGTAGGCAAGCGGCAGAGCCAGGCCACGCTCGGTGTAGGGGCCGACGGCGCACTCTTCGACTCCTGGATGCGCTAGCAGGCAGGCTTCGATCTCGACCGGCGCCACCCAGATGCCGCCGACCTTGAGCAGGTCGTCGGTGCGCCCGCGGTAGGAGAAGTACCCCTCCTCGTCTTGGGCGAAGAGGTCACCTGTTCGCACCTGGTCGCCAACGAAGGTGTGCTTCGATGCGAGGCGATCGTTCCAGTAGAAGAGGGCTGCGCTCTCCCCGCCGACCCACAGCTCGCCGGGCTCTCCGGCGGGGACGGCGTCGCCGTCGACGTCGAGGAGGCTGGCCGTGTAGCCGGAGACCAGTCGTCCTGCGCTGCCAAGCCGGGTCTCCCCCGGCCGGTTCGAGATGTAGATGTGGTACAGCTCTGAAGAGCCGACGCCCTCGACGACCTCCACCCCGAACGTCTCGATCCACCGGCGGTGCAGCTCGTCCGGCAACGTCTCGCCTGACGAGACTGCCAGCCGCACGCACGAAAGATCGTGCCGGTGTGCGTCTGGATGGCTGACCATCGCGCTCATCATGGTCGGAACCTGCACGAGCACGGTCGGGCGGTGCCGGTCGATCAGCTCGAAGAGACGCTCCGGCGTGGTTCGGTCGGGGAAGACGATGCCGGCGCCGCCGGCTCCGAGGTTGAAGAGGGCTGTGAGATCCCTCGCGTAGCCGAAGAACAGCTTCGGCACGGGCAGCACCCGGTCGCTCTCGTCCAGACCGAGCACGCCCAAAGCGTAGGCCTCGTGGGATACAAGCGGGTCGTGATGGCAGTGGACGGCAGCCTTGGGGGCACCTGTTGATCCCGTTGTGAACTTCCACAGCGCGATATCGTCTCGGCTCGTCGGCGCCGTCTTCAGCTGGGTGGGTGCGGACCATGTCAGCTCGGCGAGCGACTCCTCGCCGGAGCCGAGATCCGTTGCGGACCCGGCGACGAGGATCGTGTGCAGCGTCGGGCAGTCGGCCCGAACGGCGCGCAGCTTCGGGAGCGTCGAGGCGTCGGCGATGACGATGCCTGCGCGTGTGTAGTTGATGTAGTAGGTGTAGTCCTCAGGCTTGAGGAACGTGTAGACCTCGGCAACAACGGCGCCGATCTTGAGGATTGCGAACCAGCAGGCGACGAAGTCGACGCCGTCGGCGAGAGCGAGGAGGACGCGCTCCTCGCGCCGGACGCCAAGTTCCCTGAGGACGTGACCGGCCCGGTTGATCTGGTGCGTCAGGTCGAGGTAGGTGATCTGCGAGGCCCCGTCTTCGGGGTCGTCGCAGACGAGCGCGATCCGCTCGCCGCAGCCGACTTCGACGTTTCGCTCCAGAAAGTGCGCGGTGATGTTGAAGGCCTCGGAGAGGCTCTCGTCGGAGGCGGGTTCTTTGCCCCGGCTGGCCTGTGCACCGCGCGTCACGACACGGTGAGACGGTCGTGCAGGGGCGGATCGTCGCCCAGCACGAGATCGGTGTCGAGCAGCGTCCCGCACGACCCACAGATGGCCTCCACCAGGAAGAACTCGTCGGCGGCCGCGCGATGCGGCCCAGCAGCGGCACCCGGTAGACGGCGTGAGACCGCATGTCGCTTCCAGTCCTCGCTCGCGGGGGCCACGATCGCTGCACACCACGTGCACTGCGTCTCATCGGTGAGGGTGAGCTGGAGGTATTCGCCGAGCGGCCGCCCGCTGGGCGGCACGTCGGCTCTGCGGCCGCAGTGTGGGTCCATCTCGGCCCCTGCGCGCTCGCGACGGATCTCCAGCCGCCGGCGGTCGGTTGACTCCGTGTCGACCGATGTTCCGTCGGGTGCGAGGCTGACCCCGTAGATCCGGCTGGCCGCGCTGCGGGTGACAAGACCGCGCGCAACGTCATCGAGCACGAGCGTTGGGTCGCGGTCGATTGGGTCGCCATAGCCGCCGCCTCCCATGAAGCGCACGTACTGGATGTCGCCTGGCTCGAGCTCGACCGATCCCCAGAAGCAGTCCTCCCTCGAGGAGCCGGTGGTCTCATCGAGGCGGCTCGGCAGCGCAGCGAGGTTCGCGTCACGAAACGTCGTGTACCCGACGTTGCAGCCGGGGTAGCCGCCGAAGATGCCGAGGCTCATCGGCGCCCGGGTTCCCTTGCCGAACAGCGTCAACCCCATCGGGTTCCCGCCGGTTCGGTTCGGTGCAAACGCGTACTCGTGGCAGACGCCGCCGCGGAACTTGCCGGGCCCTCCGGAGTCAGGGACGGCGCGCCGGTAGAGGTAGACGAGCGGCGTGTGCAGCTCCTGGCTCTCGACGTTTGCCCAGCGGGAAACGACGTTCGGAATCTCGCCGCCGAGGTCGACGCCATCCCGGAACGCACGTGCGCCGGCAGCGCCGCAGAAGGTGTCGGTGAGCGGCGCCACATAGAAGTCGCCGGCGTCGTCGAGCCCGTGCGTCTCGAGGTGAGCGTGGCTGCCGTGCCAGACGGCAGTTGCGCGGTGGCGGTAGCGTGGGCTCGCGCCGAGCATCTTGCTGAGAAGAATCGTCGAGAGGTTGTTGACGATCTGGATCGTTCCGACCGTCGCGATCGAGATAGGCGCCGGCCGGATGCAGTTGACGACGCTACCGCGCGGAGCGATCAGCGAGATCGGTCGCGTGACGCCCTCGTTCCAGGTGACGTCCCATGCGAGCAGCGGGAAGATGGGGGCGAACATGCCGCCCCACGTCGCCCAGTAGCAGCAGTTGATGCCGAGCTCGACCTGGTCGCTCGAGCCCGTGAAGTCATACGTGAGCCGGTCGCCCTCCTTGATCGCCGTCGCCTGGACAGTGCAGTTGGCGCCCGGCATGTCGACATACTCCCTAGCCTGCCAGCGCCCGTCGGAAAGCTCCGAGAGGCGCTCCCGTATGAGCTGTTCCGACTGATCGATCAGGGTCTCGGAGACGGCCTCGACGGCCTCGATGCCGTAATCGTCGTAGAGGCGCGCCATGCGCTCCTTGGCGACGTGGTTGGCAGCAAGCTGCGACTTCAGGTCGAGCGCGGTCATGCCTGGGTCGCGCACGAGGTTCAGGAACGTGTCGAGGACGTCTCTGCGGATCTTGCCCCGCTCGACGATCTTCAATCCCTTCGTCTGGAAGCCCTCCTGGTAGTTATCGCGGGCGTTTGGTGAGAAGCCGCCCGGGTCGATGGCGCCGATGTCGGTCACATGGACGAAGTTGGCGACGAAGCCGGTCAGGCGACCGTCGAAGTGGATCGGCGAGATCAGGTAGACGTCCGGTGGGTGCAGCGCCGCGGTATAGGAGTCGTTGAAGAAGAAGACGTCGTCCTCATGGATGCCCGGGTCACGGGAGAAGCTGCCAATCACGTGCTTCACAGCCTGGGCGGCGCTTGTCAGGTGGTGGAGGAACCCGACGCCACCCACCATGAGACCCCCATCAGACTTGTAGAGGGAGACCATCAGGTCATGGCCCTCGTTGGTGATTGGCGAACCCGAGACGTTCTCCAGGGCGATGATCGCCTCGTCCATGACGTTGAGGAGCCTGTGGCGGATGATCTCGGACGTCACCGAGTCGACCTCAACTAGCAGAGCGCACCCTCCTCTTGTGGACACCGGTCACGGACGGCGCGAGCCTACCCGACGCCGCAGGCCGTAAGCGCAAGCCGGCGCGGTCGTGGCTGCGGTCGCTCGGTGCGGGCATGTGTCGGGGGGATTGAGCCGCTTGTCGGAGCGGCTGGATGCAGGCGGATTGCCGGGGCGGCTGGGTGGGGAGATGGGTGCGGCGGAGCGGATGGGGCGGCCGGTGGCCGGGCCGGATTGCCGGATTACCAGTTCGTGGTTGGGTGAATGGGTACAGCGGATTCGTTGCTCTCTGTCGCGTGTGCCGCATCACTCTGCGCGCCCCGCGCGCGCTTCTCTCCCCTACGCCCGATAGCGGGTGAAGGCGTGGGGGGCCCCGTCGAGCGGCTGAATTAGACGCGGCCGAAGAGGCCAGGTTCGTCGCGACCGTCGCCGCCTGCGACCAGCTCCCGCACGACCTCGATCAGCATGGCGACGAGCGTGCCGAAGATCTCCTCGCCGTGCTCGGCGGTAGCCCCCGCGGGCGAGCCTGCGTAGGCGCGCTCGAGGCCGATGCTCGGGAAGTCGCTCTTCCCCGTAGCGATGCTCGCCGCGAGGTTAATCGGCACAGCGGGGAGCTCGCGCATCGTGGCTTGGTCGATCAGCTCGGGGCGCTCGGCGAGAAGGAGCGACGTCTCGTACTTATCGGCGCGCGACTCGCCGCGCTGGAACTCCGGCGTCAGGCGCCGCGCTCGCTCCTGCCGCGTGAGGTCGAGGTAGCCGATGCGCGCACGGGTGCTCTCGTGGACATCGTCGATGGCGCGATGGAGCGTCCCGACGTGCGCGGGCTCGAAGTGGTTGTTCACGATGACGATGTTGCGGAAGCGCTGTTCGGCCAACGATGTACAGACGTCGACGATGATCGCGTACAGCGTGCCCTCGTTGACGTGCACGGCGCCTGGGAAGGCGGCTGCGTAGCGCGTCACGCCGTACGGAACGGGCGGCAGGATCAGCGGGCGGAGCGCGGGGTCGTCTTGGAGAACCGCGGCCGCCCGCTCGCACATGCCGATCGAGATGATCGCGTCCGCGCTCAGCGGTGCGTGTGGTCCGTGGGGCTCCGTTGCGCCCACTGGCAGGAGCAGAACTGGTTCCCGCGAGCTGTCGAGTGCTCGCTCGACCTCAGGATACGAGAGGTTCGCGAAGTAGAGCTCTCGCTGGCCAGACACGGGAGTCACGTTGTACCGCAGGCAGTCGGCTCGATGTCTACACCGCGGGAGTTCCCAGCCTGCCTGCCAGCGGGAACACGAGCGCGGCGCAGCCTGATCCCGGTGCCCGTCTACTCCTCAGGTCGGTCGGTCAACGTCGCAGTCAACTCGATCCTGGTCTCGCCTCGGACGATGTCGATCACGAGCTTCTCACCTGGCTCGTGGCTGCGAAGCCCAGAGAGGAAGTCCTCGACGGATCGCACAGGCTGACCGTCGATCTCGACCATGACGTCACCGGGAAGCAGGCCAGCGTGCTCGGCGCCAGAGTCAGTTACCACATGACCCACCAGCACGCCCTCAGTCACCGCCAACCCGAACTCCGCCGCCAGCGCCGGCGTGAGGTCCTGTGTGCTGACGCCGAGAAACGCGTGCCTCACCTTCCCGGTCTGGAGGAGCTGGGGCACGATCCGCAGCACCGTAGGTGAGGGGATCGCGAACCCAATCGAGACGGAGCCCGCCTGCGGCGGAAGGTAGGCGACGTTGATTCCGATCACGGTCCCGTCAGCGCCGACGAGTGCACCGCCCGAGTTGCCCGGCGAGATTGGTGCGTCGGTCTGAATGAGATCGACGAGCGCCGGGGTGAAGCTGCCCGAGGGAATGTTTCGGTGCAGGCCAGAGACGATTCCGGCTGTGACCGAGTTCTCGAACCCGAGCGGGCTGCCCATTGCGATCGCGAGCTCCCCCACCTCGGGCAGTGCCTCGGCGAACACGGCGGTTGGGAGACGGTCTCGTTGGACGCGCAGCACCGCGAGGTCGGTCCAGACGTCGGCGGCCACCACGGTGGCTTCGAGCTTCTCACCCGTGGCGAGGGCAACCTCGACGCTGTCCACACCTTCGATGACGTGGTTGTTGGTGACGATGTGGCCGTCGGCGCTCCAGATCACGCCGCTTCCGCCTCCGGGGCCGAACGGCGACTCAACGAGGACGGTGACGATCGTCGGCTGGGTGACACGGACGAGCTCAGGGATGCTGTCAAAGGTGCTTGTCCCAGCAGCCGGTTCGCTGTGGACCTGTGGGGGAGGCGGCAGCTCCGCGGTCTCACGCACTTCGGATGATGCTACGGATGCCGCTGGAGCAGACGCCGCTGGAGGGGCCGCTGCTGGGCCAGCCGGCGGCAGGGTTGGCTCGGTCCGTGTGCCGGTTGCCTCCGGAGTAGGGGGCGATGTGGGTGCGGGCTCGCCGGTTGAGGTCGTGGCAGTGTTTGGGCTCGGCGCGGCCGTTTCGCTCTCGCCATCGTTGCCGCACGCGAGGAGCCCAAGGGCGGCGAGAGCAATCGCGAGCGTGCGCAACCATGCCATCCGTCTCACGGCCGATCGGTCCATGCCGGCCTACGGTAACCGGTGCGCGGCCCGATTGATGATCGCGCATCTGTGCTCTCGGTCAGAGCGCCGACTCCACGACGCGACTGCCCGAGTATGGAGCGCGCCAGACCAGCCGGCTTCCACCGCGCGCTCGTCGCCGGCAAGCTGCCCCAAGCTCCCACGGCAGAGCTCAGTGGCGCCATGGCGCGACGGCAAGCGGGCTCGCGGCATCGTTGCCGGGAGTGGCGGTCGAGACGCATGAGATTCGTGGAGAACGATCGTGAGCCGCCCGTCTCGCGCTGTCGTACGATCCCCGATCAGACCGTGCCTGCTGCTCACGAGCCAGATCTGTTTGCGGACGTCGTGGTTGCCGGCGCCGGCGGCGCGGGCCTAACGGCGGCGCTTGCGGCGGCCGAGCGCGGCCTCTCCGTGGTGCTGGTGGAGGCGCGCGAGACGTTTCGCGAAGACTCGAACACGGCCATGAGCACGTCGATGGTGCCGGCTGCGGGCACTCGGCAGCAGGCCGCCGCGGGTATCGACGACGATCCTCAGCTCTTCCTGAGCGACGTGATGCGCAAGACCCACGATGCCGCCGACCGCGTCGTTGCCACGGCGCTCGTCAACGTCGCAGCGCAGCTCGTGCATTGGCTCGAGGACAGGTGGCGTATCCCGCTTGGGCTGGTCACGGATTTCAACTACGCGGGCCACTCCCGGCATCGCTGTCACTCGGTGCCCGATCGAGCTGGCAGCACGCTGCATGAGCACCTGCTGGCCGCTATTGGGCGGCTGGACAACGTGCTGCTCGGCTGCCCGGCCCGCCTCGTCGATGTCAGCGGCAACGCCGCTGACGGCGTCACGGGCGCAACCGTCGAGCGGCCGAGCGGTGAGCGAGAAGAGGTGGGCGCGCGCTCGGTCATCCTGGCCACGAACGGCTTCGGGGCAAGCCCGGACCTCGTGGGTCAGCACTGTCCTGAGATTGCCGGCGGCCTGTACTTCGGCGGGGAGGGAAGCACGGGCGACGCGCTCGCCCTCGGCGAGCTGTTCGAAGCCGATCTGGCCTATCTCGACGCCTACCAGGGGCATGGATCGGTGGCGCACCCCCACGGTGTCCTGCTGACCTGGGCCGCGGTTATCCACGGTGGGGTGCTCGTGAATCGAGCTGGCGATCGTTTCGCCGACGAGTCGTCCGGCTACTCGGAGCTTGCACGGCCGGTGCTCGAGCAGCCCGGCGGCAAGGCCTGGATGGTGTACGACGAACGGATCGACGATCTCTGCCGGCCCTTCGCCGACTACCAGCGCTGTCTTGAGGCCGGGGCGGTGCTCGCTGCCGACGGGATCGAGCAGCTTGCCCACCTCATCGGGGCGCCCACAGCGGTCCTGGCGGCGACGCTCGAGCGATCCGCGGCAGCAGCTCGGGCAGGGACGGCGGACGAGTTCGGGCGCAGCGACTGGGCAGCTCCGCTCGCGCCTCCCTATCGCGCCGTTCGCGTGACCGGCGCGCTCTTCCACACGCAGGGCGGGCTTTGCGTGGATGGGCGCGCGCGCGTGCTCAGCCAGGGCGTGCCGATCCCCGGGCTCTTTGCGGCAGGAGGCTCAGCGGCCGGGATCTCCGGTCATGGCGCGGCCGGCTACCTTGCCGGCAACGGGCTGCTCTCGGCGCTCGGACTGGGATTGCTCGCAGGGCGGAGCGCTCTGTCCACCGACTGACCTCGTCGGCCTCATCCGGGTCGGGACGAAGCTCGCTGGTCTCCCGATCGGCTCGATCAGGGCGCGGACGCTTCTGCCCGTAACCGTCGTCCTCAGGTGGTGGAGCGGGCTCATCTCGGCGCCGCGCGTCGTGGGACGGACTCTCGCTGGGGCGCTTGGCCGGGCTGTGCGGTCCGGACGGTTTGACCGCTCTTGCGGCGGTTCGCGACCGCGCTGTGGGTCAGGGGAGATCAAGCCGCCGCTGCGGTGGTTGGCAACAGCGCTCGCTGCTGCAGCAGAGTCAGCCAGACAGTGGGGATTGGAGGCGCCCGGGGTGCTGTGGGCGCTCGGGTTGGCTCAGGCGCTTCGCTGGGTGGCGCCAAAGGCTGCGTGCACTGCTTCCGCTCAGCGAGCGGGGTCGCCGCAGCGCAGTGAGACGCCGCCGCCGAGCGGGTGACCGCGGCGCCGCGAAACGCCGCCGCAGCGCGAGGAACGCCGCCGCAGCGCTGGAAGGGCAGCCCGCCTCCCACCCACCACCGGGGGGAGGGTAGCCAGCCGAGTCGTTGATTTGTCACAGGAGTGTCGCGAGACTGCGCCGATTCTGCATCGCCTGTACGGCCGCCTTGGCCGCTGCGCTGCTCGCCCGTGTTTCGTGGCTGCGCCGCTCGCCCCGCGCCCCTGCAGGACTGTCCCGGCTCGCCAGCACGACCGCCCCGACCATCCGCACCGCCGTCCCGAGCACCCGCACCGCCGTCCCGAAGCGCCCGCGTGGCACGACCGCCCCGGCCACCCGCACCGCCAGCGCGACCGCCGGCACGATCGCTCGCCGCTCTGCGCGCCCCAGCTGCCCGCTGCGACCGCCTACGCGACCGCCCTGCGTCGCCTGCCGAGGGCACAAGCAGGGGCGACTCAAGCGGTTGTTCTCCGCGCAGGCCCACGCGCCCGAGCGGCGCACAACAATCGCCGGAAACGCCCGCCCTCCGCTTTGGCAGCCTTCGCACGATGAGCCTGCGGTGGAGGAGCTCATGCCCGAACGCCTGCCCCGCTTCGGCAGCCTCCGCACGACGGTCGGCCCCACCCGTGCCCAGGGCGCGGAATGATCAGCGGCTATTTGATCTGACGATCAGGTCGGCCCCACCCGTGCCTGGGACGCGGTGCTTGACCGGCGAACCGCCGCCTCTCAGGCCATCGGCCCCACCCGCGTCTGGGTTGCGCGAGGGACATCACGAGGTCGCGGCAGTCCCACCGTCAGCCCCACTCGCGCCTGGGGCCCCGGTCGGAGAGGTCGCGCGCGAGCGGCTGCCGGTGGTCGGCTCCACCAGCACCCCTCACGGCCGATCGCCCTCGACACTCGCGCCTGCGGCCGCGGCGGCGAAGCTGAACACCCACGCCCCGTTGCACCTGGGGCCGCGTCGCCGAAGCCGAACACCTTGGCCTCTTCGCACCCGGTCGTCTTCGGCATCCTCAGCCTCCGAGGGGGCCTCGACGAAGCGTCGTCTCGGTGTCGAGATCGAGGGCGCTCAACGCCTCGGCTGCCTGCGAACAGATGGCTCGGCGAGGCCTTGCTCAGTCAGCGGCGCAACTCGATGCGAGCAAGGTTGACGATTGCGACGCCCGCGATCGCAAGCACCATTCCTGCAAGGACGATGGGCTCCGGCGTGTCGCCGCGTGCGACCTCGACGAGCACGGCCACAACCGGCGCGAGGAAGCTCCAGACGGCGGCGCGGTTGGCTGGCAACCGGCGCAGCCCGGCGTAGAAGGCAAGCTGCGCAATCGCCGAGCTTCCGATCGCGACCCAGGCGATCGAGCCCCAGAGGGCGCTGGCCGACCAGTCGGTGTCGCTCGGAGAGTCAACCACGAGGGCGACGGCGACACATGCGAGCGCTCCGATCACGTACTGGCTTGCGGTGAGGCCGACAACATCGAGCGAGGCATCGCGTTCCATCAGCTGCTTCATGATCAGGATCCCGACGCCCCACGCCCCTGCGGAGGCGAGCGCGAGCGCCATGCCGAAGGCGAGCTCGGCAGACTCGTCAACGCCACCGAGCTGCGATGAGACCATCACGACGACACCGGCGAATCCGACACCGAGTCCGGCGATCGCAAGCGGGGAGGCTCGCTCGCCGAGGAACAACCGACTGAGGATGAGGACGAAGAACGGCGCAGTGTTGGCTAGCACAGCAGCGTTGCCGGCACCGGCGCGGGTCACGCTCTCGGCGAGGGCGATCAGCGGAAAGGCGATCATTACCAGGCCGGTGACTACGGCCCAAAACCAGATTCGGCCGCGGGGGAGCTTCGCGCCCATGACGAGCGCGGCCGCGACGAGCACTAGCGCCGCCGGAGCAGCGCGGAGCGCCGTGAACGTCAGCGCCGGGGCATGCTCTGTTCCGATCAGCGTTGCGCGAAAGGCCGTGCCCCAGAAGAACACGGCAGTCGTCAGGAAGACGACCGCCGCAGCCTCGCCCGGGTAGCCGGTGCGTGACCTAGTCGAGGCCGCCGCCGCTTCGGATCGCCGCGATCGCGCGCCGGAGCGCTGTCCGTGCCTCCGGCGTGAGGTCGCCCTGTCGGGCCGCCTCGCCAATCGGCTTCCACTCGAAGGCCTGGTGCTCCTCGCTGAGCGCCACACTGTGACCGCGCGCCTCGGCGAGGAAGTCGTGCTGCGTCCATTCGTGCTTGACCCCGCCGCGGCTGAGCACGCTCACGGTCTTGCCGAGTGGACGACGAGCGGTGACGACGAGGCCGGTCTCCTCATGCACCTCCCGCGCGAGCGTCTCCTCGATCGTCTCGCCGGTCTCCTGCGTGCCGGCTGGACACTGCCACCGTCCGGGCGCAAGCTCCTCGCTCTCGCTTCGCTGGATGAGCAGGACACATTCGTCGCGAACGATCACCGCGCGCGCCAGCGCGTGCTGCTTCACTGCGAGTTTCCGGAGGGAGCGGCGGCCGCCGTCAGCAAGGAGGCGGCGTCAATGGCACAGTCGATGTCCTCGTCGGTGATATCGAGATGGGTCACGGCTCTCAGCTCGTCCTTCTGAGCGGCCGCCGACACGAGGACACCTGCCGCCGCCAGACGTGAGCGCACCTGCTCGCGGTCGAGGGCGAAGTCCGCGCACTCGATCATCACGAAGTTCGACTCGACGAGGGCGGGGCGCACGGGCAGGCCGGCGCTGGCCCAGCCCTCCGCGAGCCGACGGGCGCGTGCGTGATCCTGCGCGAGACGCTCGACGTTGTGGTCGAGCGCATGAAGGCAGGCGGCTGCGACGATGCCGGCCTGGCGCATCGCGCCGCCGAACAGGAACTTCAGGCGCCAGACGCGTTCCCAGAGCGCCTCCGAGCAGGCCAGCACGGCTCCCAGCGGACAGCCGAGCCCCTTCGAGAAGCACAGGGTCACCGTGTCGAACGGCGCACCGTAGTCGGCCGCGGACGTACCTGAGGAGACGACGGCGTTCATGAGGCGTGCGCCGTCGAGATGCAGGTGGAGCCGGAGCTGACGGGCCTCGAGAGCCACCTCCTGGATACGCTCGAGCAGCCAGACCGATCCGCCACCACCGTTATGCGTGTTCTCTACACTGACGACACGAGAGATCGGCACGTGCGGATCGTCAGGACTGATCGACGCACGCAGCGCCTCGGCGCCGAAGATGCCCCGGTCTCCCTGGATGCGTTTGGCCGTCAGCCCGGAGTTGGCAGCCGGGCCGCCCGCCTCCGCTCGCAAGACGTGCGCCTGCGCCTCAGCGATGATCTCCTCGCCGGGCCGTGCCGCAGCCTGCAGCGCGATCTGGTTGGCCATGGTCGCCGTCGGCACGAAGACCGCCCGCTCCTGCCCAAGTAGGGCTGCGGCGCGATCCTGTAACGCCAGCACAGTCGGATCTTCCTGCTTCTGCTCGTCGCCGACATGCGCGCAGGCCATCGCCTCGCGCATCCCAGCGCTCGGTTGCGTCACCGTGTCGGTGCGCAGGTCGATCACACGGGCATGATACGGCCCGCTCCTGTGCGAACGTCCCGTGGCGCGCTCAGCGGCGATGGAAGGGAGCCTGCCCGGCCGACTCTCGCGGGGGCCCCGGCCCTGGAGCCCAACGAATCCGGGGAGGCGTCTTGGTGGAGGCGGGCTAGCGGGCGTGACTGTGCGCTTCGGTGTTCGGAGTCCAGCCGAACGCGTTGGCGAGGCGGTTCTGGAAGGCAAACATGGCCGTTACCTCGACGATGTCCATGATGTCCTCGTCGCTCCAGCCATCGCGTCGCAGGGCGTCGACGTCGTCCTCGCTGCACGCGTACGAGGTGTGCGTCAGCTTCACGACGAAGTCGAGCAGGCGGCGCTCCCGCTCGGGGAGCTTCGCGTGGCGGTAGTTGATCATCAGCAGATCCACGAGGATCGGATCGCCGGTGAGCTCCCGCAACGCGGCAGCGTGAACCGTGAGTCAGTACGGGCAGCGGTTCTCGATCGAGACGACGACCGCGATCATCTCTCGCTGCGCGAGCGTCAGCCCCGACTCGCCTCGCATCAGCTCGTCGTAGAGAGCCCTCCAGCGGCGGAGGTGCTCGGGGCGCAGGGCGAGCAGGCGGAAGACGTTGGGCACGTGACCGAGCTTCTCGCGCGCGCGGCCGAACAGCCCCCGGATGTCCTCCGGGAGGTCGGCCTCGTCAGGCATCCCGAGCCAGGCAACGTCAGGGTCGACCCTGAGCTTGGGCCTACCGTCTTGCGTCGGATCCGGTGGGCTCACGCCAGCGCATTCTAGGGTTGGGTGCGAGCAGGGCGCGGCCGGCGCGCACCGCTACAATGCGATCTGCGCTCAGGGGGGGCGTAGTTCAGTTGGTTAGAACGCCGGCCTGTCACGCCGGAGGTCGCGGGTTCGAGTCCCGTCGCTCCCGTCTTCAGTTTCAGGAGTTTCCAGAGCATCGCTTCTTGTGGGTGCTTGTAGCTGCATGCTGCAATCCAACGCTGCGCCCAGGTGCGTGTCCTGATCCTGCGTCGGTCGAGCCAGCCCCCAACCACGTCCCACCCGAGCACCGGACACGACCAGCGTGCCCCCATGCGGCCTCGGCCGCGCAGTTCCGGTAGCGGCGCAGCGTCTGCTTGAGCATCTGAGCGAACGAGTGGGCTGGACGACGTTCTTCCGCCGGCACGTGGCAGGCTCTCATTTCAGCAGCTCCTGCAAGCAGCTCGACGGCAAGGCTGCGTTGAGGCCTCCCCTGCACCTCGGCGAGGGACTCCTCCGGCAGGATTGAGACACTTGGCGTGTCCAGTCTGGCCGCAGCGCAAGCTGTCGACCACACCCTCGGCGCCACTCGCTGCTAGGCGTCGTTGCTATAAACGTCCATAAGAATGCTCGCTTGACCATCCGTGGTCGATACCTTCTCTGCTATCGCGTCCGTGACCAGGGTTGGCGGGTCGCCAATGGCCGCCCAGGCCGGCGGAATCTCGGTGCGTACCGCCTACAAGTGGCTGGCACGCTATCGCAGCGGCGACCCCCCGGCGCTGGCCGACCGCAACCCGGGTGTCGCACCGCTCGCCCCATCGTCTGGCGCCACACCTGGCCGGCGAGACCGGAACGCTCTCAGGCGTTCGCGCCCGGCCGGGCCGCGTATCCCCCGCGCCCTCGGCGTGCCGACCCTTGAGCGTCGGCCTGACATGGCGGCGTCTCGGCTCTCGGACGCCTGACAGCGCTCGATCCCTCGGCCCCGGTGATCCGCTACCAGCGCGCCCGGCCCGGCGAAGCTGCCCCCTAGGTCGACATCAAAAAGCTCGGCAGAATCACCGGAAGCAGGGCGCCGCATCACCGGCGAGCGCAAAGACCGCAAGCGCCCCAACGGCTGGGAGTACTCCTGCACGTCGCCGTCGACGACACCTCCAGGCTTGCCTACACCGAGACCCCTCGCCGGGCGAGCGCGGACAAACCTGCGCCTCTTTCCCCCAGCTGCGCCGTGCAATGGTTCGCCACGCCCAGCGTCCCCATCGAACGGGTCATGACCGACAACGCCTACACCAACAGCCGTGACTTCAAGGCCGCCCTCGTTGAGATCGATGCCCAACACCTCACCACCAAGCCCTATCGCCCGCGCACGAACGACAAAGCCGAACGCTTCATCCAGTCCGCCCTGCGCGAATGGCTCTAAGCCAAGCCCTATCACAAATCAACCGAACGCACCGCCGACATGACCCCCTGGCTCCACTGGTAAAACCACCACCGGCCCCATGCCGGCATCAAAGCCACAACACCAGCCAACCACCTGAGCAACCTCCTTGGAAACAACAGCTAGGCGAGCTACTCGACTACCCTTTCGGGGCGCTCATAGGCTGCCACCGTTTTAGGTGTAGAATGTTTCCACACTTATGTTTTCGTACTTGCCCTGATCAGCGTGGTCACTCTTCTTCCTTCTCAGCCTTAGCAGCTATCGAGCAATACCGCCAGGGCAGGGCGGCTGGTTGAGGCCCTGGCTGGGTGCGAGGCGGGCAAGAGCGAACGCACCTGGAGATGGTCGCGCCTGTACTCGCTCTCGCGTAGGGCGGAAGCGGCGTGGAGGAGAGGGGATGGAGATATGAGCATGAGTCAGGAGCGTAGGGGTCGTACAGGCGTGCTGTGCGGGGCAGCACTCGATGGCCTGTCCTCGTCGTTTTTGCGTTGGCAACTGGGCTTGGGCTGGTCTTTAGTGACGCGACCGCGGCGGCGCCCAGTGACTGCACGATCACCGGCACCAGCGACGACGACGTTCTTGTCGGCACCGACGGCGGTGACGTTATCTGCGGCCGTGGCGGTGACGATGTCCTTCGTGGTAGCGCCGGCAACGATTTGCTCCGCGGCGGCGCCGGTGACGACAGTCTCTTCGGCGGCGCCGGCGACGATATGCTTCGCGGTGACGCCGGCAACAACCGTTTCTTCGCCGACGGGCAGGAGCAGCTAGGACCACAAGGCGCACTTGGCGGCGGTCCCGGCTCGGCGGGTCCTCCTTACCCGGCGGGCCCCGGGGCCCCTCAGGGGCCTCCAGGTGTAGCGGTGGGTCTCTTGGACAGCTTGAGCAGCCTGCTTGTCCGGGACGGCAACGGCGACGGAATGGCAGGCGTGATTGGGTTCGAGTCGAGCGAGGCTCTCGGTGGGTTTGCGATCTCCCTGAGCACTGGAACAGGCGCCGCCGTCTCCGGCGATGAGGCCACCATCCGCATAACGGCGGAGCAGGCGGGCGTGGCAACACTCCGCGACATCCGCAGCGGCTCTTGGATGACTGATGTGACGAGTGGTTACATGCTCCGCCTCGACGTCATTTTCCGTATGAGCGATAGGACTCTAGACGCGCTGGTGTTCGAATTCGCCAAAGCGAATCCCAGCTTCTGCGATACGACCCCTCGGGCAGCTACCCAACGGGTGTGATGAAGACTATTCGTGGAACAGTCGGAGACGTGATTGACTCGAACTCCTACGCGTGGCTGCATTCAGGAGACCCTGGGCCTTGCCCAGCAAACCAGGCGACCTATGACCCTGATTCTCAAAACTTCAATTGGCGGCTTCTGTCCGATTGGCAGAACCTGTTTGGGAACCGTCCTGTCGTCGCGTTTGATTTCGAGATCGACAACTGGATCGAGCAGTCCATCGCAAACATCCGGGAGATCAGGATCAACAACGAGCCCTCCAGCTGAGGAAGAGAGCGGACAACCCGGGAGCGACTAGAAAACCCACTCAGACAATCGCGTCTCGAGCATGGGCCCCGCCGCTGGGTGGGGCCCATGCTCGTGGAAAGAAGACGGGTGGTCTCGATGCACAAGCCAGCGCTTGCCTTGGGGTCGCGCCGCTTCTCAGCCTCTCCGGCTGGAGAGCACGCGGGAGCATGTGACCGACCCAGAGGCAACCGGATGGCCGCGCCGGTTTCTGTGCGGCCCGCGACGTTGGTCAGGCAAGCACGAGAACGGTCTGGAGGAGGACGGCCCGCCCGCCTGTCGGGCCCGCCGCCTACAACACCTTCAAGCAACACCACGCTCCAGCAGCGAATACTCCACACGCGCCGCCACCAGCGGCCTCACCAGCCACTCTCCATATACGACAGACACGCCGGGCGCACCGCAGAATCGACAGAGACCGCCGAGCATCCCGAGCTCCTGCCTTCGAGAGGACCGATCCCCCCAATTCCGGGACGCCGCCCGCTTGGCCAAGGCAGTCAGCCGAGACACTCGACGCTCTCCCAGCAGGACCGACCCCGTGGATGGGGTGGACGGTGGCCGCGTCTCGGCAGGCGACCACGGGCCTAACGCGGCGGCTTCACCGGCCGGGTCGCGATCAGGCGTCCCTGGCTGTTCACCAGATGATCACGAGAGCGTCACCACATGGTGGCGGCGCGACAGGGAGCATCGCGAGCGGTGTCGCGCGCAGCTGTGCTCGGGGAGGCGATCGGTGCCTTCGCGCTCGTCTTTGCCGGCTGCGGTGCGGTCATGGTCGTGGCCGAGACAGGCGCCTTTGGAGCAGCCGGCATCGCGGCTGCCTTCGGGTTGGTCATCGGGGCGATGGTGTACGCGCTTGGCCACGTGTCGGGCGCGCACTTCAACCCGGCGGTCACGGTCACCTTCGCGCTGACCAGGTGCTCCCCGTGGAGGCAGGTTCCGGCGTACGTCGCGGCTCAGGTCGTGGGCGCGCTGGTCGCTGCAGGCGTCCTGCGGTTCACGCTCGGGGATGTCGCCTCGCTCGGCGCCAACACGCCAAGCGGGTCGAGCGCGCAGTCGTTTGCCTGGAGATCGTGCTGACGTTCTTCCTGACGCTGGTGATCATGGCGGTCGCGACCGATACGCAGGCCGTCGGTGAGGCAGCAGCCCTCGCGATCGGGGCCACGGTTGGGCTGGGCGCGCTCGTCGGCGGCCCTGTCTCGGGGGCCTCGATGAACCCGGCCCGCTCGATCGGCCAGCGCTCGTCTCGAGCGAGGTTGGCGACCTCTGGATCTACCTGATTGCGCCGCCGGTTGGAGCGCTGATCGCGGGCGTTGCCTACACCGTTCTGCTGCGGGGCAGCCGCAATGCGCCAAAGCGGGCGGCTAGCGGCCCGGTGTTCACAATTTCGAACCCGGTTGGTCACTTCATCCATACCCACAGCACCGCTATCAGTTGGCACAGTGGGTGCATGATCACTGCTGATATCACGACCGCGCACCCTCCCTGCTCTGTCAGCTTCACGCGCACACGGACTGGAGCGAGGTGAGCTCTCCCTCGATGAGCTCGTCGATCTCTACGGCGAGGCGGGTTTCGATGTGCTCTGCGTCACCGATCACGTTCTCTGCCCGGACGACCCGAGCCTCAACGCAGCGGTCTCGTCGCTCTGGGCCGTTGACGAGCTGAGGCACGCTGCGTACATCGATGCGATCGCTGCTGCGGCAGACCGGGCGATCGTCCAGTACGGCATGGTTGTCATGCCCGGTTTCGAGCTCACGATCAACCTCCTCGATCCGACGCTGGCGCTCCACGCGGTCGCGGGGGGCTGCAGGAGTTCGTCTCGCCTGCGCATGGCGCGGCCTAGGCCATGGCCGACGCACGGCCCCACGGCGCGGCGATCAACGCTGCGCACCCGCAGGCGCCTGAACAGCCTCGACGGGAGGACGGCCGCGAGCGCATGTATCTGACCATGCGGTTCTGGCACGAGCCGGGCCACTTCGCCGAGTACGTCGACCGGTTCGAGCTCTTCAACCAGTGCGAGGTGTACCCCTGGATTGCCGAGCACGGGCTGCCCGCGGTGGCTAACGGCGACTTTCATCGGCCGGATGATCTCGCAAGCTGGAAGACGCTCGTGCCGTGCGAGAAGTACGGACCTGCCCTCGTCGACTACCTGTGCGGTGACGGGCCTGTCTATCTGCAGCGCTTCGCCGTAAAGACGCGCCACCGGCCGCTGGTAGCGGCGGCGTAGCGTCCGCGCCGGTCGCCTGAACGGCGCCGCGCGCCCGGAAGCGGTGGGCCAACACCCGTCGGGCGTCGGTCACCTCGCTGCGGCGCTCGCGGCGTCTTCGCACGAGCTAGGGTCTCGCCGTGCCGAGCTACTCGGTGCTCCTTCGTTCCGACGAGCCAGCGACACCGCGACGGCTTCGCTACAGCGCGGAGGCGCAGGTTGCCCGCTACGAGATCATCGTCGTCTCGGGGATGCAGGTTCTCGTCGATGCTGTCACCGACGTCGACGGCGCCGCCGTGTTCGAGTGCAGGCGCCTGTGGAAGCTCCGTCTGCGTGATACGCGCCACGATCCTGTCGGAGTCGGATTCATCGTGAACGAGCAGCGTCACGTCGGGACGGTCGAGACCCTCATCCTGCAAGCCGGGGGAGCGGTTTCGGGTACTTCGGGTCGAAGCCGAGTGGCCCGAGGGGTTCGACGGTGCGCTCGCGGTGGAGCCTCTTCCGCTCGGCTGGGCTGGCGAGGGGCGCGCGCCCTGAGGCCAGGTGGGGCGGAGGCGCGGGCGCTGGGATTCCGTAGCCTACTCTGGCTTCGAATGCACTCCTGGCGCCTTGTCGATATCGTCAAGGCGGCAGGTTGGCACGAGCTGAAGGGACTGAAGGGACGACAGTGAGCACACAGTACGACGCGATCATCGTGGGCGCGGGCGTCATCGGGGCGGCCACGGCATTCGAGCTTGCCAAGAGGGGCTACGCGACGCTGAACATCGACAAGAAGCACGACGCGGGCGTTGGCCCGACTGCGGCGTCCTGCGCGATCGTGCGTGCTCACTACTCGACGTACGACGGCGTTGCGATGGCCTACGAGAACTTCTTCTACTGGGATGATTGGGCGAACTACCTCGAGGTCGAGGACGAGCTTGGCCTCGCGCGGTACTTCAAGTGCGGCACCGTCCTGTTCAAGGGGCAGGACGGCCACCACCTCAAGGTGGTCGAGCAGTTCGACGCTGTCGGAGTGCCCTACGAGATCTGGGACGTCGAGACGATACGCAGCCGCGTGCCGGAGTTCGCGACCGGGGCCTTCTGGCCGCCGACCCGTCCCGACGATGAGCGCTTCTGGGCAGAGCCCCAAGGCGAGGTCGAGGGCGCGATCTTCACCCCAGGCTCGGGGTACGTCTCGGATCCGCAGCTCGCGACGCACAATCTGCAGCGCGCGGCCGAGGCGAAGGGGGGCGAGTTCCGGTTCAACGAGGCGGTCACGGAGGTCCGTCAGTCAGGCGGGAAGGTGCAGGGAGTGACGCTGGCAGGCGGAGAGACGATCGACGCACCTGTCGTCGTGAACGTCGCTGGGCCGTGGTCGTTCGTTCTCAACCGGATGGCCGGCGTCGAGGAGGGCATGCGCATCAAGACCCGGGCGCTTCGCCACGAGGTCCACCACGTCCCGGCGCCGGAGGACTTCGACTACGAGCACACAGGCCATCATGGCTCCGACGGCGACTTGGGCATCTACTTCCGGCCTGAGGTCGGCAATCACATCCTCGTCGGATCTGAGGACCCGGAGTGCGATCCGCAGGTGTGGGTGGAGGATCCCGACGATTTCGACCGCACCGTCAGCAAGGAGCAGTGGGAGGCCCAGGTCTACCGCCTGGCTCGGCGCATGCCCAACCTGAAGATTCCGAATGAGCGCAAGGGCGTGGTCGAGCTCTACGACGTCTCCGATGACTGGATTCCGATCCTCGACCGATCTGACCTCGACGGCTTCTACATGGCGATCGGCACGAGCGGAAACCAGTTCAAGAATGCGGGCGGTGTCGGCCACCTGATGGCCGAGCTGATCGATGCCTGCCAGGCCGGCCATGACCATGACGCGGAGCCGGTCCAGGTGACCGCCCACTACACGGGCCTCCAGCTCAACACCGGCTTCTACTCGCGAAACCGCGAGATCAACGCCGCATCCAGCTTCTCGGTCAACGGGTAGCCGTCACGGGCAGGGTTGCTCGCCGGTTGGCCCGCGGTTTCGTCGGCGCGGGGCCGCCCCAGGGTTCGCTCTCGTGAACCGGTGGAAATGGACCGGTGGAAGGTTTGCAGCTCGCTCGCCTCGCCGCGTACATCCGCTGCTTCCCATGGACCCGGCGGCAGGCTGCGAGCGGCGGCGGCACAGCCTGCTTTCCCGCAAACGCGTAGGAGGCGGCGGCGTGCCTAAGCCAGCCCGGGAGCTCGTCTTTCCTGCTCACGTCAGGCCGGACCCGTGCCGCCGCGAGATGCATCATCCGCGCCGACTCCTTCCTGCCCGCGTCTGGGCTGGATACCGCTGGCTGCTCTCCGCGGGCCGCAGAGCACACGGCCAAGGGGCACTCTCGCGCCCTGGGCGGGCGGCGGTCGGGAGGTCGTCACCCCCGCCGGCCGGGCCGGGCGGGTTCGCGTCCTGGCAGCGGCTTCGTCGCTCTCGTCGAGGTCAACCGCGGGCGTTGCCCTGACATGCCGTCCTGGTCCTGGCTGAATGTCGCGCAGGGTCGGTGCGCCGGGTCGCGGGACGTCGTGTCTCTATTGGCCCCGGCCGTCCATAAGTCCTGGCCGGGCCGACGGTCGATGACGGTGGATCGCTCTGTGGACGGATAGCCCCTGCCTCTGCCCACGTCCCAGCCGGCGCACGACCAGGCAGCGCGGCCAAGCGGCGCGGCCGAGCTCCGGGCACAGGTCAAGCGGCGCAGCTAGGTCCAGGCGGAGCGACTGAGCGGCGGGAGAAGCAGCCGAAGGTCAGACGGAGCGGCCGGGCGTAGAGTGGAGCGGCTTGAGCGGGGAGCGGCGCGACTGAGCGGCGGGCGCCGCGGCTTGAACAGGGAGCGTCGCGGCTGAGTTCCGGGCAGAGCGACTGGGCGGTGGGGCTGAGCGACGGGGTGCGCCCGACATCGAGCGGAGCGACTGAACGGGACGTGGGGAGCGACTGAGCGGGGAGCTGGAGCGGCCCCTGGAGCGACCCAGGGGCGTGGGCAAGCTTGCGCAGTTTCGTGACACTTCTGTGACAGTACGTGTGCAAGCTGTGCGCCTTTCTCGGCTACCCTCCCCGGGTGGTGTGGGTGGAGGGGGTCCCTGTCCCGAGGCTGAGCGATCCTCGCGGTGGCTGTCCGGCTCGGCGCGACGTCCTCGGCGAGGTCGAGGTGGCATCCGGTGCTCGCCGACACGGCGGCGGTCCAGCCCGCTGGGAAGTCCTCGGCGTCAGCTCGGCCTCAGCCGTCTGAGGACGGTTGCCGCCACATACGCAGCGCGCACAGACGCCGTACGATCGGCGCGTGCCGCCAGCGTTTCCGGACCAGCGCTTTATCGAGCGATCGCTCGCCGGGCGCGAGCATCCCGCTCCCGGCACGGCGCAGAGCGAAGCAGCGGTGCTCGCGTGCCTGAACCACGAGGCGCTTCTCCTGGTTCGGCGCCGGCGAGACCCGCGGGATAGGTGGTCGGGGCATATCGGTCTCCCCGGTGGACGCCGAGAGGAGGGCGATGCAATCCTCCTCGACACCGCGCTGCGCGAGACCGAGGAGGAGCTCGGGTTCGACCCGCTCGCCTGGGGGCGGCTCGCAGGCCCGCTCGGGACCGAGCTTGCGCGCCATCGCCGGCCTGACGAGCTCGCGATCGCGGTTTTCGTGGCGCTACTCGACGTACGTCCTGCTCTGGTCCTCTCGGCCGAGATTGACTCTGCGTACTGGGTGCCGCTTGCCGAGCTGACTGTCGAGACCGCGCGGGTCCCGGAGGTGCCCGAGCCGGTTCCCGCATACCGCCCGCTCGTTCACGGCGAGCGCTTGGTCGTCTGGGGGATTACGTATCGGATTCTCGAGCAGCTTCGCTCGCTTCGTCCTGCCTGACCTCTCGTACTGACCAAGTGTTTGTCGAGCAGGTGCCCGTCTCCAACCTAACCGGCGAGCAAGCGAGGCAACCTCAACGGCGAGCCAGCGAGGGTTGTCGCGCACGAGCGGCCCGCTGCTCGGGTTGCCCGGCGCTGGCACCGGCAAGACGCGGGCCTGGCTGCGAGGGTTGCCATCCTCCGCGGAGCACGCGGAGCCGAATCGCGGGCTCTTTCGATGGCCCACAGCACGCACACACTGCGCCAGCGTCTCAGCGACGACCTGCTCCCCTACCGCGCGGTGCTCATTGCGCCCGAAGGGGTACAGCATGAGCGGCCGGTTCGAGGGAGCGCTTGTGGTTGAGGTCACGGGACACGACGCGTGTAGGCTGGAACCGCGGGGGACCTCTGCGGCGCCGAGGACACTCTCACGGTTATCGGTGAGGAGGCATACGCCATCTACCGGTTTCGAGCGGTAGCGTCGGGAACATCCGGCAGCGCTTCGAGCGCAGGCCCGCCGCCGTCACGGTCAACCTCGAACGGAGCCCCGATCGAGGAAGCGATTCCCGCCTCCGCAAACGCAGACCGCGGGCGGGTGTCCTAGCTGAGGCGCACCGTGCCATCCTCGACCAGTACGCGATCATCGAGGTGAACGGTTGGTCGGTAGATGACCAGGTCCAGATGCACCGGGCTCTGGACCGATCCGCCGTAGAAGGTGTTGTCTCCGAGCGCTATGTGGACGTTGCCTCGGCCTTTCTTCTCCTCCTCGAAGCGGCCGTTTTGTCGGCAGGCGCCGTTGAGCCCAATGCCGAACTCAGCGATGTTGTCGGCGTTGGCCACCGTTTCCTTGATCGAACGGAGCTGCGCTGCCTCCCGTCCTCTGCCGCTCACGCTTACGGCTCTCCCTTTATGCACCTCGACCCGGATCGGGCTCGCCGACTGCCCGATCAGCGAGCCCGGCCCGTCGATCATGATGGTGCTCTCCGCTTCGCCTTCGAGCGGACGTGAGGAGACCTACCCGTCAGGGAAGGCCGCCTCCATCCCCGGCTCGGTGGCGTACCCGAACTCGACGATGACGCCGTCGGCCGTGATCGGCGGCCTGATATCGGTGCCTACAGCCGTGGTAATGCGCATCATCCCTCCTGCTGCCCACAGCGCCGCGAGCGCTTTGCCATCGGCGTAAAGCGCCTCATAGTCGGCAAGCGCACCGCCGCTCGTAAAAGTCTCCAGATCGCGCATGATCTCGACATGGCGCGAAGCCGTTTGGCATCGAGCACTTCCTTGACGACACCGGCATAGCTCGGCGCGCCGCCGGAGCCGGTCAGGCCGATCAGCACGTCCGTCTGATCAGGGCCGCCGTGATGGGCGGACTCAGCTCGTTCTGTCGCTCGGGCAGGCGCGAGGGCTGGCGGAGGATGACGCACTCGGCACCGACGCCGCCTACGACGCCGGCGAGCGCGTCGACTATCTCCATCGCGCTGTCGTCGTCGCAGACGATCGCGACGTTCTCGCTGGGCTTGATCGCCAGCAGCGTCCGCCCGATCAGGTCAGCGCTTTGCGTGACGTCGACGCTCCTTGGGTTCGCCGCCCAGCCGCCGCTATCGAGCCATGGAGCTATCCAGCCATGGTCGACCTGTCGGTCCGCTCCGTCTGGGCTTCGCCGCCGGTTGTCCGTTCCCGGTCCACTCTGCGGGCGTCATGGGTGGAGCCCGAGCTTCCTGCTTCTCAGCATCAAACCCTCTCGCCACGGAGGCATGGCAGGACTTCTGCGTCTGGGCCAGCAGCCCTACGGACTCCGCAGCGGTCATGCCCGCTGGGTTGCCTCTGAGAGTGTGAGCATCCGCCCCTGTGTCCAACAGAATCTCCATGGCCGCGGGGCTCGGGCATCACTATGTGAACGATTGCCCCACCACGCGATCAGGCCGGGGGATGCACGATCCGGATTCAGCCTGTGGGGCGGCTAGCGTGGCGCGGGCGGGAGGTCGCCCTCAGGCGTTCGGCAGGCCACGCACGGGGCTAACGAAGCTTCACCGCGGTGCCATAGGCGAGGATCTCGGCCGCACCTCCAGCCACGGAGACGGCGCTGATGCGCACCGCCACCACGGAGTCGGCGCCTAGCTGCTCAGCTTCCTGCTCCAGCCGTTGCAGGGCTTCCGCACGGGCCTTGTTCAGGAGCTGGCGGTAGGACACGATCTCGCCGCCGATGAGGTTCTTCAGGCCCGCCAGCACGTCACGGCCGACGTGGCGAGCGCGGACGGTGTTGGCGGTCACGAGCCCGAGCGACTCGACAATCTCCTGTCCAGCCACGTTGTCTGAGGTGGTCATGAGCACGGCGTCCTCCTCCTGTCGTTCCGAACGCTTCAGCCGGCCGGGCAGTCTGCGCTCTCGTTGCCTTCGCCAGTGTAGACCGCGTGAACTGCCGCACGGATTCACGGATCGAGGAGGTCTTGGTGAGATCGGTGGTGCCACGCCCGGGCGCGAGGGTCTGCGAAAAGACACGGTCGCGGTCAGCCACGTGGAGGGGCCACGCCCGGGCGGGAGGGCCACGGCGACGCGAGCTCGTAGGCGAGCTACGCGGTGAGGCCACGCCTGGGCGGGAGGGGGCCGCGGGGTAGGCTTCGCTCGCGTTGCTCGCCCAAGCACAGAGGCGACCGGCCCTCGCCTGATCGCGAAGCTTGTCGAGGCCTGTGGTTGCAACACGGTACGGCTGCTTGGACTCGCCGCGTCGCCGCGACGAGCTGCCCAGCCGCAGCGACGAGCCGCCCAGCCGCCGTGAAGGGCAGCCCGCCCCTCTCCCAGAAAAGCGCACAGTTAGTTGAGTGGGGGGTTGGTGTGAGGGTTGCGGTGTGGACAGGAAAAAATCTTGCCTTGGGGGTGCTTGTTTTTGCGGGGGGTGTGCGGACCCGGTTGGGACCCACGTTTCGGGGGTGTCTCTCCTGTGGGGGCAGGCGTGGCGTCGCTCTTTGGCGTATCCCTGTTCCTCTTCACGTGCCTTCCCTGTGGGGACGGTGTGTGACGGTCTAGCGGGGTTTCTGTCCGGACGCGGCGATGTG
>JAPOVR010000037.1 GCA_026708005.1 Actinomycetes bacterium
CCTGGTTGTTCCCCGGGCGATCGAGAAGTAACAGCGTCTTGTCGTCCAGCACCTGCACGAACCCGGGCAGGTCAGCTGGAGGTGAGGCGTCGGCCTGTCCTTCGGCATTGGCAGAGCTCAGAACACAGAGGGGCGAGAGGGCGATGAAGTTCCGGCAGCGTTCGTCCAGGTGATCCAACACCTCTTGTGCAGAACGGGGAGCAGCCGGCTTGTAGACGCTACGCGATTCCTCGTAGTTGCTCACACTTGTGCGTACGCTCATGGTGCACGCTCCCTCTGGGCGAGGGCTCGGCAAATGCCTAGGCAGGCTGGGGGACCGTAGGACCACGATCTTCCCCCTGGCTCCTCCACTCGGGGGTGTGGATGGCGAGGAGGTGCGCGGGGTCTCTTGCGGCGCTGCGGCTGATCAGGCCGATGGGCCTTCGAAGCGGCCGTTGCCAGGTGCGCGCTTCTTCGCGAGCGCGCGCCAGGCAAGCGTGCTCGCCGCGGCCTCGAACACCTTGGCAAGAGCGACGATCCGGCTGCGCTCGGAGCGCAGCTCGAGCAGCTTCTGCTTGACGCCGACCTCAAGCTCGACGATGGCTGCGAGCCGAAACGCGAGCCCTTCGGTGTTCTCGTCCAGGCTGGCTGGCTTCTGCTCAGCAGCCGAGGCAAGTCGTGAGAATGCGTCGAGCAGCCGTTTGACCTCGGCCTCCGACGGATCTGATGGCTCGTCGGCAAGGAGCTCGATCAGAGCTGTGTCGTAGAGGTGGCCGCTCGTCTGCTCGACGACCTCAAACGGGGTGCCGCCCGTGACGACGACGTTCATGCGGCCGTCGGGGAGCCGAGCGAGCATCTCGGTGATCGCGGCCGTTGTCCCAACCGACCGGCGCCCCTTATCGTCCTCGAGCAGGATACCGAACTCCTGGTCCTCCTCGTAGCACTGTCCGATCAGCTCGCGGTAGCGCTGCTCGAAGATATGCAGGGGCACGAGCTCTGTCGGCAGCAGCACGATCGGAAGCGGAAAGAGCCCGATCTCTCGCATGGGGTACAGGGTAAGGTCTAGGGCGCCAATGAGCGACAGCGGCGCGACTCGATCGCACTTCCGGGAGGCTCTGCGGGACCTCGTGCCGTACGAGCCCGGCAGACCGATCGAGGACGTCCAGCGCGAGCTTGGCCTCAGCAGGGTCATCAAGCTCGCATCCAACGAAGGGTGCTTTCCGCCGACGGCGGCTGCCCTCCGCGCGCTCGAACGAGGCGCGACCGACCTCAACCGCTATCCGGACAGTGGTGCGCACAGGCTTTGTGAGGCGCTCGCGGAGCGCCACGGCGTCGGTATCGAGCAGGTCGCGGTCGGCGCGGGCGCCGATGCCTTTATCATGTACATCTCGCTGGCGTTGGTCGATCCTGGCGACGAGGTCGTCTGTGGATGGCCGAGCTTCCCGAGCTACGTCCTCGACGCCAAGAAGCTCGGGGGCATCGCCCGCACGGTTGCGCTCCGTGACGAGCGGTACGATCTGCCGGCGCTGCTCGCGGCGGTGAATGAGCGCACGCGGATCGTCTACCTCTGCAATCCGAATAACCCCACGGGCACGATGGTCAGCCGTGCCGAGGTCGAGGACTACTTCCGCCACGTTCCCCAGCACGTGCTGACGGTGCTCGATGAGGCGTACTTCGAGTATGTCCAAGAGGACGACTACCCGGACGGGATCGCCGAGTCTGTTCTCGCCGGGCGGCGGGTGCTCGTCCTGCGAACCTTCTCCAAGATCTACGGGCTTGCCGGGCTACGCGTTGGGTATGGGGTCGGCCCAGCCGACGTGATCGCGGCGATCCACAAGGTGCAGAATGCCTTCGACGTCGCCCAGCCGGCGCAGGATGCCGCGCTCGTGAGCCTCGATGACGTGGACGAGATCGAACGGCGGCGCGCGATCACGGCTGAGGGACGCGCGGTGCTCCACGACCTCTTGGTCGAGCATGGGTTTCGCGTTGCGCCACCCGTTGCCAACTTCGTCTATGCCGACGTTGGAGACGACGCGGGTGTGCTCGGCGACCGGCTGCTTCGGGGGGGCGTCATCGTGCGTCCGCTGGCGCCGTTCGGGGCGCCGAACGCGCTGCGAATCACCGTGGGAACGCCCGAGGAGCTCGCGTTCCTGAGGGGGGCACTCACGCGCTGTATCGGCCCCGACCGCTGACGCGGGTCTCCCTCGGCATTCCGCCACCCCGGAGTTGCCGTGTGCTTGCCGATCCCGGTACACACACCCTCGACACGCGACTGCCCCGCCTCCGTCTTTCAGCCGGTCGGCCTTTCGCCCTTCGGCCGGGTAGCGTCGTCGCGCAGAGTTGGGCCGGGCGTACACGCGGAGCCGGGGACCAGCCTGTGTCAAGTCGAGCTTGGCGGAATGGCCGCAGAGCTAGGTGGGCGGCCGTGGCGAGTGGGGCACGGGGCAGCCGAGCGGATTCGGCTTGGCGGCTGCGCAGACTTGGATGGGCGGTCGTGCACGAGCGAGGGGGGCAGGGCCGGGCCGAGTTTTGTGGGCGGCATGGCCAGGGGAGGGGACCCGGGGAGGGGACATGGCCGCGCCGAGCGAGAATCGCTGCGTCGAGTTGGGACGGGGCAGCCGCGCGGATTCGGCTTGGCGGCTGCGCAGAGCCGGGAGCATGACCGCGCAGAGGCGAGAGGCAGGGCGCGAAAGGTGGAGGCATGGCCGGGCAGAGTTGCCGCAGTTTCGTGACACGAAAGTGGCACATTGCGTTTTCGGGGGGTTTGCGGGGTGTTTCAGGGGTTGG
>JAPOVR010000171.1 GCA_026708005.1 Actinomycetes bacterium
ACCGCCCGACCATCCAACCCAGCCAGCCGCCAACACACCAACAGAGAACAAGGCAGTAGTGATCTCTCCCGGGCTAAAGGTTGGCTCGCCCTGCTGCGATCCGGTGACGACTCGCCCCGGCGTGTGCCGGCCACACGCCACAGCGTCCCCCTCCCTCAACCCACTCAGTGGTGAACCAGCCTGGGTTGGCGGTTTGGTCTACGTCACGCGTATCGGGTGGGGCACTGGCTGGTTGAACAGGTAGCCCCTCTCGTTGAAAGGAACCCAGTCGGGTTGCGTGTTGCCCTCGACGTCTGTGGCGCGCGTCATGATGGTGCGCTCGCCCGGCTCCGCTTCCCAGACGAACTCGAACCGCGCCCAGGAGCGGTCCGGCTGCCGACCCGAAACCTCCGCGTCAGTCCAGGTGCGGCCAGAGTCGGCGCTCCACTCCACGCGCGAGATCAGGCCCGTCGGGGAGTGCGCGTAGCCGCCGATACGGTGGCGCCCCGCCGCAAGCTCCCCCGGCCAAGGCAGAGCCAGCGCGCTCTTAATCACTTGTACAGTCACGGGCTCGCCCCGCGACTCGCCCTGCGGCGGGTACCGGTCACCGACGAGCACGTAGGAAGTGGTGTTGTTGCGCGTCCACATCCGCTCGGAAGAGACGACAATGCGCCCAAGCCACTTGATGTTCGCGCTGCCCACCCAACCCGGCACGAGCACGCGCAGAGGGAAGCCGTGGTCTTTGGGCAGCGTCTCGCCGTTGAGCGTGTAGGCCAGCAGCGTCTCCGGATGCATCGCCTTCTCCACCGGCAGGACGTAGCGGAAGCCCCCCTCCGGCGATTTGGCGTCCAGCCCCACCAGCAGCACGCTGACGGCGCTGGCGTGAATACCCGCCAGCGTCAGCACGTCCCGCAGCGCAGCGCCGGCCCATTCGCCGTTGCTGACACCTCCCGTCATCCACTGCGTGCCGGACGCCTTCTGCCCCTTCACGAGGTCGAACATTGCGCGATGATTGCCGGCGCACTCCAGGTAACACGTCAGCGTGCGGCTCGGCAGACTTCTGATGTCGTCGTAGGTCAGCTCCATCGCCCCCGCAACCGCGTTTCCCTCTACAGCGAGCCGCCATTCCGAGGCGCCCAGGCTCAAGCTGGCGGAATTGTTGCGAACAAAGAAAAGGCGGTTGGGCGTAATCAGACCCTGCATGTTCTCCAGCCGGCTCTCTAGGCTCTTGCTGTCGTGCTCAATGAACGGTGCGGGGTCCTTGAACCACGGGAAGCCCCTGCCCGGGTCGGAACCCGCCTGCGTCGGCTGAGGCATCCCGCCGGGTGGCTCCGTGCAGGTACAGGCTGCAAGGACCGCCGTAGCACCGCCCGCCACCATCAGCCCTAGGAGGGTTTGGCGAAACGTGGGGGGTGTGTGTTTGTGCGGTTTTCGGGGGTTTCTGGTTGGGTGGTTACCCCATTTGGGTGGTTGTTTTACCCCACCATGTGACCTGTGTTGCCGTGGTTTTTGTGGTTCTCGGGGGCTCAGGCCTTGACAGATTCCGGGTTGTGGGCTACGTGTTGTGTGGGGCGAGACGGGAGCGGGCGGCGGCCCGTGGGCTGGGACGTTGCGCGCGCGGCCGGCTCGCCGCCGGGGGGCTGTCTCTGGGGCTGTCTGGTCTGGCTTTGGGAATCCGGGTCAGGAAACCTGGGGCTGGGGCCGGTGGTGCCGTCGGTTACCGCCCGGTGGTGTGGTCGTCTGTCGCCGTCACCCCTCTTAGGGTGTGGGGGTGGCCGTCGTCGGCGGCTTGGGGTGCCTGCGGGGAACGCTCGGGCGCGGCCGGGTGGGGATGATTGTGGTTGTTGTTCTCCTGGCTGGCGTCTCGGTCTCGGTGTGGGAGATCGTCGGCTCTCTGCCTGTCGGTCGCGGTCGCGCTGTCTGTCTATGTCTTTTTGTTCTTTTGGGGGTGTCTGTTCCCGTCCGGGTCGGTTCGGTGTTTGCTGGTTGTTGAGTCCGGGTTTGATCGTGATCGTGGCTGTCTTGCATCCCCGGTTTAGCGCTTGGTTGCGTGCTCTCGGCCAGTCCATGGGAGGGGCTTGTCTCTGGGTCCGGTTTCGTCTGTGTCGGCGAGTGCTCGCGGGTGCTTGTGGTGGTGCTCGGCCTGTCCGGTGTGGGGGTTGAGCGTTTGTTGCTGGGACCCGGCGGGTGTCGTTTCGGCGCCTGTCTCGGCCGGGTGGCGGCGGGTCAGCTCGGCCGCGGCTGTTCTTTGCACGGTCGAGGCGGCGGGGAGTCTGCGTTGCGCGGCCAGCGCTGGGGTGGAGGGTGTCCCGGCCGGCGGGTCGCCGGCGCCGGGCCGCCGCCTGTTTGTGTCCCGCCTCTTGGTGTCTGTGGGTGTGTGTAGTGGCCGTCTGGCGAGCGGCGGGGTGGTGTGTTGTTGGGTGTTGGGTGTCTTTGGGCTTGGGCTCTTGGGGGCGGGTGGGTGTGCTCTGGGGGAGGGGCGGCTCTGCGTGCGGGCGCTGTCCCTTCTTGGTTTCGGGGTCTTGGTATCAGGCTTGGTTCGTGCTCGCAACGGGCGCCTCTGGGTTCGAGTTCTGTTGGGCGGGCCGGGGCCTGCCGGGCTGCGGGCTTTTCGGTGGGAGGTCGGGCTGTGGGCCCACCGGGTGGTGTCCTGGTGGTTGTCCTGGGGGGGTGTGGGCGGCAGCGAGCGTCTCGCGTCGCTGCCGGTGGGTTGGGTCTTGCGCGGGCGGGGCGGTGTGCTTGGGGTATAGTTTGGGG
>JAPOVR010000018.1 GCA_026708005.1 Actinomycetes bacterium
AGCCCGCAGCTCAACCTCCACCTCCTGAGCTCGCTCTGTCAGCGTGTCAAGCTCGCTGCGCTCCTCCTCGGACAGCTCGTCCCGGCCCAGCAGATCGTTCAGCCGCTGCCTGACCCTGCTCTGCTCCAACGCGAGTCTCTGTCCGGCTGTCATGCATCCTCCAGTTTTTGCCTATGAGACTAAAACTGTCGCAGAGGTTTTGGACTGACAGGCGAAAACCGTCAGAACGGCGTCTGCCCACGACGAAGGCCCGCCGGTGTTTGACGAGTTTGGATCAGCCGCGAAATTTCGTCAGAAGAAGTTGTTCAAAGCCCAGGTGAGAACACCTACAGCCACGATCGCGGCGATCATCTGGTAGCTCTGTCTTTGCTGCCACTTCCTCTGGGCATCATCGCGCCGGTCCTCTCGCTCCTGAAGCCACTTCTGCTTCAGGAACTCCTGGAATTCTTTCGGCGCGTAGCCTGGCTCGTAGGGCGCAAACTCACGACAGTCGTGCTTCCGGTAAATGTCCGAGCATGCCTGCCGCTGATACTTGGGTGGATGATCGACAAGGAAGATCTCGTCCCTACTCTTAAAGCACACGACACGCGGTTGCTCATTCCCAGAGTCAGGGCACCGATCGTAAGAGGCAACTTCCACCAACTCGGCATAAGGATCGGTTCTCCATGAATCGAATCCCGCTACTTCGCCCACCCTTTTGGACGGTCGACGACCAAGTATCCGCATTTCCAGCACTCCGACGGACCATCTGATGTGCCGGTCGGTTCCGGTTGCGACCTGCGCAGTCTTCTAAGGAGGTGGGTGATTTTGGACAGCACTGCGGTGGCCGAGAGCGTACTCACGATCCGACACCCCGGATCCAGGCGTCATAGCCCGGAGCCTCATGTCAGCCCTTAGCTGTCGGCCAGTAGAGAGGCAACCAGCGCTCGCCAACGCGCCTCTGCAGGCAACGGCGGGTTCCGCTCCAGCCGCTCCCTCGCAGTGACCGCGATATGGCAGCGTCGGCACAACGCGGCCAGCCCCTCCAGCGCGTAGGCATCCTGGCCGGGGTCGCGCCACAACGGGGTCACGTGGTGAACCTCGAGCCGGCCGGCGCGCCCGCACTCGGTACAGCGCCAGCCGTCGCGGTCCAGGCTCTGCCTCCGGGTTCGAGCCCAGCGGCGCCGATCAAGCCGGTGGGGAGCATGGCTCACCACTCGCCGCCAGTGCGCTTGACCCGCCGTAGGTGCCGCCGGTAGCACGTGTCGCAGTACCCCCGCCGCGTCTGGACGCGCTCACAGCCGTCCTCTCTGCACTGCGCGCCCGGACGTTGCAACCGCACCGGGTTGTTCAGACGCCGCCCGTGGAACTGTCGCGCGTAGTGGAGTTTGCACAAACCGTGCGAGCGGCTCAGCCGCTCGCACCACGGCAGACAACACGGCTCCCGCGGCCTTGCCGGCCCACGCCCCACCGGGGCGTCAATGTCCGCCCCCCCGAAGCGCCCGCCGGTAGTGCATCTCGCACCACAACGCCCGGCCGCTACGCGGCTCACGGTCGCAGCCCTTCACGATGCACGTCCGCATCTCACGCGACCCCCAGATAGACACCCCGCGAACTCAGCGAAGACTGACGTCTGGAGCCTTCCGTGACCGCGAGGATCGCCGCTGCCGCAGCGTCATCGCGGGCGCGCAATCTGCGTCCCCCCTCGACGCCCTTACTCAGCTTCGCGTTACCGGCGGCATCCATCACGACGCGCGCCTCGGCCATCGCCGACCTGACTAGCAGCGAAGGCTCCGGCACAACCCGGCCCTCAAGACAGGCCCGCCGGAACTCCCGCACATCCGCCGCACCGTCCAGGAACCCCATCCCCCCGAAGCGACAACCCCGCCCTGGGGACACCAGCCGCCGCGAGGGCGTCGCGCAGCTCCGCCTCCCGCCAACGATCAGCGACGATCGACGACGGCGGCCTGAACCTTCCCAACGCCGCCCCGAGCAGCTCTCGGACGCTGACCGCCTCGCCGCCGCACTGGATCAGCTCTCCCCGCTCGAAGCAGCGGACATACAGCGAGCCAACCCCCGTCGCGCAAACCGCGCTCCCCCAGGCCCGGCACCGCCGGGAACGCCGCCAGCACCGACAGCGCCCCGGTGTCCGGCCAGTAGGCAGCCACCGCGGACTGAGCCGCCGACGTCCCCAGGTCGACGCCCCACACGCACGGGCCCTCGCGCGCCGCCTTGCCTTCGATGCGTTCCCACGTCGCCGCGTCGAGGAGGAACGCCTGGAGCGTGTCGTCGACGCCCTGGTTCAGCCGGAGCGCCCGAAACGCCGCCAGTAGTGACGGGTCCCGTCGCGCCTTCTCCGCCTCGTGCTCGATCTGCCGGCGGAGAGAGGGGAGATGATCCAGCGACGGGTTTGCTTTCCGCCACGTCGCCACACGAAACGGAGGGCCATCGGCAGGCGCAGCATAGGTAAGAGCATAGGACGAACCCCCCGCCAGCATCCGCGCGAACCAGTGAGACGCATCCGCCGGCCGAGTACCCAGCGCGATCAGCCGGGAGCCCGGCACCTTGCCCAGCCCCGTCTCGATCGCCGCGAACATCCGGTCACGCGTGGCGGGCTCCCACTGAGCCGGCTCGTCAGCGAGCACCAAGTACGGCCGCAGCCCGTGAGCTGTCTTCGGATCCGATCCGATGCATCGCACCCGTGCCCCGCTCGCCCGGTGCTCCAGCCACGCCCGGTTCGCCGAGTCCTGCTTGCGCCACTCGGCCCGATCGTCAAGGTCGAAGCCCGCGCCGCGCAGATAGCCCAACACGTCCTCGAAGATGATGCGGGCCTGCTCGAAACTCGCAGCCACACAGACCACCTCACGCCTCGTGCCGTGCAACGGCCCGCGCGGATCCACCACCGACGCGGCGACCCCAGCCACCACCGCGGACTTCCCGTTACCCCTGGCCACCGACACGGCCGCATCGCCCGACCGGGAGAACACGCCGCGCACAAACCGCCGCTGCCACCCCAGCACCCGGAACAGCTCGCCATCACGGTCACCACCCGACAGCCGCAGCCCCTCCAGGTAGCCGATCAGGTCACTCGACAGGCCCATAAGTGTGTGGCGTCGTGACTACAAGCCTCGGTGCCGGCACCCTCAGCACGTTTAGGCATCAGGGGTCCCCGAGTGCCACCGGCCGGCGGGCAGGTTGATCCTGTGCGCAGCGACCTCCAGGGAGCCGCGCAGGTCAACCGTGACCTGTGACGCGGGTGGTCTCACCCCCGGAGGGGGTGCACAGGTCGATTTCTGTCGTCATTCCGGGCAACATTCAGCGGACGGTCCCGGCATCCACAACGGGTGCGAGGAGCGCCCGGCCGGCGGGTGGGTGTGGGCCATACCGTCCGCTTCGAGGGCGTGGAGGTCGCGCGCGGTGACTTTGCCGCCGGGGAGGCCTGGTGTCCTCGAAAAGAGGTCGCGGATCGTGGCGGGCTCGTCGTGGTCGATGAGAGCGGCGAGGATCGCGTCGTGTCGTTTCTCGGCGGTGTCTGGCGGTTCGTGCACGTCGGCTCCTACCTGTCCACTCGGGTGGACGTAAAGGCGGAGGGTGGGCTGGCTGTCGAGCGGGCCTGAGCGCCACTTCCTGGGGGTGACGATGCAGAGACCCTTCGCGTCCTGCTCTTCGTCGACGGGTGAGACCTGGAGCGTGAGCCCGGCCTGGTCTCCGAGCGCTGAGCTGCCGCGTGGCCCCCGGTTTTCGTCCTTGCCCTCGTGATGGAGTAGTAGCAGGAAGCGGCCGTCGGCCTGGAGGGGCTCCAGGTGTGCCAGCACGGCGTCGACGCTTTCGCTGTCGTTCTCGGAGACCTCTAGGCGCCGGAAGAGAGCGGGCGGAGCACGTCCACGGCGATACGTCCACGGCGATGAGTTGGATCCCGTTGGTCTCCACGAACGGGACGAGCCGGTCGATGGCCTCACGGTCGGGGATGCCAGGGTAGAGGCTTGCGCGCAACTCCTCCGGGTAGCGCTGGAGCCGGTTGGCCCATTCCCAGCCGCCCTCGGTGGCGATCACGAGGGAGCGCAGGCCTTCGCTGGCGAGCCGGGCGGTGATGTCGGCGGCCAGCCATGACTTGCCTACACCCGACGGGCCGTACACGAGGGTTGGTGAAGTGAAGTCGCGGGGAAGCGTGAGTCCGTGCCGGCGCGGGACTTCGACGTTCGGGGCCAGACCGGCCAGGTAGTCCTCGACAGCGTCGGGCGTGACCGCCTCGATTGTGAGCGGTGTCGCATCGGCAGCGGCGGCCCGCTTGTGGGCTCGGGGGAGCTGCTGACGCACGGACTTGACCATGTCTGGCTCCAGATGTTGCAGCTCCCTGATCGGAGCGCTCGGCTTCTCCAAGTAAGACCATGGAAAGCGATCGAGCGCGGTGACATGACCGTTGCGGACACTTAGCTCGACGAGGCCTGGCCGGATCGCCCGGCCGATGTCTACCGTCGCCTGGGTGTTACCTTCGGCGAGAGAGATGATGCGTTCGCAGATCTCCTCGCGGAGCCCGACCAGCTCCGCGGGGGTTCTCCCCTCCAGGTTGAGGGGACAGCCCAGACCCAGCTCCTCCTCCTCCTTGACCTCGTTGATGCGAATGGTGCGCTCGATGATCCTCCGCAAGTTGTCGCTCTCGCATAGGTCGGCGTCACGCTCCAGCCTGGCCACGTACTCGCGAAGCGACTCGGCCGTGTGATCCTCTTGTTGCCACGGTTTGTGGGGGAGGAGCCATCCGGCGCCGGTCACTCCGGCAGCCCGCTCCAGAGCTCCGGCGGCCCTGTCGTTGAGTTCGTCAAGTTCGTCCTGCTCGATTCGATACGGGGCTTCCACCTCTTCCGTGACTCGCTGCCGGTAGTCACGACATCGCTGGCACGAGCACTCCTCGGCATGCAGCTCGCACTCGTCGCAGCCGGTGTCCCAGCAACACTCGGCGCGCAGATCGCAGCACGCGCTCGGCGTGCAGTCCGCGCAGGGGTCGGTCCAGTTCTCGCCTTTCGCCTCCCAGTGTTCTCGGTGGCCGGGGGCGCGGTGAAACGTCCCCTCGCCGCCCAGGCGGTCAAAGACCAGGATCGGGTCAGCGCCGGCTACACTCACGGCTCACCTCTCTTCTCTGCTCAGATGACAGGGTGAACGCTCGGAGCCGCCGGGACCCACTCCCGGCGGTTCCTGTTCATGAGGCCCCGCCCGCGGCCGGTCAGCGAGCCAGGCTTCGACCTTGCTCGCGCGCCAGCCGACGCAGCGCGCCGAGAGCTTGACCGGCTGAGGGAAGCCGCCGCGCTTCGTGAGCCGCCAGACGGTGGTCTTGCTCAGGCCGGTCGCAGCGAGGACTGCCGGCAGGCGAAGAATCGTCGGACCGTCAGTGTTCACCACTTTGGGAACCCGCTTTCCTTCCGAAGCTCGTCGGCTAGGCGGGCCCTGTTCTCGAAGTAGTCCTGTGTCCATCGGCACCAGTCAGCGAGAGTTCGCAGCACGATCGCTGTGTGCTGCCGCCCGTCCCGGTATACGGTCAGCTTAGTGAGGATGCCGCGGTGCGCGGCTTGCCGAATAGCCTGGATCGACCGGCCGGACAACGCAGCCGCCACGCTGTAGGAAACGAGTTGCTCGGCGTCGTGGACGCCACCATTGACTATGAAGTGATGGTAAGTGTGTTGGATTTCACCGTCGGACGGGCGTTGCCTGGCGTCGGGAAGGGGGCTGCGTAGTGCTTTGATCAGCTCTTCGCGGGTGATCGATTCGTCAGGCTTGAGGCTGCCGGCCAGAACGGCGACGTTCCACATCGCCTGCCGAGTTTGATTGTTCATGTAGCCCACCGGGCCTCCTTTGGTATGTTAGAAGTCACTATGAACCATGTTATACCAAACAGGCCTCTCCGGCCCAGTTCCCCTCAACTGTCACGTACTGTGCCCACGCCTCCATGACCTCGCGCCTGCGCTCGAACATCGAGGAGCGGGCGTATGCTCGCTCCGTGGCGTCGCCGAGGTTGTGCGCCAGCGCCGCCTCGGCGACCTCGCGTGCCACCCCGGTCTCGCTGCACCAGTCGCGGAAGCTGCTGCGGAACCCGTGCGGTACGCAGCCGATGTCGTTCTCGCGGCACAGCCTGCTCAGCGGGGCGTCCCGTAGCGGGCGGCCGGTCTTCGACGGGAAGACCAATGCGCCGCCGCCCCCGACCGCACGAGCCTCGTAAAGCACCTCAAGCGCCCGGCCTGACAGCGGCACCCGGTGCTCCCGCCCGGTCTTCGTCCGCTCGGCCGGGATCGTCCAGACGCGCCTCTCTAGGTCGAACTCCTCCCACCGTGCGCCCCTAACCTCGCCCGAGCGGCAAGCGGTCAGCACGAGAAGCTCCAGCGCGAGTTTAGCTGCCGGCCAGTCCTTTGACCGCCGGATCTTGGCGAGCGCGGCCCCGACCTCGCTGTGGGGGAGCGCCCGTTGGTGCTGGCGGGCGACGCCGTTGCGGGGCAGCGCGGCGGGCGATGGCATCCCCCGCGGGGTTGTCGTCCCGGAAACCCTGCGCGACAGCCCACTTCATGACCGCGCCGATGCGTTGCCGGACGCGTCGCGCGGTCTCGCGCCGGGTGTTCCAGAAGTCGTCGGCGAGCAGGACGGCCATCACGTCCGCGGTGGTGATCGCGTCTACCCGCTTGCGGCCGAGGCGCGGCATCGCATAGGTCTCCAGGCTCGACTGCCATTGCTTCTCGGATCTGCCGCCGTCCCGCCAGCCGGCCGCGTGGATGGCGATCACGGTTTCGGCGGCCTGCTCGAACGTCGGGGTGTTCGGGCGGCGCTTCAGGGCGAGCGGGTCACCGCCTGCGCGGGCGAGCTTGCGGTTGTTGAACGCGGCTTCGCGGGCTTCGGCGAGCGTGACGTACGGGTAGCCGCCGAGGCCGAGGTCGACGCGCCGGCCGTGGACGGTGCCGCGCCAGATCCACTGCTTGGCGCCGGACGGGAGGACACGCAGTATCAGCCCGTGGTCGTCGTGGTACTTGCCAGGCTCCGTGACCGTGCGAGCGAACGCCGCCGTCAGCTTCTGCCTATTCCTCGCCATTAATTTTGTCCCTCTTCACGTCCCACAGTCTGAGAGAGACTAGACGGGACTGCCTGAACTGTTAAGAACCGATAAAAAACCATATTACCAGGAATTTTATGGAAATCTATGAAACTTTGTGAAATCCCTGGAAATCGAAAAATGGCGGTTAGCGCTCCGCCTCCGGCCCCGAGGGACATCCATACGTGGACCCGACGCGTGCCCCATCGCGCCCTGCGCCGGGGGGCTCGGCTGCCCGGCTCGCTCGCTGCCACGGCGCACGATCCACCAGAACGCGGCGGCCGCCACGAGGAAGACCCCGATCGCGATGTAGTGGTTCAGCCGCAGCCCGAGAATGGAGTGCGACGGGTCAATGCGAAGCGTCTCCTCCCACGTCAACCGTGCCAGCGTGTACCACATCACGTACACGCAGAACAGCGCGGGGGCTCGCAGCTTGGCCCGCCGGTCGAGCCACAGGAGACCCACAACGCCGATCAGGTTCCAGATCGACTCGTAGAGGAAGATCGGGTGGAACGTCTCCGCGGTCGCATAGGCGGCCGGGCGGTGCGCAACATCCACCTCGAGTGCCCAGGGCAGCGTGGAAGGCGACCCGAACAGCTCCTGGTTGAACCAGTTCCCCCACCGCCCGATCGCCTGTGCGAGCAGGACCCCGGGAATGACGGCGTCCATCATGCTGAAGCGCTGCGCGCGCGTGTAGCCGTGGCGGCGCGCCGCCCACCAGCCGGCGAGCACCCCACCGGCGACCGCGCCCCAGATGCCAAGGCCGCCGCGCCAGATCGCGAACACCCCCCACCACTCGTCGGGCAACCTGTCGAAGCTCGTGATCACGTGGTAGAGGCGCGCGCCGACCACGCCGCCGGCAACGACCCAGATCGTGACCTTGAACATCCCGTCCCAGTCGCCGCCGCGGGCCACCCACCGCCTCCCGCCAAGCCACGTGGCAGCAATGATGCCCAGCAGGATCATGATCCCGTAGGCGCGCAGGGTGACGGGCCCGAGATCGAAGTTGCCGCTCGATGGGCTGGGGAACGAGGCGAGGATCAACGTCACGTCAGCCATTGTGCGCTACGCGGGCCACCCCGTGCCAGGCGTGCACGCCAACGCATGCCTTGAGCCTGCCCGCCAACCCGCCGAGCGCATCGCCCGGGCGAGGCCCCAGCAGCTGTTCAGACGACAGCTGCCTCGCCGAGGAGAGCCCGCACCTCAGCGTAGAAGTCGGCCTCCGGAGTGACGCGGTAGGCCCGACCAAGCGCAAAGCGCCGCTCGCCGCCGCGCATCTCGAGATCTAGGACGACGGGGGAGTCGCCCGGATACTCGAGCACGACCTGGGCGAGGTCGTGGATGACGCCCGCCTTGGCAAGCTCCGCGTTCACCCGGATGCGAACGGTGTGCGGGCCCTGGGTGAGCTCGAGCTCGGAGACGTCGAGCGCGATCAACTTGGTCTCCCCGTCCTTGTAATCGACCCGCCCCTTGATGAGGAGAATCCGATCCTCCTCGATCAGGCCCCGGGTGGCCCCGTATACCGAGTTGAACATGACGACCTCCGCCGATCCGGACAGGTCGTCGAGCCGAACGAACGCCATCGGGTCGCCCTTCCGCGTGGTCAGCGATCGTACCGCCCCGACCATCCCGGCAACCATGAGCACATCACCCTCGCGGTGACGCTCGATCTCGGCCATCTGGCAGTCGGTCCGCCGTCGGAGCACGTGGCCCAGCCCGCTCAGCGGGTGCTCGGAAACGTACAGCCCGAGGCTCTCCTTCTCGAGCGTGAGCAGCTCCTTCTTCTCGAACTCCTTCCCGGAGATCGGGGGGTGCTCGAGCCTCTGGGTTGCCGGAGCGTCATCGCCCAGATCGAAGATCGACCCCTGTCCCGACAGCTGATCGGCGAGGTGGCGCGTTCCCGCCGCGAGAGCCTGCTCGAGCACACCGAGCATTCCCCGGCGAGCCGCGGCGGTCGAGTCGAAGGCTCCCGCTTTGATCAGGCTCTCGAGAGCGCGCTTGTTCGCGACCTGCGGGTCGACGCGCTCGCAGAAGTCCCAGATCGATGAGAAGGGCCCGTCGGCCTCGCGCGCCCTGACGATGGCGCTCACAGCGTTCTCGCCGACATTCTTGACGGCGTTGAGGCCAAACCGAATCTTGCCGTCGACAACCGCGAACCCAGCCGAGGAGACGTTCACGTCGGGTGGCAGCACCTCGATCCCCATCTCCTCACAGGCCGCGACGTAGAACGGGACCCGATCCTTCGTGTTCATCACCGACGAGATCAGCGCGGCCATGTACTCGGCCGGGTTGTTGGCGCGCAGGTAGGCGGTGTGGTAGGCAATCAGCGCGTAGCAGGCAGCATGCGACTTGTTGAACGAGTAGTCCTGTGCCTGCTCCATGTCCTTCCAGAGCTGTTCGGCAACGCTCCTCGCGACACCGTTCCCGGTGCAACCCGTGATGAACTTGTCCTTGAGCGAGGCCATCAGCTCGTGGATCTTCTTGCCAATCGCTTTGCGCAGATCGTCCGCCTCAGCGGGCGAGAAGCCGGCCAGACGCTTCGCGATCTCCATGTACTGCTCTTGGTAGATGCAGATCCCGTAGGTCGGTGCGGTGATAGGCTCGAGGCGCTCGTCGAGGAACGTCACCGCCTCGGCGCCCGCCTTGCGCTTCGCGTAGACGGGGATGTAGGCCATCGGGCCCGGCCGGAAGAGGGCAACGAGCGCGATCAGGTCTTCGAACTCCGTCGGCTGAACCTGACGCAGCGCCTCGCGCATGCCGGACGACTCGAACTGGAAGACGCCGGTCGAGTCGCCTCGACGCAACATCTCGTAGGTGCGGCCGTCGTCGAGCGGCACAGCCGACATCTCGAGCGGCTGCTCACCGCCTGGCCGGCTGCGATTGGCGAGCTCGACCGCCTCGTCGATGACGTCGAGGTTGCGCAGGCCGAGGAAGTCCATCTTGAGCAGACCGAGATCCTCGACATCGCCCATCGGGAACTGGGTTACGACCTCCTGGCCCGACCCCTTCTGCTGCAGGGGGATGTAGTCGACGAGCGGCCGATCGCCGATGACGACGCCGGCGGCATGGATCGAGTCCTGGCGCACCAGCCCTTCGAGCGGCTTGGCCAGATCGACGATCTGGCGAACGATCTCGTCCTCGTCGTACGCGGCGCATAGCTCAGCGCCCGGCTTCAGACAGTCGTCGAGATAGACCTTGGGACCCTCGGGGATAAGCTTTGCGACGCGGTCGACGGTGCCGTACGGGATATCGAGCACCCGTCCCGCGTCGCGCACAGCCGCGCGGGCAGCCATCGTGCCGAACGTGATGATCTGGGCAACCCGGTCGCGCCCGTACTTCTCCCCGACGTAGTTGATGACCTGGTCGCGCCCGTGCACCGAGAAGTCGATGTCGATGTCAGGCATCGACTTGCGCCCGGGACTGAGGAAGCGCTCGAACAGGAGCTCGTAGCGAATCGGGTCGATGTCCGTGATCTCGAGGCTGTAGGCCACGAGCGAGCCCGCTGCGGAGCCGCGCCCCGGCCCAACCCCGATGCCGTTCCGACGGGCGAACGCCACGAAGTCGGAGACGATCAGGAAGTAGTCGGCGAAGCCCATCTCACGGATGGTCTTCAGCTCGAACGCGAGCCGCTCGTCGAGCTCTGGCGTGCGTTTCCCGTACCGCCTGCTGAGCCCCTCGTTGCAGAGCTCCTCGAGGTACTCGAACGCGTCTCGACCCCCGGGCGTGGAGAACGCAGGCAGCAGGATACGGTCGAGGTCGAGTGACACGCTGCATCGCTCCGCGATCTCGCAGGTGCGCGCCATCGCGTCGGGAAGGTGACCGAAGACCTGCGCCACCTCGTCTGCGCTCTGGAAGAAGAACTGGTCGGTCTCGAAGCGCCAGCGCTTCGGGTTCGAGAGTGTGTCACCCGACTGGATGCAGAGCAGGGCTTCGTGCGCGCGTGCGTCCTCGCGGCGCAGGTAGTGGACGTCGCCCGTCGTGACCGTCGGCAGCCCGCGTCGCTCGGCGAGCTCGACGAGGCCGCGAACAACCTCCTTCTGCACCGGCAGGCCGGCGTCCTGGAGCTCGACGTACGTGGAGTCGTCGCCAAAGATGTCGGACAGGCGCGCGAGCTCCTGCTCGGCCCGATCGCGCGCACCCTCCTCGAGCGCTCGGCTGACTCGCCCGGAGAGGCAGCCGGAGAGCGCGATGATCCCGCGCGCATGGCTGCTCAGCAGCTCCCAGTCGACTCGCGGCTTGTAGTAGTACCCCTCGAGGTAGGCCGTCGAGGCCAGCTTGATCAGGTTGCCATAGCCCTCGTTCGTCTCCGCGAGCAGGGTGAGATGCCCGTATCCCTTCGTCTGCTCGCGACGATCGTCACAGACGTACACCTCGCAGCCGATGATGGGCCTGATGCCCTGCTTGGTGGCCTCGCGGTACAGCTCGACGGCGCCCGCGAGCGTTCCGTGGTCGGTGAGACCGACCCCGGGCATCTCGAACTCGGCGGCGCGCGCGGCGAGGTCGGGCACGCGGCAGGCACCGTCCAGGATCGAGTACTGCGAGTGGACGTGGAGGTGCACGAACGGGGACGGCACGCCACGATTCTAGAGCGCAGGCCCGACACACCGGAGGATCGTTGCCGGTTCTGTATACAGCCGTCGCCCGCGGCCACGGCGACCCTCCAGCTCGCGCGGGCATGGCGCTGTGACAGCCGTTCGGCGGCGTGCTCGGGGGTGATCTCCAGGCTTGCGCAAACAGAGCGGCTGCGGAAGCCAGCGCATACCCCACGACAGGATGTCGAGCTACTCGAGCAGCCGGGCGGGACTGAGCTCAGGGTCGGCCGCTCCGACCGCGAGGCGACGGCACGTCTCGGGAGCCGTGACCATCCCGACCGACGAGAACCCGCTCGCCACGGCGAGCCCCCCGATACCCGGCACGTCCCCGACGACGGGCCGTCCGTCGGGCGTCATCGCCCGGCGCCCCGACCACGCCCCGACAGCGCGCGCAGCCGAAAGCGGCGGGACGATCCTGGCGGCGTTGGCGGCTACCGCCTGCAAGGTCTTCTCGCCCTCCGGCTCTTCACGCAGCGAGCGGTTGATCGAGGTGCCGACGACAATGCCGCCTGAGGGCCGCTGGCCCATCAGCAGCGACACGAGCTCGGGGGGCCCGATAGGCGCCGCCGCAACCTCGCCGAGCGACGGCGCGGCCGCAATCGCCGCCATCGCCTCCTGGGAAGGCCAGAGCGCCTGCTCGATGACCCACCCGAGCGGCCGATCGAGCGGGGCGAGCTCCATCAGCCAGCCGCGCGCGCCGGCCAGCGGCAGGTGGACCCCGGCTGTCGCGAGCAGACGCGCCGTTGCCGGCCCCGCTGCGGCGATAACCCGAGACCCGGAACGGATGCCGCGGTCGGTGACGACGCCGTCGACCGCGCCGTGGGCGATCGAGAGACGGGTCGCCTCGACTCCGAGCTCGAACTGGGCGCCGGCCCTTGCGGCGGCGTCCGCCATGGCAGCGGTCGCGGCCATCGGCTCCACCTCGTAGCTGCCGTCGATTGCGAACGCCCCCGCGAGGTCATCCGCCAGCCACGGCTCGGTACGTGCGTCGACAGCCGCCCCATCGACCTGCCGCGCATGGGCCTCGGCGTCTGCCAACTCCTCACCGTGGGTCGCGACGAGCAGGAGCTGCCGCGCACGGAGGCCGCACCCGAGCGGGCCTTCGTCCTCGAGCTCGGCGTAGATCGCGATCGCAGCACGGCGCAGCCCCTCGATCCACGGGTCTGCACGGCGGAGCAGGAACCCTCCGTTCCGTCCCGAGGCCCCGGCTCCAACACCGCCGCGATCGAGCACGAGGACGCGCTGACCGGAGGCGGCCAGATAGCGGGCGACCGAGCAGCCGGCCAGGCCGGCACCCACGACAATCGTCTCAGGTCTCAGCTGTCGAAGAACTCGGCTTGGCGTTGTTGGCAGCGCCAGAGAAGCAGAGCTCCAACCGCCGCACCGATACTGGCTATGAGGGGAAGGCGAAACCGCGCGCGGGTCGCGGCGCTCCTCGCCCTGCGGCGGAGGAAGAATCGGCCGAGCGCGACGGCGGCAGCGCCGATTATGGCATTTCGCTTCGTGAGCATGCTGCGTCCTCTCCTCTCTCCGGGGAGGCTAGCCCCCGCCCCGACCAGGCGACGGGTTCGGCAGGTGGATGGCGCGACCCAGAGCGACCAGGCCAGCCTCCTTGATCGCCTCCGAGAGCGTGGGGTGCGCAGCCATTCCGTCTGCCACCGTCTCGACCGTCGCCTCCGCATCGATGGCGACCACACCAGCCTCGATCAGGTCGGTGACGTGCGGCCCGACGAGCACGAGCCCAAGCAGCTCCCCATACCGCGCCTCGTGAATCGACTTCACCCAGCCGACCGGCTCGTTCTGCATGAGCGCCCGCCCGTTCGCCGCAAAGGGGAACCTCCCCACCACGACGTCGTCGCCGTACTGCCGACGAGCCTCTTGCTCGGTGAGCCCGACGCCCGCGATCTCGGGGTCGGTGTAGATCGGCCGCGGGACGGCGCGGTTATCGACGATCGCGTCGTGGCCCGCCGCGTTCTCGGCCGCGACCTCGCCCTCGCGAAACGCCGTGTGCGCGAGCTGCCAGTAGCCGGCGCAGTCTCCGACGGCGAAAATGGTGGGAACGCTCGTGCGGCGGCGCTCGTCGGCGCCGATGCCGGCGGCGGCATCGTACGCGACCCCGGCATCCTCAAGCCCGATGCCCTCGACGACCGGGCCACGGCCGGTGGCGACCAGCATCAGATCGCACTCGACCATGCCCTCGCCGTCGACCGTGACCCGCAGACCATCGGCGGTCTCCTCGATCCGATCGCAGCGGGCCTCGAGGCGGATGTCGATGCCCCGCCGGCGGAGCTGCTTGGCCAGCTCGGTCGCCGCGTCCTGATCCTCCTGCGGAATCAGCTGTGGGAGCATCTCGATCACCGTGACCTCAGAGCCGAAGCGGTCGAAGATCGACGCGAACTCGCAGCCGATGATGCCCCCGCCGAGAATGGCCAGCCGCTGCGGCACCTCGGTCTGGACAAGCAGGCCCGTCGAGTCGACGCAGCGAGCCGAGTCGATCCCGTCGATCGGCGGTCGCAGGGGTCGCGATCCGGTCGCGACGACCGCCTGCGTGAACGTCACGGTCTCGCCCCCCTCGACGGCGATGGTCGTGGCATCGACGAAGCGGCCCGCACCTCTGACCCACTCGACGCCGTTGGCGCCGAGCAGGCCAGCGACACCCTTGGTGAGCTTGCCGACGACCGAGTCCTTCCAGTCGTTCGCTGCCGCGAAGTCGAGGCTCGCCTCCCCGACACGGACACCCAGCTTGCCGAAGGTCTCGTCGGCTTCCTTCAGCGCATAAGCGGTCTGGACCCAAGCCTTGGTTGGGATGCACCCCACGCGAAGACACGTTCCGCCAAGCTCGGCTTCCTTCTCGATGCAGACGGTCTTCGCGCCGAGCTGCGCAGCCCGGATTGCAGCGCTATAGCCGCCGGGGCCGCCCCCGAGGACGGCAACGTCACACTCCATCGGCTCTCCTTGCGATTCGTGCCTCGGCGCGGCCCGCCCGACACGTTCGATACTCCCGAGCTGTGATCCTAGCCGCGCGGGCGCCGCGCCCGCCTGAGCAGAGCTCATCCGAGTAGGGCCTCTGTAGGCCGGGCTGAGCGACGGAGCAACCATCCGGCCTGCACCCGCTGCCCGCGGCGGCTCTGCGCTCTGCGGGCTCCATCTGCGCCCAGCGCAGCGGCGAGGTCACAGCCTCACAGGCCGAGCGTCGGCTGCTGCAGGAGCTGCTTGATCGTCGCGAGGAACTCGGAGGCCTGTGCGCCGTCGACAGCGCGGTGGTCGCACGAGAGCGTGAGCTCCATCCTCGGACGCACGACGATCTCGCCGTCGTCGACGACAGCGCGGCTCTCGATGGCGCCGACAGCGAGGATTCCGACCTGGGGCGGGTTGAGGACCGCGACGAATCGCTCGACGCCGTACATCCCGAGGTTCGAGATCGTGAACGTGCCGCCATCGAAGTCGGCGGCCGTGAGCGAGCCTGAGCGCGAGCGCTCCACGAGGTCCTGGCGCGCCACCGCGATCTCGGCGATCGTCCTGCGCTCACACCCCGCGATCACCGGCACGACCAGCCCGTCCTCGACCGCGATAGCCAGCCCGATGTTGACGGCCGCGTAGCGCACGACCTCCTCGCCGGCGTAGTGGGCGTTCATCGCAGGGTTGCGCATCAGCGCCACGGCGACGAGCTTCGTCACGACGTCTGAGTACGTGGGCCGTACCCCGCCTTCGGGAGTGGCGTTCCCGAGCGTCTCCCGCAACTCGATCATGCGCTCGACGTCCGCGGTCATCGACACCTGGAAGTGCGGTGCCTGCCACGACTTGGACATGCGGCGAGCGATCGTCTTGCGCATGCGGCTGAGCGCAACCACCTCCACGGCCGGGGGCAGTCCAACGGCGGGGAGCGGCGCTGGCACGGCCGGCGGAGGCGCAGGCGGCGCAGCAGGCGTCTCGAGCACAGCCGGCACGGCGAGCTCGACGTCGCCTGCCGCCGCGCGCTCGATGTCCTCGGCCACGATTCGACCCTCTGGCCCCGTTCCCCGAACAGCGGCAAGATCGATGCCTCGCTCCTTCGCCATGCGCCGGGCAAGGGGTGAGGCCTTCGTGCGCGCCGGGCCCCTCGCGACCGGCTGCGCTGTCGGAGCTTCCGCAACCGCGCCGGGAGCGCTCGCAACGGCAGGAGCGGGCTCCTCGGTCGGGGCTGGGACGGCCGCGCTCGCGCCGGCGGCGTCAGTCGAGGCGGCCGGTGCCTCCTCGCCGGGCTCACCGATCACGGCGACCGGCTGGCCGACGGGCACCTCCTCGCCCTCGCCCGTGAGGATCCTAAGCAGAACGCCCTCCGCGTCGGACTCGACCTCCTGGGTGACCTTCTCAGTGTCGAGCTCGTAAAGCGGCTCGCCCTTCGCGACGTGCTCGCCCTCTGACTTGAGCCAGCGGACGATCGTGCCGCTCTCCATGCCCTGACCGAGCCGCGGCAGCGTCAGCTCGATGGCCATCAGCGTGCTGCTCTCGGCTTCAACTGCGCGCGAGGGTTCGCTTGACCGCGGCCATGACGTCAGCCTCGTGCGGAATGACGTACTCCTCCATTACAGGCGCAAACGGTACAGGAGCGAACTTCGAGCCGACGCGCTCGATCGGCGCATCGAGGTAGTCAAAGGCCTTTTCCTGGATGAGCGCGGCCAGCTCGGCGCCGAAGCCCATCTGGACAACGGCCTCGTGCGCGACGACACAGCGGTTCGTCTTCATGACGGAGGCAAGAATCGTGCCCTCGTCGAGCGGGAGCAGCGTCCGCGGATCGACGACCTCGACCGAGACGCCCTCTCCCGCCGCCTGCTCGGCGACGGTGAGCGCTGCATGCACCAGCCGGCCCGTGGCCACGACGGTGACATCGGCGCCCACGCGATGGACACGGGCACGTCCGAGCTCGATCGGCATGAGTTGCTCTGCGACGGGCGCCTTGATCGGATAGAGGTTCCGGTGCTCGAAGAAGATCACGCAGTTGTTGTCGTAGATCGAGCTCCACAGGAGACCGCGCGCGTCCTCGGGAGTCGCCGGATAGACGACCTTAAGGCCCGGCACGTGACAGACCCACGCCTCAAGCTGCTCGGCATGCTGCGCGCCCGGTGACCAGCCGGCGCCCCCCTGCGTTCTCAGGGTCAGCGGGACGCTGTGCTGCCCACCCGACATGTACCGATGCTTCGCGGCCTGGAGGACGATCTGCTCCATCGCCAGGGTCATGAAGTCCTGGTACATGATCTCGACGACCGGGCGCATCCCCTGCATCGCGGCGCCAACCCCAGTGCCGACTATCGCCATCTCGGAGATCGGGGTGTTGCGCACGCGCTCGGAACCGAACTCGGCGAGCAGTCCCTGGGTGACGCCCATCGAGCCGCCCATCTCGGCAATGTCCTCGCCCATGATGAACACGTCCGGGTCGGCGCGCATAGCCTCGGCGAGGCCTTCGCGCACGGCCTCGCGATAGGTGATCTCGCGGGTTGAGATTGCAACCTCGGTCATCTCACGCTCCGACACCTCGACGGCACGGCCCCGGTTCGTCCCAGGTGGCACCTGCTTCGCGCGTCAGGCTCCTGCTCCTGCCTCTGCACCACCGACTAGTCGGCGTAGACATGCTTGAGCGCATCCTCGGGGCGAGGGTCGGTGCCTGCTTCAGCAAACTCGACCGAGGCGTCGACCGCCTGGACGACCTTCGCCTCGAGCGCCTGCCACTCAGAGTTCGCAAGGCCGAGCGAGACCTTGAGCTTCTCGATCGGATCCTCCGTGACGCGAAGCTGTGGCAGCTCGTCCTTCGGCCGGTAGACCTGAGGGTCGCCGACGTAGTGGCCGGTCAGGCGGTAGGTGTTCGCCAGCAGGAACACGGGCCCCTGTCCCTCGCGCGCATGTCGCACGGCCTCGAGCGCGGCCCGGTGGGTCGCCTCGACATCCTGTCCGTCGACGACGATCGAGCGCATTCCGTACGCGACCGCCCGTTTGGCGAGGTCCTTGATCGGTAGCTGCTGGTGCGACGGCGTCGACTCGGCGTAGCCGTTGTTCTCGCAGACGAACACGGCCGGAACGCGCCACAGCTGCGCGAGGTTGAGCGACTCGTGAAACGTCCCTATGTTGGTGGCGCCGTCACCGAAGAACGCAGCGGCAACGCGAGGCTGGCGCCGCAGCTGGAAGGCGAGGGCGGAGCCCACGACCGACGGCAGACCGCCGCCGACAACGGCATTCGCGCCGAGATTGCCCTTCTCGACGTCGTACAGGTGCATCGAGCCCCCGTAGCCGCCGCTGCACCCCTCTACCTTCCCGTAGAGCTCGGCCATGAGCGCGTTGGGGGTCGTCCCCTTCGCGAGGGCATGGCCGTGCGCACGATGGGTCGAGGCGATGACGTCGTCCGGCTCGAGGGCCTGACAGACGCCGACGGCGACGGCCTCCTGGCCGATGGCAACGTGGAGGAAGCCGGCGAGGTCACCGGCACGGAAGCGTTCCTCGACCTTCTCTTCAAAGCGCCGAATGAGCAGCATCTCGCGAAGGAAGGAGAGAAGTCGCTCGCGGGAGAGGCCTCGCCGATCTTCGATCGTGGTCACGCGGTGTGAAGGTACCAAACCATCGATGAGGTTCGAAACCACCGGAGGGGTTCTGGCTTGCCTCGGTCAGGCGGGGTCGGACCGGAGGTCTGGGACAGTCGGCCTGCAGCGGCGTCTACAATCCGCGCGGTGCGCGCCACGGAGCGTTTCGAGGTCATTCTCAACGAGCTACCCCGCAACTGGTCGACGGCGCAGCTCGTGCTGACGGTCGAGAGAGAAGCCGATCCCGAGCGGGCTGCTCTCGTGCTCGCCCCGCTTGCGCCCGGGCGGCGCAACCGGACGTTCCGCTTCGCAGTCGCCGCGCCAGGCGCCGCCGGGCCGACGGTCGATGCCGTGAAGCGCGCGGTCGCACGGCTCGACGAGGAGTCGATCACCGCGCGCATCTCGCTCGACGAGGTGACAGCCCATGAGTCGGCGCAGGAAGAGACAGGCGGTGTCGGCGTGTCCCTCGCGGCGCAGTGGGACGAGCTGTCCCGGGCCTGGCCCCCTCGCTGGTCGGATGCGTTGATCGAGCTCGAGCTTGCCTCATCCGACGACATCGACCCGGGTGCGCTGTTGCTCGCTCCGGCCAATCCCCTGCTTCAGCACGGCACGCAGTCCTTCCGCTTCCGCGCCGCGCAGCGGTTCGGCTACGGCATCTCGAGCTCGATGCTGCGGCGCTGCCTCGAGCGCCTCGACGAGCGCGCGATCTCGGGAACGCTCAGCCTCGTCCGCCTTCTCTCCGAGACACATCCCGTCGCCACGCAGGGGCCGGTCTGGCGAATCGCGAGCCGATCGGTCTAGCGAGCGACCCTCAGCACGAGCACCGAGCGGCGTCAGCTCTCGTCCGAGGAGCGCAGCTCCGCACCCAGACGATCGGCGAGGGCCCCCACGATCCGCTCGCGAATGACCCGCGCGTCGCTGTCAGAGAGCGTGCGGTCGGGCGAGCGGAACGCGACGTGAACGGCGAGCGACTTCCTGCCCTCCGGAACCGGGTCGCCGCGGTAGACATCGAAGACGCGAGCCTCCGCGAGCGCGTCGCCCGCCGCTTCCCGCACGACTGCGAGCAGATCTCCCGCGAGCATGTCCTCGCCGACGATGAACGCGAGATCCTGGAGAACAGCCGGGTAGGTGATCATATCGACGTAGTGCGTCCGCTCGGGGACACCCGCGAAGAGGGTGGCAAGGTCGAGCTCGAAGATGCCCCAGACGCCTGGGAGCAGCGTCGGATGCAGCTCGCCGAGCCACCCTGAGTCGACCTGGGCGGCCTTGCCCGGATGGAGGAAAGGCTCGACCGCTCGGATGATCGCGGGCTCGAGCTTCAGCGCCGCATGGACCGCCTCGACAGCGCCCTTGGCCCGCCCATAACCGCCCTCCACGATCGCGCCCAGACGCCAGCGCTCCTCGGGCAGCGGCTCGCCGGTCGGTAGGTACACGCGAGCGATCTCGAAGAGCGCGACCCTCTCGTTTCCCGCGTCGAGGTTCCGCCGCGCCGCATCGATGAGCCCTTCAACCAGCGTCGTGCGCAGCATGGCGTGCTCGGCCGAGAGAGGCGTCGGCAGCCGCAGCGCGTCCGGGTTGGCATCTCGGCCGACGAGGCTCCAGGTGTAGGCCTCGGAGAACCCTGCCCCAACCATCACGTCCTCGACCAGCCGCCGGAGGCGCTGCTCCTGCGTGAGCTGGCCGAACATCTGTCGGCGTGCCGGGAGCGTGAACGGAATCTTCTCGAGCCCGTGGACGCGTGCGACTTCCTCGACGATGTCGACCTCCCGCGTGACGTCCCTCGCCCGCCAGGTCGGCGTCGTCACCGACCACCCGGAGTCGGCGTCGGCCGGCACAGCAACGTCGAAGCCGAGGCGCTCGAGGATCGCCCGCTGCTGCTGCTGCGGAATCTTCAGACCGGTCAGGCAGTCGCTGAGCGACGGCCGATACGTCACCGTCGGCCTCGGCGGCAGCCTGTCGTGGACGTCGCTGTGACCCACGTACCGCGCTCCGGTCAGCTCGACGATCAGCTCCGTGGCAAGCGTCGCCGCCAGCTCGGCCGCGTACGGGTCGACGCCCTTCTCCCACCGGTTCGACCCCTCGCTGCGGAGGCCAAGCCGCAGGGAGGACCGCAGGATGCCGTAGGGCTCGAAGTTGGCGGCCTCCAGGAGAACAGTGCGCGTTGAGTCGGCAACCTCCGAGTCGAGCCCGCCCATGATTCCCGCCAGCGCAACGGCCCGGGAGGCGTCGGTGATGAGAAGGTCGCTCTCGTTCAACGCGCGACGCGTGTCGTCCAGGGTGACGAGATGCTCCCCTGAGCGGGCCCGCCGCACGCCCACCCGCCCCCCGTCGAGCCGGTCGAAATCGAAGGCGTGGAGCGGGCTCCCGAAGGTGAGCATCACGTAGTTCGTGACATCGACGACATTCGAGATGGCCCGCACGCCCGCAGCGTCGAGGCGAGCGCGAAGCCAGAGCGGCGAGGGCCCGATCTCGACGTCCTCGAAGAGCCGGCCGATGTAGCGCGGGCAGCCCGCAAAGTCGTCGACCTCGATGGCGATCGGCCGCTCGCCAACACGCGGCGGCTCTGCGCCAGGCGGCGGCGCCAGCTCGCAGTCGACGAGCGCGGCCACCTCCCGCGCGAACCCGTAAATCGACAGCAGGTCGGGGCGGTTGCCCGTCACCTCGACCTCGAGGATGCAGTCGGTGATCGGTAGGACGTCGCCGAGCGGCGTGCCTGGCTCGGGACCGTCGTCGAGCACGATGATGCCCGCATGGTCGGTGCCGAGCTCGAGTTCGTCCTCGGCGAGGATCATCCCGTCCGAGACCTCGCCCCGCAACGTCGCTCGCTCGAGCGTTTGGCCGCCGGGAAGCACGGCCCCCGGCACAGCAACGCAGACCGTCGCGCCGGCGCCGAAGTTCCAGGCGCCGCAGACGATCTGTCGGTGCTCGGCATCCCCCGTATCGACCCGACAGAGCTGAAGGCGGTCGGCGTTCGGGTGCTTTACGGCCTCGACGACCCGACCAACGACGAAGCACCCGAGGTTCCCGCCGGTGTCCGGGACGCCGCGCGTCACGATGCGCTCCACCTCGGCGGAGGCAACAGCGATGCGCTCGGCGACCTCGACAAGCGGCAGGTCGAAGCTGACGTAATCACGCAGCCAGGAGATCGGCACCCTCATCGCATCAGGCCCTGCACAACCAGATGTCGATCGGGCACGCGCGACGCCGGGGAGACCGATGACCAGACGCTCGCGGCCACCTTCCAGGCGCGAGCCGGCGGTGCAACGCCCTTCGGATCAGTTCCTCGTCAACCATCTAGAACTGACCGAGCAGGCGCAGGTCGTTCTCCCAAAGCTGGCGAAGGTCGGGCAAGCCGTGCCTGAGCATGGCGATGCGCTCGAGGCCAAGCCCGAACGCAAAGCCAGAGACCTGCTCGGGGTCGTAGCCGACGTAGCCGTACACGGCCGGATCGACCATGCCCGAGCCCCCCATCTCGATCCAGCCCGAGTGCTTACACACGGAGCAGCCCCCGCCATCGCAGAGGAAGCACGAGACATCGGGCTCGAGCGAAGGCTCGGTGAACGGGAAGTAGTGCGTCCGAAATCGCACACGGCGCTCCTCGCCGAAGAGCGCTCGCATAAGGTGCAGCAGCGTCCCCTTGAGGTCGGCGAGCGTGATGCCCGTATCAACGGCGAGGCCCTCCACCTGGTGGAAGATCGGCGAGTGCGTGGCATCCGGCGTGTCGCGGCGATAGACGCGGCCGAGCGAGACGACGTACACCGGCGGCCTGGTTGACTCCATCACGTGGATCTGAGCCGGGGACGTCTCGGTGCGCAGCACCGTGTCCTCGTCGAGGAACAGGGAGGCAAGCGGCGAGCGGGCCGGATGCCACTCGGGCAGGTTGAGAGCGGTGAAATTATAGTAGGTGGTCTCAACCTCGCGCCCGTCGAGGACCGCGTAGCCGAGGCCAAGGAAGACGTCTTCGATCTCGCGTCGGATCTGCGTGATCAGATGCAGATGGCCCCGCGGGACCGGGTACCCCGGCAGCGTGACGTCGACGGTCTCGCCGCTGAGGCGCTGCGTGAGCGCCTGCTCCTCCAGCTCGTCGCGCCGTGCGTTCACGGCCTCGTCGAGCCGCTGGCGCAGCGCGTTGAGCGTCATGCCGGTCTCGCGGTCACGCACCTTGCGAAGCGCCTGGGGAAGCTCGGCGTTCCGCCCGAGAAACTGCACGCGCACCGCATCGAGCTCGCTCACGCTCAGAGCAGCCGCAATCGCGCTGTGGGCCTCGGTTTCAAGGGCCTGTGGATCCACGCGGCGGAGAGTAGCATCGGGGTGTGCACGATTCGCCGCACAGACCGCCCGGCAGCGGCGCCGGTGCGACCCCTGGGAGCGTGAGCTGACAGCACAGCCGCGAGAGCCTGACGCCGCGACCGCCGGCGGCTACGACGAGATCGCAAGCCTCTACGACGAGTGGAGTCGCACGGTCGAGGAGGACATCGACTTCTACGTCGGCTTGGCGCGAGAGGCCGCCGGCCAGGTGGTTGAGCTCGCGGTCGGCACCGGCCGAATCGCGATTGCCGTCGCGCTCGCCGGCTTCCCGGTGATCGGCGTCGATGCCTCCGACGGGATGCTGAACGTCTGTCGCCGCGAGGCGCAGAGGCACGGCGTGGGCCACCTGCTCGACCTGCGGCTCGGCGACCTCCGGAATCCGCCGATCCCGGGCACCGCGCACCTCGTCATGGTGCCGTTTCGCTCGTACCTCCATCTCGCAACACACGCCGACCGCCTGACCGCGTTTCGCGCGGTCTACCAGGCGCTCGTGCCGGGAGGGCTCTTCGCATTCGACGTCTTCTGCCCGAGCGCAGCCGACATCGAGCAGACGCACGGCCGGTGGCTCGAGGGTGAGCCGGGCATCTGGGAGCGCGCGCTCTGGCGGCCGGCCGAGCGGCGCCTTGCCCTCTCGGTGCGCGGCCAGACCGGCGCCACAACGATGGAGCTCGCGTGGCTCGAGCCAGAGGGATGGCGCGGCCTTCTCAACGAGGCTGGGTTTCGCATCGAGGCGTGTTACGGCTGGTTCGACCGGCGCCCGTTTGCAGGCGGCGAGGACACGGTCTGGCTCGCCCGCCGGCCCGAGACGGTGGGTGCAGCCATCGGCTAGCTGGCGCGCCCTGAGAGGTCGCGAAGCGGCCTGGTCTGGCTGTTGGGCGCGCCAGGTTGCGCCGATTGGGGTGGCCCTCTGGAGCAGTGCGGTCAAGCCACAGCCTGGTCTGGCTGCGTGCGCCGCTCGGGGCTGGAGCTATCCATGGCGGCAACCGGTCAGGCCACGGCCTGATCAGGCTGGTAGCCCCGCGCGAGGCCGAGGCCACCAGCAGGCACGAGAGAGCACCCGCCGAGCCCCGCGCCCCGTCCCCTCCAGCCATGCCCGCCCCAGACAGGTCACGCCAGGGCCGGCCGCGTGCCTCCCTCCGGTTACAACGGTAACGGCACAAACCGCACGCCTCCGGGCCGAGCATGTCACAGACGTGTGCCGGTCACAGACGTGTGCCAGGTCCATCGCCCGCACTCCTCCGCCACGGTGCGCGCGACGATGCCCGAGCCCGGCACAGCTCCACCGGCTCCCCTCTCGCAGCGAGCCCGCGCCGCAGCCGCGTGGGCGTGCGACAATGGCCGATCGGCCATGGCGACCGCCTTTCAGGTTACGCTAGCAGCCGCGGTTGGCGTGGTCTTCGCAAGCCTGGCCGGGGTTCTCGTTCGACGAGTCAGCGAGCGGCCGCTCGTTGTGATCGCGCTGACTCTGGTGGCGGCCGCAGCCGCCGCCAGTATCGAGCTCCTGCTCGTCCTCGCCCGCGACGGCGAGAACGCGCGCCGGCTGGCCGCGGCGACAGCGGGACTGGCGCTCGCGGCCACGGCACAGGCGGGCCTTGTCTGGCTACGGCGCGGCTTGCTGCGAGCCGACGAGATCGACTTCGCTACTGCCAAGGCCACCGCGAAGCTCGACTCGCACCTCGTCGCGCACCAGAGGCTCCGAGCAACCCAGCTCGAGCAAACGCTGACCCGCGAGCGAGCCGAAGTACGCCACCTGCTCGTTGAGCAGGAACGAGCGCTCGCGAGGGAACAGCGCGAGGCCATCGCAGAGCAGGCCGAGCAGGCCGGGCAGGCGCTGGCGGACCAGCTGACGGTGACGCAGCAGCGCCACGAGCGGCGTCTTGGAGCGTGGAGCAAGGATCTCGAACGCGCCCAGCACGAGCTCAAGGAGCGACTGGAGAGGACGATCGCGGAGCAGGGAGCGGCGCTCGAGGAGCACTTGGAGATGGCCACCGAGCGTGCATCCGAGCTGCACACGTTCGCCGCGGAGCAGCGCACGACCCTCGAGCGGATGCGCGCAGACCTCTCCCGGCTGGTGGCCGACTCGTTCGAGTCTGAACACTCAGAGATCGAGGCACACGAGCAGCGGCTGAGCGCCGAGATCTCGGCGCTCAGTGAGCGGCTCCGTGGTCTCTCAGGCTCGATTCGCGAACAGGCTGACCGGGAGGAGACCGATGCACGGTCACGCATTGCCCATCAGGCAACAGAGATCGAGCGCCAGGTCTCCGAGCGGCTCCAGCGACTGCTCGACCGTGCTGTCGATCGACTCATGGAGGACGCCGAGCGCCGCTTCGACTCGCAGATTCGCGCGTCGCGCGAGGACACGGCTCGACGGCTATCACGCGAGCTTGGGCGCACCTCGGAGAACCTCGGAGTGACCGTTGAGAAGGAAATGGAGACCCGGATGTCCGAGATCGCGAAGCTGGCGGCGGCACGCCTCCAACGCCAACTCGATGAGGTCGTTCGGCAGGCGGAGTCGCAAACCAGCGTTGCCGAGCAGCGCATCGCGTCTCTGACTGAGAGACTTGAGAAATCCCTTGAGACGGCCGCCGGGCGCCTGGCATCATTCGAGACAGATCTCGAGCTGGAGCTGGCGTCGAAACTTGCAGCATTCGATCGTGCCGTCCGTCATACGCAGCAGACTGTCGAAGGCGACACCAAGTGAAGCGCGCGTTAAGAATTGTGCGGATCTCGACAACCCGACCGGCTTCTCCTGCGCAAGACACGTCTAAACCGGATACAAGTTAGGCGGACAAGGCTGCCGATGCCCACCATCGAGACAGATCAAGACGAGCGCAGCAAGGTTGAGAGCTGGCGACTGCATGTGCTCGTCGAGGCCGGTTACCCGCTCGAGCTCGCCGAGAGCCTTGCCGGTACCGAGGTCGACCTGCATGAAGCCGTCGACCTCGTCGAAGGCGGCTGCTCACCAGAGGTCGCAAGCCGCATCCTCCTCTAGCCGCACCGCTTGGCGCAGCCTGGCTGATCTGGGGCCGGCGAATCCGGGTCACGCGCCTAGCATCCTCCTCTAGCTGCGCTGCTCGGTACAGTGTGCCACCCACTGCCCACTTGGAGGCCGGCGTGTCGAGGCGACACGACCTCTAGGGAAGCCCCGTTTGGGGCTGAGCGCGAGCGCCGGACGGCCCTGGTCAGAGAGCACCCACAGGCCAGCCATTCGACGGCCGGTCACACGACGCGCCTGCCCCTCCACGTCACGAGTCGGCTATCCCTCTACGTTCTCAAGCTGGGCAGTACGAGCCGGTTGCGGGCCGCACAGAGTTGGCGCAGCTTCGTGACGCTCTCGTCACCAGTTGCGCGAAAGCCGTGCACTTTCGCGTTCGTTGCTGATTGACAGGAACTCTTGTCATGGGGTGAGCTCCGTGTCCGCACCGGGTCCGTACGTTCTCAAAGGCGACAGGCCAGCGATCGCCCTGCTCGGTGATCACATGCGAGTAGGTACCAAGGGTGATCGGCTGGCGTGTGTGACCTCCATTGTGGGCGACCTCGGCGGGTGGGACACCCCGCTTCAGGTCGAGGTTGATCCACCTGCCCACGGAGGTCGTGGGGCTGGTAGTGGGGTATCCCCGCGCGCTGGCAGGCCCGTTCCATCGCATCCTGATCGTGTTGTCATCGAGGACCGGGAACACTCTTCGGCCGGCGGTTCGGTCCTCGAACGGGCAGGCCGCGACGACCCGGTCGGTCAGCGCCTCGGGTAGCTCCGCCCAGCGCCTGGCTGTAGCGGTCTTGCCTTTCGCGATCCGGATCCTCGACTCGGCGACATCAACGTCACCCCAGGTGAGACCGTTCAGCTTGCCGGTGCGCATCCCGGTCGCCTCGAGCACGGCGAACGGAAGCAGCAACCACTCCGGTGGGTGGGCCCGGATCGCCCGGATGTGGGCGCGCGTCGGGACGTTGGGTTCTTTCGCTGGGCGCCTGGGCAGCTTGATCCGCTTGCCGCGGGCCGGGTTGGAGTTGCTCCGTTCTTGTTGACGTCGTGGTTATGGGCGCTGTGGGGTGTTTGGGAGGGAGGTCAGTGGTGGGAAGAGGTGGGGTGTATCTGCTGGGGTTTCGTCGGGGGGGCGGTTCGTTTGTGTCGAGTGAGCGGTCGGTCGTTTGGTGGTGTTGCTGGTTGGTTGGGGGGCACGCCGGGGTCGCTCCGCGGTTGGCTGGTGCAGGCGGAGATCGGTGAGGGCAGGGTGGCGGGGCTGACTAACGTAGAGCGTGAGGGGGCTTCGGTATGGGAGTGCGCGGTTGCGTGAGGGGAAGGGAGATTCTGCGCAGGGCGGCGGTTTTCTTGGCCAGGGGAGACCGGCCGGCCCGGATCAGGTTCGGGCCGCTCGCAGTAGGAGCCGCGCGACACCCTGTCTGCTTGCTGTGCGCAACGCGCGGCGTCTCGAAAGGCCAACTACGACGCCCGACGGGGCCGCGGGCCTTCGCTGGGAGCCCGACAGGGCGAACGGGTGAAACGCTTGACCGGGCCGGCGTGGACGGGGTCGCGCGAAACGTCCGGCGCTCGGAGGGTCCAGGCCGGGTTCGCCGACGGCCACGGGATCGCCATCGCTCGCAAGCGGGCGCCAAGACCGATCAGCGAGCCCAGAATCCAGAGAGGGGGTCTCCCGGCGCGCAAAGAAGCGGTAGCGGACGACGATTCCAGCGACCGAGGCCCTGCCGCTCCGGGATCCCGTCAGGCGCCAGCTCCAGGCCTCAGCGTCCGAACGGCTCTGGGTTGCCGACAGCAACGACGCTCAAACCAGGGGACGGCTCCCCGTTCCCTCGCAACACTCACCAACGCCTGCTGCCGCGACTGATCAATCCGAGACAACCCCACAACCGAGCTCCCCCTCGACGCCCTCGGCACCGCGACCAAGCAACAACGACCCCAACCCCGCCTCGTCCGCCATTCAGACCGGGGCCCCAGCACACCGAAGGCCTCGACACCCCCCGGCGCAAACAATCCCACCTAACAATACCAGCCCGTACAGACACAAACAAAGAACGACAATCAACCAACCCACGACAGCAGTCGCCGCCCAAACACGACGCACCAACAAGAACGGGACAACTCCGTCTATGCCACGCGCTCTTTGTGGCGCCAAGTACCAGATAGTAGACTAGTGCTGTCCACGGTACCCTGTCGGTTCTCGTCGCCGCAATTGCCCGGCAACAGACGCAAGACCAGTCCTCTCGATTCTGACAATAAACGTGCCTGTCTGCAGCACCCTTCGTCCGTACCTGTCTTCCGTTGGAGGCTGCGGTTATGACGGCCTGTGGACCGCAAATCCGATGCGTTGACAAATCCGACGCGTTGCCGATCGACGAGGCTCACGCCTCGTTCTCCTCATCACGCTCGCACTCACGATGCTGTTCGTGTTGCGTCTGCACGTTTCCGCAACGAACCATAATTCGCCGCCGGCCAAGCCCCAGAACCTGCCGGCCGCGGCCGGCAACCGGCAGGCGGCCCTCAGCTGGACCGAACTATTCGACACGTCGATTACCAAGTACGAGTACCTGCGAATAATGACGGGGGCCAAGCTGAGAGCCTCCGGCGCGGCCGGCGCCGACCAGTTCGGCTACTCGGTGGCGGTGGACAGTAACACGATGGTGTGGGGGCGCCGTATGACCACCATGGAAATAAGACCGACCCCGGCTCGGCCTACGTGTTCGAGAGAAATTCGTCGGGAGTGTGGTCGCAGGTGGCCAAGCTGACCGCCACCAACGCCAACAACAATGAGTTCTTCGGCACCTCGGTGGACGTGGACGGCGACACGATAGTGGCGAGGGCCAGTGGGGACGACACCGATTCAGATCCCAACGCCGTAGTAAGCGACGTCGGGTCGGCCTACGTGTTCGTCAACGAGTCGGAGGGGTGGACGCAAGCGGCCGAGCTGACCGCCGAAGACGCCGACGCCACCAACCGCTTCGGCTACTCGGTGGCGCTGGACGGCGGCACGATTGTGGCCGGAGCGTGGTCGGACAACCGTGGTGGTAATACAGACGTCGGGTCGGCCTACGTGTTCATCAGGCCCACCGCGTGCCGGGCTACGGCCACCGAGACGGTCAAGCTGACCGACCCCGACGGCGCCGCCCTTGACCAGTTCGGCCGGCCGGTGGCGGTGACCGGCGACACGATAGTGGCCGGGGCCAACCGGGACGACCATGGTGATATTACCGACCCCGGGTCGGCCTACGTGTTCAGCGACGTCGTGGCCTGAGCCGAGATGCCGGACAGCGGGAGGAACACTACCTCACATACCGTGGAAGGACTGGCCAACAATATCGAGTACACCTTCCGCATCAGGGCGCTGGCCGGTACAGGCATCAGACCGGCGTCGGACGCCGTAACACAGTCGGTCAACAGCCCGGCCAGCTTCCCGAGCGACAACATTAACGCGGCGGAGAACCAGACTGCGGTGGACGACCTCATGGCCTCCGACCCCGACTCGGCGGACAGCATCACCGGCTACGAGATCACCGGGGCGCGGACGAGGATAGGTTCAGCATCACCGCCAGCGGTGAATTGACCTTCGTCAACGCCCCGGACTACGAGAATCCTGAGGACGGGACCAGCGCTACCCGGCCAACGCCGAGGGGAACAACCAGTACGTCGTGGAGATAAAGTACGTTGTGGAGATAACTGTCACGTCGGGAACGGGCGGCCGAGAGTTGGCCGTCGCCCGGACCATCACCGTGACCGACGTGAACGAGCCGCCGGGCACGTCCGGCGCGCCCACGGTGACGGCGGCGGCGGCCAACGGCCACAACACGCTGGATGTCAGTTGGCGGGCTCCGGCAGCCCCTGCCGGCATGACCTGCGGTACCGGGAGACCGGGACCGACGACTGGGCGGTCGTGGGGGCCTGGGCCTCGGGAACCCTAGCCTCCTCGATCACCGGCCTGGAGCCCAACACCTCCTACCAGGTGCAGGTGCTGGCCAGGAACGGCGAGGGCAACGGCGGCTGGTCAGGGACGGGGAGCGGCACGACCGGCTCCGAACTGTAGCCGGGAGAAGGCCTGCCGCCGAGAGAAGTCAATAGCGCTCCTGTTATCACGAGCGCGGCCTTCTTCCCTGTGGAGGAGAACGAGACCGCCGCGGGAAGAGTCCTGGCCTCCGACGACGACTCGCAGGACAGCGTCACCGGCTACCGGATCTCCGGGGCGCGTATCGGGCGAGGTTCCGTATCACCGCCACGGGTGTGTTGACGTTCGCCGCCGCCCCGGACTACGAGAGTCCCGGGGACGTGGCCAATAACAACGAGTACGTCGTGGAGGTAACGGTCACGTCGGGAACGGGCGGCCGGGTGTTGACCGCATCACAGATCATCACCGTGACCGTCGCCAACGCGGACGAGGACGGTCTGGTTGAGTTGTCGGTTCTTTCGCCCCGGGTCGGCGATACGATTCGAGCCACACTTTCCGACCCCGATGGCAGCGTGACAGGAGTTGGGTGGCAATGGGAGAGGGGCCAGCACGTAGATGAATCCCATCCCAGTTGGCCCGCGGTCTGGAACCCCATCGACGGTGAGACCTCGCAGAGTTACATGGCGAGTGGAGATGATGGCGAAAGGCTCCTTCGCGCGGTGGCCTCCTATTCAGACGGCCCCGGCAAGAGACAGTCGAGCTATGCGACGGCCGCCGTGGAGAGAGTGGAGGACCAGGAAACCGCCCAACCGGGCGACACCCAGCCGGGCGACACCCAGCCGGACATGGTCGTCTCCTTCGACAGCGCGTGGTACGCCGCGCAGGAGGGCGGCCCGGACGCGCAGGTCGTCGTGAGGCTGAACCGTACCCATGACGTGGCGGTCGAGATCCCCATCGTGGCCGCTTCCGAGTCTGGCTACTATGAGCTGATTGGTCTCACGCAAGGCCGGCTGACGATTGGGAGCGGCAACTGAGTTGTCCTTTTGGGTCTGGTTGGGCCTTGGTGGGGGGGTGGTTGGTGGCGGGGGGTTGGTGCCCCTGGTGGTGTGGGGCCTGTCGGGTGTTGGGCCAA
>JAPOVR010000094.1 GCA_026708005.1 Actinomycetes bacterium
TTCCCCGACCCACACCCCCACACTCAGAGCGGACCAGCCCCAGGAGAGCACGTCAGGGTAGCGTCCCGCAACAACTTAACGGCCTCAAGCCGGAACTCAGCGGATACGGCTGCCTCGACCTCGGCATCACACACGCTCCTCCCAGCCAACACCCAAACACACCACGGCGTCAACCAAACCAGGTCAACTCCATTCCATCTAGCAGAGGCGTGTTGGATCTGGGGTTACTCTGGGGCTTGCCCGAGACGTGTGAGTGGGAGTTCCTGGTGGCCGGGTGTCCTCTGGCTGGCCAGGTCGGGAACGCCACGGATGTCGACGACACAAGGCGGCATCCGAAAGAGGGAGAGAACAAATGGTGGGTAGGGCCCGATTTCGGCTAGGCTGGCACCCGCTCTGCGGCATAGCCTCCCGCTGGGCGCCAAGGCTTCTGATGCCACGGTACGTCTGCATGCCTGACCCGGGGACAGCGGAGACGACAGCCTCCGCGCCGGACACCGCAGACGAAGTCGGCCGGCGCATACGGGCTTGCCCAGGACCCGCACCAGCGACCTACTAGCTGTGAGGCTGGTGCCTTGGGTTGTTGTGGGGTATGCTCCCTTGTGTTTCGTTTCGGAGGCTGTCAATCCGTCGGTGCTGCAACCACATGACGCAAGAGGCCTTCTGTCCGCATCAGCGGTCGCAGGCTTGGCAGCCTGCTTAAACTCGCCATACGGAGGGCTCGCCCAACTCGCATGACTCGCAAGCGAGCGACTCTTCTGATACTGATGCGGGTGCTTGCCGACTTGAGGCTGCGATTCGCAACCGAGCAATCAGCGGGGGCAGTGGCGACATGAACAAGACACCCTCCTCGAGCAGCCGCGTCTGGACACCCCTCACGATCGGCACGACTAGGGTCGAGCATCGAATCATGATGACGGCCCACGCGCTGTTCTACGGCGAGGACCACGCAATCAGCGACCGCCATATCGCGTATTACCGGGAGCGCGCCAGAGGCGGGGCCTCATTGCTCATTGCGGAGGGGGGTGCCGTTCATCCGCTTGGAAAGGGCGACTATCGCTGGGCGCTCAGCGCCGTGGAGAAGCGTGCCATTCCTCAGCTAGCAAGGCTAGCCGACACAGTGCATGAGTTCGGGACGAAGCAGTTCGTCCAGCTGGTCGGCCTCGGCGTTCATGCAAAGGGAACGCTGCTTCTGGACGAATGGCACCCGCCGTCGGGGCCGTCCCGTGTGCCATCGCCGTTCCATCGAGAGATGCCGCTGGCGATGGGGCGCGACGAGATCCGGGAGATCGTCGCCGGCTACGGCGAATCGGCGCTCAATGCGAAGGTCGCGGGCCTCGACGGCGTGGAGATCCACGCGGCCCACAGCTACCTGCTTGGCCAGTTCTTGAGCCCCGCATACAACAAGCGAACGGACGCCTATGGCTGCTCGATTCGTGGACGCTGTCGGCTCGCGCTCGAGGTGGCTGAGGAGGTACGCGACCGAGTCGGCGACTTCACGGTTGGCATCAGGCTCTCATTCAGCGAGTTCATAGGAGGCGCCGGTATCACCGAAGAGGAGGCCGCTGAGCAGCTAGCGGTGCTCGCCGACTCGGGGCTGTTCGATTTCTTCAACATCTCAGGTGGCGGCTACCCGGCGATCCATATGTCCGTCGCGTCGATGACCGTGCCCGAGGGTTACATGATCCCGTTCGGCAAGCAAGCGAAGCAGATCGTCGGTGATCGAGGCAAAGTGTTCATCGTCGGGCGTATCCTCGACCTCTCGACAGTCGAGCAGGTGCTCGAAAGTGAAGCGGCCGACATGGTCGCGATGACCAGGGCGCAGCTTGCCGATCCCTACCTGGTCGCGAAGTTTCGCGAAGGACGTGAGCGAGAAATCATCAGGTGTGTCGGGGCGAACGAATGCGTCGCCCAGTATCCGGATTCACCCGTTATCTGCGTTATGAACCCCACCGTGGGCCGGGAGCGCCAGTGGGGCTACGGCACGCTCTCACGCGTGTCCGAATCGGAAGCAAAGAAGGTGCTGGTGGTAGGCGGCGGGCCGGCAGGTATGAAGGTGGCCGAGGTTGCTGCGCGCCGCGGCCACGAGGTGAGCCTCGTTGAGCGCACTGAAGAACTCGGTGGGCATCTCAACCTGCTGAAACGACTCCCCACCCGCGAGGGGTGGCAGGTTGCCGTGGACAACCTCACGCAGGCGATAGCGAACGTCGGGGTGAAGGTGGAGCTGGGGGTCGATGCCGACGCGTCCTCGATCGGCGCAGCTGGGGCCGGCTCGGTGGTTTGTGCGACAGGCTCGACCTGGGACTGCACCGGGTTGAGTCCGTACCGGCCCGACCGTGATGGTATCCCTGGTGTTGAGCGCGGGAACGTCCTGGACATCGAGGCGGCCCTAGAACAGGTGTTGGAGGACCCGAACGCGCTGGGCCGATCGGTCGTTATTCTCGACGAGTCGTCGACATATCTCCCGATCGGTCTGGCCGAGCTGTTGGTGGACGCGGGTGTGGATGTCGAGGTCATGTCGCCGCACGCGGTGCTCGGGGAAGACGTCATGAGGACGTACGAGGCGGGCCACGCCTTTCCACGCGTGATCGCGAAGGGTGTCCGCCTTTCTCCCCTGCAGATGATCGAGAGCATTGATGTTGCCGAAGTGCAGGCCGGCAGCGTCTGGGGTGGCGCAAGGCGAACCGCGGCGGCCGACACAGTCGTCCTTTCGATGACGAGGAGTCCGAAC
>JAPOVR010000137.1 GCA_026708005.1 Actinomycetes bacterium
CCCAACAACCCACACCCCCACCCCACAAACCCCCACACACACCAAGAGACAGGCCACCCTCACACTCCACAACCCCAGGGAAACACCAACCAACCACAACCCCAAACAACACCCACACCACACCACCAACACAAACCCCCGCACACACACCAAGAGGCAGGCCAGAGGTATTGGGCCGGCCTCCAATCCACTGCGACCTACGGCGCATGGCCGATAGATCAGTGAAGCCACGGGTCGACCTGCGCCAGATCTTGCCCCACGACGAGCGGGCGCTGCAGGCCGGCATCAACGCCCGCGAGCTGTTCGATCATCCGACCGCGAAAGGCGACCTCGGCGAGGGCGCCTGGTGCAGGTTGCTGCGTGGCTTTCTACCGGAGCGGTACCAGGTCTCCAAGGCGTTCGTGCTCGACGCACGCGGGGAGTGCAGCGATCAGATCGACCTCGTGATCCACGACAGACATCTCTGCCCGTTGCTGTTCGAGGAGAATGACCAGCGTTACATCCCTGCTGAGAGCGTGTTCGCGGTCTTCGAGGCGAAGCCCGCCTTGAACAAGAGCGTCATCGAGTACGCGCAGGCGAAGGCCCAGTCGGTCCGGCGGCTCCACCGAACGAGCGTGTCGCTGGTCCGTCGCGGCGTTGGGCGCGCTCCGCGCGAGCCGTTCCTAATCGTCCCGGGCGTCCTCGCGGTCGAGAGCGACTGGTTTCCACCGTTTGGCGAGGCCCTTCGGAGGGTGCTCACGGACGACGATCCTGAGAGAGAGAGCTTCAGCTCGGCTGCGTGGCGAAGCACGGTGCGTTCGATGTGCAGTACAAGGCCGACGTCGAGCTCGAGGTCAGCAACAGGACGGCGGTTTGATGTTCTTTCTGCTGCGCCTGTTCCACCACCTGCAGCAGATCGGCAGCCCGATGGCGATTGACCTGCATGAGTATTCGCGTCCGCTCGAGTGCGGCAAGATCGAGAGCGAGGGGACCGTCACGTGAGTGTGGTGCGCCAACTCGAGCACGAGCGCACGCTGGTCGAGGGTCTTGGAATCGCGGCCGCTGCCCGACGGCGACTTCGCTGCCGCGTGGCACGCGATCCTCCTTCCCGAGGACGTCAAGCAGCGCCTCGCTCGGCAGGCGGTCGCGACACTGAAGCTGCGCGCTGCGGGCGTCTCATTCGAAACACTGCCGCTGCACGGGATCACGCTCCTGCTCGGCCTGCCGGGAACTGGCAAGACGACATTCGCGCGCGGGCTCGCTGACCGCGTGGCAGCGGCGGCCAAGTCACTCGGCTCCTTCTTGTTCATCGAGATCGACCCGCACGAGCTCATGAGTTCGGCACATGGCAAGAGCCAGAAGGCGGTCGAGCGGCTCTTAAACGAGACGGTCGCGGACGCCATGCTGCAAGGGCGACCGTCGTTCTGCTCGACGAGGTCGAGACCCTCGCCGTCGATCACGGCAAGCTCTCGCTGCAGACGAGCCCGGTAGATGCCCACCGTGCCGTCGATGCGGCGTTAACGAGTGTTGATCGGCTTGCGCGCCCATCCAGATCTTCTCTTCATCGCGACGAGCAACGTCCCCGAAGTCGTGGATGTCGCGGTCGTGTCACGCGCCGACGTTGTGTTGACGTTCCCGCTGCCAGACTGCGAGGCGCGGGAGCAGATCTTGAAGAGCACTGTCGAGGCCGTTGCGAGCCGCTTCCCCGGATTCGAAGGTCTGATCACCGACGGCTCCGTGCGACGCGCAGCTGAGGCTGCCGAGGGGCTCGACGGTCGGCAGCTTCGCAAGCTCGTCGTCACGGCGATTGCGATGTGTGCTGAGGCGGAGGCCGACCCGAGCAATACGACCGGCGACGATCTCCTCGCTGCGATTGCTGCCGCGGGAGACGCGCGGTGAGCGTTGTCGCGCGCCGGATCGCTTCCGTGCCGCGACGGACGTCGGTCGAGACCTGGCGGCGGATTGTGGAGCTCGTCACCACCGACAGCAGCGACGCCCGCACCGAACTCGACAGCGTCGCCTCCGTTGCATCGAGCCTGATCGCTGACGAGCACGCGAAGTCCTGGCCGATCACGCTGTCCGGCAGCGGCCCGTTCGTCCGCATCTACACACTCCATGGCGATGACGCAGTCGAGGCCGACCTGTCTGATGAGGCCGAGCTTTCCTTCGACCTGACGTTGGGTGAGTCGTGGCTCCTGTCTCTCCTGGCCGGAGGCGCCGATTTCGCCGTCGCAACCAAGCTCGTGGCCGGTGCGCCTCACGTCGAAGTGCGCGACGTGGGCGCGGCCACGGCGAGCCCTGAGCCGGACGCGGGGGCTGCCGTCCCCGAGCTTGCCGTCGGCCTTCACGAGCTAACGCGGCCGTGAGTGCAGTCAGCGTCAACACCTCCGCCTACTCGCTAACGCATGTTTCGTCCAACATCCTGCGCGGGCTCAAGCAGATCGTCGTCGGTTCCGGACTCGACGCCAGCAAGGTTTTAGGACAGTGGGAGGTGCTCGAGGATGGCGTGGCGATGTGGGTCGACTCGAGCTACCTGACACGGCTGGTGATCGAGGTCAGGGGCGGCGCGAGCCGGGGCAAGCTGATTGGCCGGTTCGACTTCACGATCGACTACGGCTATGGGGGCAGCGGCGACGGTGAGCTCTGGCTCGACCCCGGTACGGTCGCCTGGGGGATCAAGAAGAACGGCTCCTACGCGGCTGACTGTGACTACCGCATCGTTGCGACCCCTCACCAGGGGCCCCCAAGTGGACGGGTGGTCGTCGACAAAGCTGCGCTCCACTGTCGGGATGCGCGAACACTCGACAGGCGCGGCGCTTGGCGGAGGCTTGATCGGCGCCAGCCTCTCATACTGGAAGTGAGCTATGCTCAGCGTTCCTGAGGCCTTCGAGAAGTTCAAGAGTCGGCTCGAGATCTCGGCCTCCCAACAACAGGACGCCAGCCGGCACCAGCAGCACATCCGGACGCACGTCCGAGCGCAGATCGCCGTTGGACGCGACTTCCTCAGCGGCTCCTACGCCCGCCACACGAAGACGAGGCCTCTCAAGGACGTCGACATCTTCGTGGTCCTCAGGGACTCCGAATCCGACTACCTCGACCAGGATCCCAACGTGATCCTGGACACCCTGATCGAGATACTCTCACCCCACTACTCCAATCGGACGAGCAAGGGAAACCGCTCTGTCAAGATCGACCGGCATGAGACTTCTACGCCCGACCAACAGGTGCTGAGCTTCGACGTGGTACCGGCCTTCGTCGAGAATAGCCACTATGAGATACGGGACCGCCGCCAGTTCGGCTGGATTAAGAGGAACCCGGACGTCCACCGCGAAAAGGCAACCGCCGCCAACGCAGGCTTCTCTGAGCGCTGGAAACCCTGTCGTGAAGATGGTAAGGAAATGGAACGATCATCACGACAAGCCGGTCAAACCCTCCTTCTTACTCGAGGTAATGGCACTTGAGCTACTCGACCTGCCATGGGCCGGCTCCTACCCGCGCGAGCTGAGGCAGTTCTTCGCAACAGGTTGGCAGGCGATTGATGAAGAGTGGGAAGACCCGGCTGCTCGCGGGCCGCCTGTTACCGCGCGCTTCTCCGAGAACCTCTGGGAGCGACAGTCGGCGAAGGACGCGCTTGCTGAAGCCGAGGCGGCGACGGCGCTGTGCCTAGAACAGTCCGGTCGTACAGGAGCGGCACTCTACGCCTGGCAGGAGCTGTTCGGCCCGCGGTTCGCTAAGTCGTAGGGCACTCAAGCACAAGCTCGAGGCCGAAGCTGCTCTGTCCCCAGTCTTGGAGCCTCACGGACGAAGCGCCGGCATACAGGCCGAGACACAGCGATAGGGTCCGACGTCCCGAGACATGCTGGGAGCTACACTGCCGGCGCCCGCGCCCGCGGCGTGGGCCCCGAGGCGTGAGCCCCGCAGCCAAGAGGCGAACCAACGAACGGAGGAAGTCATGGAGCCCGTCGCCGACCTCGTGCCCCTGTTCGTCAAGGAGTTCGAGCTGTGCGCAGTGCACGAAGGCGAGCTCGTCGCTCTCTTGACCGAGCCGCGCACCCGGCCTGAGTACGTCGGAGCAGCCGGTGCCGCCGCGCTGGCGCTGGGCGACGAGGTCTTCGAGATCGCGGTGCGTGGCCAGGGCTGGCAGGGGACGCCGTTTGCCGGCCGCGCCGGAATGAGCGTCCCTGCTCTGACCTACCCGACACGGCTCCTCGACGTCGTCCGCGACACGCTCAGCCGGGCCGACTTCGTCGTCGATCTCGTTCCGGACACGATCATCCACCGGCCGCTGCGGGACGAGCTGAAGCAGGCGGGCGCGCGCATCCTGACGATCTGCGAGCCGCCCGATGCGCTCGAGCGGATGTTCCCCACCCCGGAGGTCACGGCCGAGGTGATCGCCTTGCGCGATCGGCTCGCCGCGGCGTCGAGGCTGCACGCGGGCTCGGAAGGCGGAACCGACCTGAGCTTCGACCTGAGCTCGGCGATCGCGAACGGGCAGAAGGGCTTCGTCGACGAGCCGGGCACGTGGGATCACTGGCCGAGCGCGCTCGTCACCGGCTACCCCGACGACGACACGGCCCGTGGCACCTGGGTGCTCTCTCCCGGAGACGTCGTGCTCCCGTTCAACCGGTTCGTCGAAGCGCCGGTCGAGCTGTGCATCGAGGCGGGATTCATCGAGGAGATCACCGGCGGGCTCGACGCCGACATCCTGCGCGACTACCTCGGGGGCTTTGGCGATCGCGAGGTCTTCCGTACCTCGCACGTCGGGTTCGGGGTGCACCCGGCCGCGCAGTGGAACGCGCTGTCGTTCTACGACCGGCGCGAGACGATGGGCATGGACGCGCGGTGCTTCCGGGGCGGCTTCCTGTGCTCGACCGGCCCGAACCGGTGCACCGGGCGCTACGTGGACGCCCACCTCGACATTCCGATGCGCGGGTGCACGGTCACCCTCGACGACCAGGTCGTGCTCGACGCCGGCAGGCTCGTCGGAGCGGGCGCGCCTATCGGCTGAGCGCGACCGGCGCCGGCTTGCGACCGATCCGCGTGCTGCCGATCGGTCCGCTGCGGGCTAGCTCGACCCGGCGGCTCGAAGCGCCGCGATCCGCTCGTCCCAGCGCGCGATCCTTTCCGACGCGTCGGAAAGCCGGAAGCTGATGCCGCTGGTCAGCTCGGCGTAGGGAACGACGTCCTCGAGGATGTCGTCGAGCTCGAGCTCGAAGAAGGCAAGACCGGCCCCGTCCGAGGGCACGTGCAGGTCAGCGCCTCGGCGCGCCCGGCAGCGCAGGTAGTAGGCCGCCCCTTCGTGAACGACGGCGATGGTAGCCTGGCGGGTGCTCGTCAGGTTGGGAGTCGCCGTGTTCGCCGGCCAGAGGGCGGCCCGCAGGCGGTCGGAGGCGACCGCCAGGAGCTCCCCGACGCTCAGCATCGCGACGTGCGGCCACCCCTCTTCCGTCACCGTCAGCAGGAGGAGCGTGCTGCCCTCCTTGCCCGCCAGATCGTCGCCGTCGAGCAGCTGGCGGAGCGCTTTCGGGAGGTTGGGACCGATTGAACGGGACATGCCTCTAGAGTGAGGTCCCCGTATACCATCGGCCAGGCGAACGTGCGCACAGGAGCCGACTACCGCGAGGGGCTGCGGGATGGCCGGGCCGTCTACCTCGAAGGCGATCTCGTCGACGACGTGACCCGGCACGCTGCTTTCGCATGTCAGGGCGATAGATCGCGAGGATCTACGATCTCGTGCGAGACCGGTCAGGAGACGACAGCGTCAGCTTCCTCGACGAGGAGAGCCGCGCCCGTCACTCGACGATGTGGCTGATCCCCCGCTCGACCGACGATCTCGCACGGCGGCGGCGGGTGCACACGCTCTGGGCGGGACCGACGTTCGGGCTGATGGGCCGCGCGCCTGACCACGTGGCGGGCATGCTGGTCGCGATGGTCGGCGCCAGCGACGTGTTCGCCGCGAGCGAGCACGGCCACCCCGGGCACCTCGAGGCCTTCTACCGGCGTGTCCGCGACGACGACCTCTACATGACCTACGCGATCGTGCCGCCCCAGGTCGGCCGGTCGAAGCCGGCCCACGCCCAGGCGGAGCCGTTCCTCTCCGCCGGGGTTGCCGAGGAGCGAGACGACGGCGTCATCGTGCGCGGCGCGCAGATGATCGCCACGTCGGCCGTCATCGCCGACTGGCTCTTCGTCAGTCACATCCCGCCGCTCGTCGAGGGCGACGAGCGCTACGCGATCTCGGTGGTCATGCCCTGCTCGGCGCCAGGTCTTCGTATCTACCCCCGCCGCTCCCACACGGACACCGCGAGCAGCGTCTTCGACTATCCGCTCTCGTCGCGGTTCGACAAGACCGACTCGTGGGGGGGTGCTCCGACGACGTCTTCGTGCCCTCGGAGCATGTCTTCGCCTACGGCGACGTGCCGCTCACGCAGGCGCAGTTCCACGAGAGCGGCGCGCACCCGCTGGCCAATTTCCAGTCGCTCGTGTGCTTCGCGGTGAAGCTGCGTTTCGCCGCCGGCTCGCGAAGCGGCTCACGGAGGTCCAGGGAACCGCCGGGCTACCGTCAGTACAGGCGATGCTTGGCCAGATCGCGACGTTCGTGTGTCGCTGCAGCGCCGGCTCGTCAACGATTTCATGCGCGCGATCCGCGAGCTCGCGGGCGGCGTCTTCATCCAGGTTCCCGACTCGGCCGAGGCGCTCACGAGCGAGCAGGCCTCCGAGCACGTCGAGCGGTACTTCCGCGGCGCTGAGATCAGCGCCGAGCAGCGCGTCAAGTTCCTCAAGCTGATCTGGGACTTCGTCGGCACCGAGTTCGCGGGCCGCCAGCTCCAGTACGAAATGTTCTACTCGGCCGCGCAGCACATCGTCGACCAGCACGTCTTCCACTACTACGGCTGGGCGCACGGCCTGGAGCTGGTCGACGTCTGCCTCGGCGACTACGAGCTGACCGACTAGACCGCGGGCGAGGAGAGCTCGGTGGAAGACGACGATCGCCTCGGCGGGCATGCCGATCGATCTGCCGCCTGTGCACAAGGACGCGCTCTCCGTGTGCTCGCACTCCAACGCCATGAGGCTCGTGGCGCCCGACGCCCCCTGCCCCGACGAGCTGCTGATCGCGTCAGCGGGCTTAGTAAGGAGGAATCGGTGGGTGACGGGACGCGGTGAGCGTTGCGATCGTCAACCTCGGCGACTCGCACGACGGCGGCTCAAAAGGTAGCCGGCTCGCAGGCGACGCGGTCATCTGCGACAGGGGGCTGATCGACTGGATCGGCGACAGCAAGGACGTTGCCCGGGGCGACCACGGCGTCGTCATCGACGCGGCCGGCGCGACGCTCATCCCGGGCCTGATCGACTCGCATGTTCACGTCACGTTCGGCGACTTCACGCCGCGCCAGCGAGCGGTGGGCTTCCTCGAGAGCTACGTGCACGGGGGGAAACGACGAGCGTGATCTCGGCGAGCGAGGTGCACGTGCCGGGCCGGCCCACCGGCCCGGCCGGCGTCAAGGCGCTCGCGATCGCAGCGCAACGCTGCTTCGCCGACTACCGCCCGGGCGGCATGACCGTGCACGCCGGCTCCGTGATCCTCGAGTCTAGCCTGGAGCCCGCTGACTTCGGCGAGCTCAGGGCCGCCGGCGTATGGATGGCCAAGGCAGGTTTTGGAGACTTTCCTTCCCCGAAGGCGTACGCCCCGGTCGTGCGCTCGGCCAAGGAGGCCGGCCTGCATGTCATGTGCCGCACGGGTGGCGGTTCGATCGGCGGCAGCCACAGCAAGATCTCGGCCGACGACCTGCTCGAGATCCAGCCGCACGTCGCTGGACACGTCAACGGCGGCCTGACCGCGCTTGCGCCCGAGGAGAACGCACACCTCGTCGTCGAGGGGCCTGAGATCGCGCTGCAGGTCGCGCAGGCGGGCAACCTGAGCTCGGCCACATCCATATCTGCGAGGAGGCGCTCGCCGCCGGCGCGTTCCACCGGTTGCTGATCGCGACCGACACCCCCACCGGCACCGGGTCGTGCCGCTTGGAATGCTGCACGTGATGAGCGAGCTCGGCTCTCTTGGCCCGCTCGACGCGCGCGGCGTCGTCTCGGCCGCCACAGGGAACGTCGCGGCCGTCTACGGCCTGGATGCCGGTCGTCTCGAGATCGGCAGGCCTGCCGATCTCGCGCTCATCGATGTGCCCGTCGGCTCGAGTGCTGGTGATGCCTTCGCAGCGCTCGAGCTCGGAGATGTCCCGGCCGTCGCCTGTGTCGTCACGGGCGGCTGCCTGAGCTTCGCAAAGAGCTGAAACACACCGGCGCCCGCCAGAGGAGTGAGCATGACGGGCCATCTGCAGCAGCACTAGCCAGCAAGGGAACACGCGAGGAGAGGGACAGGCAGATGTCGAGTATGGCGATGGCAGGCAAGGATAAGGCGGCAACTGGCTTGCAGCCCGCCTACGCGCGGGGATCGAGATCGGGCCGCGCGTTGCCTATGCGAACTTCCGCGAGTTCATCAAGGTGCTCGAGGAGCACGGCGAGATGGCCACGATCGACGCCGAGCTCGACGTGAGTCGTGAGAACACCGAGCTCGACGCGCTGACGCGGCACCTGCAGAACACCGATGGGCCTGCCGTCATCCTCGCCAACCTGAAGAGCTACAACACGCCGGACATCCCGATCATCAACAACCTCTTCGGCTCACGGAAGCGGGTCGCGCTCGTGCTCGGCGAGACCACGTCACGCGCCGCCGGCTGGAAGAACATCACGGCCCGCAACGAGCCCTGGCCCGGCCCGGTCGTCCTCGATCACAGGGATGTTCCCTGGAAGCAGATCGTGATCAAGGGCGGCGACATCGACCTGCGCCGCGCCTTCCCCAAGGTCTGGTTCCAGGGCAAGCGGCAGGTGTACGTCACGACCGGCCTGTCGTTCGCGCACGACCCCGAGAACCGGGCCGACAACATGGGCTGGTACCGTTACGGCCTGCTCGGCCTCGACCCGGAGGGCAACCCCTACCCGGAAAAGCTGCAGGCCCGCCACATGACGGCCTACGCCTGGTGGAACACACCGATCACCGACATCGGGCTCCACTTCTACAAAGCGGTGCAGCGCAACGAGCCGCTCAAGGTCGCGATCGCCTTCCAGAACGACCCGGCGCTGTCCATCGCCGCGGGAACGACGATCCCCACCGGCCGCTACGAGGCGGCCGGCCTCGAGGCGCCGGCCTCGTGCGAGTAAGTGCTCGAGGGCGAGATCCTGTCCGGCCGCGACGAGGCCGACGGGCCGCACGGCAACGACCTCGGCTACTACGACCCCGAGTTCTCGCTTCCGCTCATGCGGGTCAACTGCATCACGCGCCGTGACGACCCGATGCTCTGGTGCGCCTACGAGATGATGCCGCCCTTCGATCACGCCTACATCGCCGAGGCGCAGATCACCTCGGAGATCATGGCCGAGATCGTGCCGCGCTTCCCGCACGTGCAGGACCTGGCGATCCATCCAGTCGGCTGGGGGAACATCTACGTCGTCCAGCTCTCGGTCGAAGCTCTCGGTCGACGGCGCCGACAAGCCCGCCTACGAGTACGGCCGCTTCGTGATCCATGCCGTCTGGGGCTCGACGAGCCGCTGGGCGCGCCAGGCGAAGTACGTGATCGTCGTCGGCCCCGACGTCGACCCGTTCAACATGGATCAGGTGATGTGGGCGCTGTCCACGCGCGTGCAGCCCATCACCGACACGATCCCGAATCCGAAGGGCGCCGCGCTGCTCGATCCGTCGGCGCCACGCGGACCACAGGGCAACACGCCGGTCTCGGAGCAGCTCGGCATCGACGCGACGATCAAGGTGCCGGAGCGCTTCGACGACTACCCGCTCGTCGCCGACGCGCACGCCCGCCTTGTCGAGGGCGTCAAGGAAAAGGCCGCCCGGTACGGGCTGTAGCGGCCAGCCCACGCTCGAGAGCGGCCCGAGTCTGCCGATGACGCTGGCACGAGCGCTTCGGGAGCGCGCTGCCGCCTGCCCGGCCCCGAGGCGATCGTCGCGGCGGGACGTCGAACCGACTACACGAGCCTCGATGCCGGTGTCGACAGGCTCACGAGGGGGCTGTTGGAGCTTGGCGCCGGCCACGGCGAGCGGGTCGCGCTCTGGGTGTCGAATCGCGAGGAGTACCTCCTTGCCTACCTCGCGTGCGCGCGGAACGGCGCGACGCTGGTTCCGCTCAACATGCGGCTGGGCGCGAGCGAGGTCGAGTACGTGCTGGTGCACTCGGGCGCAGGCGTGCTCGTGCTGCAGGAGGCGTTCGACGGACGCGAGCGCCGCGCCCGGAGCCGTCGTCACGCTCGAAGGACGCGCTGGCGGTGCCGTGCCCTTCGCCGACCTGCTCTGTGCGCCCGATGCCGGAGCGCTCTCGCGCGCTGATGCGGCCATCGAGGCCGACGACGCGGCCCTGATCATCTACACATCGGGTACGACCGGTCGCCCGAAGGGCGTCGTGCTCACCCGCCGGGGCCTCGCCGCCTACGCGGGCTATGCGGAGCGGGTAGGGCTGTTCGCAGCCGGCGACCGAATCCTGCTCCAGGTCCCTCTCCCCACGGCGGCCGGCTCCGTGATCCAGACGGTGCCGGCGATCTCCCTCGGCGCGACGCTGATCCTGCTCGACGTCTTCCGCGCCGAGACCTCGCTCGAGCTGGTCGAGGCAGAGAGGGTCACGTGCTATGTTGCGCCCCCGACCATGCTGACCCTCCAGCTCGAGGCCGAGAACTTCGAGGTGGTCGACCTCTCATCGTTGCGGCATGTGATCACGGGCGCAGCGCCCGTGGCGGCGGCGCTCGCCGAGCGCGCCGTCGGGAAGATGGACGTGCGCCTGACCAACTCCTACGGCGCCACCGAGACGGGCGGCCTCGTCACGTACGTGCCCAGGGTGGCCCCGAGCGGCGGGCAACCGAGACCTGCGGCGTCGTGATCCCCGGCTACGAGCTCCGTATCGTGGACGAGGATCGCGGCCAGGTCGAGCCCGGCCAGGTCGGCGAGGTCGCGGTGAGAGGCGCGCCGGTGATGGCCGGCTACCACCGTGCGCCCGAGTAGACCGCCGAGGTGCTAGATGAGGACGGCTGGTGGTACAGCGGCGATCTCGGCACGCTCGACGAAGACGGCTACCTGCGCATCGCCGGCCGTGCGAAGGACATGTACATGAGCGGCGGCTACAATGTCTACCGGGCCGAGGCCGAGGCAGTTCTCGAGCGACACCCGGCCGTCGTAGCCTGTACGGTCGTCGGCTATGGCGACTCCGTGCTCAGCGAGAAGGGCCGCGCCTTCGCCGCCGCCGCCAGGGGCCCTGACGGGGACCGGCTGTCGGCTGATGAGCTGCGGGACCTCTGCCGGCGCGACCTCGCCGACTACAAGCTTCCGGACGACGTCCGCTTCGTTGACGAGCTGCCCCTGATAGGGCCGGGCAAGGTGGACCGCGCGGTGCTCCGCGGAGCAGCATGAGCCCACCGATCCGGGCGATCGACATCCACGTCCATCCGGCCGATCGGCAGTCGCAGGAGGAGCTGCTCGGCCGGGGGCTCGCCGAACACTCCCACCGCCCTTTCCGCACCGATGTCCCGGAGGTCGCGATCGAGGAGCTCGCCGCGCTCGACTTCTCGGCGGAGACGGAGGAGAAGATCCCCGTGAAGAACGCGCTCAACGTGCTGACCCACCCGAGCGCGTGGCCGATTCTGGAACGCGTGCCGACGTGCTAGCGGGGGAGGATGCGATGGCCCGCGACGAGCTCGCCGCAGCAATCGAGGCACGCAAGGAGGAGCACCTTCGCTACGTGCGCGGCGACATCGAAGCCAGGACGCCGGCGGGCTGGGATGACATCGAGCTCGTTCACCAGGCGCTGCCGGAGGTCGACCTCGACGCGATCGACCTCTCGACCGAGTTCCTCGGCCGGACGCTGCGGGCACCGCTCGTCCTGTCGGCGATGACCGGCGGACACCCCGGGGCAGTCGAGATCAACGCCAACCTCGCCCGCGCTGCCGAGCGCTACGGGATCGCGATGGGCGTTGGCAGCCAGCGGGCAGCCCTCCGTGCTCCCTCGCTGGCCGAGACCTACGCCGTCGCCAGGCAGGAGGCTCCGACTGCGTTCCTGATCGCGAACATCGGGTCGCCGCAGCTCATCGAGCAAGGGGATGAGACGGCAGTTGGCCTCTCAGACGTCGACGAGCTGATCGGGATGATCAAGGCGGACGCCCTCGCCGTGCACCTGAACTGGCTCGAGGAGGCCATCCAGCCAGAGGGCAACCACCGCGCCGCAGGCTGTCTCGCGGCGCTGAGCAACCTGACCACCGCCCTGGCCGGCCGCACGCCGGTCATCGCCAAAGAGACGGGAGCCGGTCTCTCCCAGGAAACGGCCGCGCAGCTCGCGGATGCGGGTGTGGCGGCGCTCGATGTCGGCGGACGGGGCGGGACGAGTTTCGCCGCGGTCGAGGGGCAGCGGGCTGCGGACCGCGGCGATCAGCTGCGGGCTCAGCTCGGCGAGACCTTCCGCGACTGGGGGCTCCCGACGCCGGTGTCCCTCATCGCTGCGAGGGCGGGCACGGATCTGCCGGTGATCGCGACCGGCGGGGTTCGCAGCGGTCTCGATGCGGCCAAGGCGCTCGCGCTTGCCGCGACCCTCGTCGGCATTGCGCGGCCTATGCTCCATGCTGCGATGGAGAGCGAGGAGGCCCTGTGCGGGGCAATCGAGACCTGCTTGACAGAGCTCGCGAGCGCGATGTTCCTCACGGGATCGGCGAACGCCGGTGAGCTGCGCGGCGCTCGGCGCATCGTGCTCGGGGCCACGCACGAGCGGCTGCTGAGGCTCGGTCTTCTCAACGACGAGGACGCGGGCGGCTGACGGTGCCTGACCGGCTCGTCATCGGCATCTCGGGCTCGACGGGGCCGATCTACGGCGTGCGGCTCCTGGAGGTCCTCAGCACGTACTTCCCCGAGGTCGAGCGCCACGTGATCCTGACCAAGGCGGCGCGGCTGACCATCGACTACGAGCTCGGTCGCTCGGCCGAGGAGGTCGAGGCGCTGGGCTCGGTACTCCATGAGGAGGGCAACATCGGCGCGACCATCGCGAGCGGCACGTTCGTGACGAACGGGATGGTCGTCGCGCCGTGCTCGAGCAAGACCTTGAGCGCGATCGCCAACAGCTACAACGACTCGCTGATCAGCCGAGCAGCCGACGTCTGTCTCAAGGAGCGCCGGCGGCTCGTGCTCGTCGTTCGAGAGACCCCGCTGCATCTCGGCCATCTGCGCCTGATGACGCAGGTGACCGAGGCGGGTGCCGTCGTCCTGCCGCCCTCGCCGGCGTTCTACCATCGGCCGGCGACAGTCGATGACATCGTCGATCACACCATCGTCAAGGTTCTTGATCTCTTCGGTCTTCACGTCGAGGGGTTGATCGATCGGTGGGGTGGGCTCTGATACTCGTGGACGCGGAGGAGGCAGCGTGAGCGCGCAAGCAGAACGCTTGGCGATCGACATCGGTGGCACCTTCACCGATGTCGTGTTCGGCGATGGCAGCGGCGCGATCTCGACCCTCAAGGTGCCGACCACCCCTGAGGACATCACCGTCGGCATCCTGGCGGGCCTCCAGAAGGTAGGGGCCGCCCCTGCCTCACTCGAGGCGTTCGTCCACGGCACGACGATCGCGCTCAATGCCCTGCTCGAGCGCAAGACGCCTGAGGTCGGCCTGATCACGACCAGCGGCTTCCGCGACGTGCTCGAGATCATGCGCACGAACCGCTCGAACATGTACGACCTCCAGCAGGAGAAGCCCGTGCCGCTCGTCGCCCGCCAATGGCGACGCGAGATCGGCGCGCGCATGGACTACCAGGGGCGGAGCGTCGTCGACGTCGACAGCGACGAGGTCAGAGCGATCGCACGCGACTTCGCTGCAGCGGGCATCCGCGCGGTCGCCGTCTGCCTGCTGCACGCCTACGCGAACGCCGAGCACGAGGAGGTGGTCGCTGCCGTGCTCCGCGAGGAGGTCCCTGCGGCCAGCATTTCCCTCTCGGCGGACGTCAGCCGGGTTTGGCGTGAGTTCGAGCGCACGTCCACGACCGTCAGCAACGCCGCGACGAAGCCGATCGTGTCGACCTACCTCGAGCGGCTGGAGGCGTCGTTGGCGGCGCAGCAGTTCGCCGGGCGCGTGCTGATCATGCAGTCGAACGGCGGCGTGATGTCTGCCGCCGACGCACGCCGCCGGCCCGTGGCGACGCTCATGTCCGGGCCTGTCGGCGGCGTCACCGGCGCGACCGAGCTGGCCCGCTCGGGAGAGGAGCGCCGGAGCTTCGTCACCCTCGACATCGGCGGCACGAGCGCGGACGTCGCCATCATCGACCGAGGCGAGCCGGTCACCCGGTCGGTTGGGCACATCGGCGCCTGGCCCGTCATGGTTCCCATGGTCGACATCGAGTCGATCGGGGCCGGCGGGGGCTCGATCGCTCGGGTCGACGAGTTCGGCGGGCTCACGGTTGGCCCTGAGAGCGCGGGCGCGCATCCGGGGCCGGCCTGCTACGGGCACGGGGGCACCGAGGCGACCGTGACAGACGCCAACCTCGTCCTGGGCCGCATCAACCCGTCGTACTTCCTCGGCGGCGAGCTCGACCTCGACGTGGAAGCCGCCCGCGCCGCGATCGAGCGCAGCGTCGCCACGCCCTACGGCATGAGCTGCGAGGAGGCTGCCCAGGGCATCGTGACCGTGATCAACTCGAACATGACGCGCCTTCTGTGGGAGGTCATGATCGGGCGCGGCTATGATCCGCGCGACTTCTCGCTGCTCGCGTTCGGTGGAGCAGGGCCGCTGCACGCCTGTGAGCTGGCGGCGACGCTCGGCATTCGGGAGGTAGCAGTTCCCGGCGAGCCGGGTGTGTTCTCGGCGTTTGGGATTCTCATGGCCGACGCGCGCCACGACTACGAGCGCATGCTGGTCGGCGCTGGGCCTGGGCTCGCGAGCAGCACCCTCGAGGCGGCGTTCGTGGAGCTCGAAGACGCGGGCCGCGACCAGATCGAGGCCGAGCACGCCGGCTACGGCGACATCGGGACGATTCGCGGCGCGGAGCTTCGCTATGTGGGCCAGGACCACCCGCTCTCGGTGGAGCTGCCCGCCCGCGGCGGCACGGGTGAGGTGCTCTCGGTCGCGCACGGGCGTTTCCACGACAAGCACGAGCGCCTCTACGGCTTTCGGCGCGACGACACGCCGATCGAGCTCGTGCGGATCCAGGTCTCGGTCATCGGGCGGATCACCCGGCCGCGGCTGCCGGAGCTCGGCGGCGAGCGCGGCACAGGCAGCGAGCCGAAGGGCGCACGGCCGCTCTACCTGGACGGTCGGTTCGAGGAGTGCCCGATCTACGACCGCGGGCAGCTGTCGCCAGGGGGAGCACTGGCGGGCCCGGCCGTGGTCGAGGAGCCCGGCTCGACCGCGTACGTCCCGCCGGGCTTTCGGCTCGTGATGTCGCAGGACGGGACGATGCAGATCACCTGCCCCGCGCCGGAAGGAGAGGGAGGCGAGCAATGACGGAGGCAGGCATGCCGACGAGGGAGAACCACCCAGGCGCCGAGCGCGAGGTGGATCCCGTCACGCGCGAGGTCATCCAGAACCGGCTGATCTCGATCGTGCGCGAGATGTCGGTCACGATCGAGCGGGCCGCCTACTCGCCGATCATCTTCGAGGTGAAGGATTTCAGCAGCGTGCTCCTGAGGCCGAACGGCGACGTCGTTGCGCAGGCCGAGGGCATCCCCGTGTTCCTCGGCGCCATGCAGCAGACGCTTCCGCCCGTGCTGGCGCGCTACCCGCTCGAAACGATGCGCCCAGGGGACGTCTACATCTCGAACGATCCGCACACGGCGAACGGTACGCACAAGAACGACATCAACGTGCTGCGGCCGTTCTTCGTCGACGGTGAGCCCGTGCTCTTCAGCGCGAACAAGGCGCACTGGACCGACATTGGTGCCAAGGATCCAGGCAGCTGGTCGCCGGACGCGGCCAACACCTACCAGGAGGGTGTGACGGTGCCCGCGCTCCGTCTCTACCGCGATGGCGAGGTGAACGAGGAGCTCTTGGAGATGATCCTCGCGAACACGCGGCTGCGGGAGAACAACTACGGGGACTTCATGGCGCAGATCTCCGCCGCGCACACCGCGGAGATCCGTCTGCAGGAGCTCTACGCGAGGTACACGCCACAGGAAATCGACCCCTGCGTCGACAGCATGTTCGACTACATCGAGGCGAAGGTTCGCGCCGAGGTCGCTCAGGTGCCGGACGGGACCTACACGGGCATCGACTACGTCGACTCCGACGGTGTCACCGACGAGCCGGTGAAGATCGTCGTCCGCGTGACCGTCGACGGCAGCGACATCACGTTCGACTTCTCAGACTGCGAGCCTCAGCGGTGGGGTGCGAACGGGAACGCGCACCTTGTCGTCACCGAGTCGTCCTGCCGCGTCGCGTTCAAGTGCCTCTTCGGTCCAAACCTCGCCACGAACCAGGGCTTCTACCGGCCGATGAAGATCCGCACGAAACCCGGCACGGTCACGCACGCCCTCTATCCGGCCCCGGGGACGACGTTCGACAACATCAGCCGCTCGATCATGGAGGCGATCTTCTTCGCGTTGGCGCCGGTCATCCCCGAGCGGGTGGCCGCGGGGATCTTCGGCGGCGTTCAGGCGATGGCGATCGCGGGCGACGACCCGAGGGACGGCCAGCCGTACATCCACTTCATGCCCTACGCCGGCGGCTGGGGAGCGAGGCAGATCAAGGACGGGATGAACGGCCTCTGTCCGCTCATCAACGGCGACAACTACAACATCCCGTGCGAGGTCACCGAGACGAAGTTCCCGCTGCTCGTCGAGCGCTACGAGCTGATCGACGACTCGGGAGGCGCAGGCGAGCACCGAGGCGGGCTAGGCATTCGCATCGACTACCGGGTGCTGAGCGAGAACGCCACGGTCTCGGCCTCGCTCGGCCGGTTCGCATTCAGGCCGCCGGGGCTCTTCGATGCGGGTGATGGTGCGGTCAACTCGCTCCTTCTCAACCTCGGCTCCGACGAGGAGGTCAACCGACCGCTTGTGGGCGGCGCGACAGTCGATAAGGGCAGCGTCATCTCACACCGAACCGGCGGCGGAGGCGGCTTCGGCAGCGCGCGTACGCGCGACCGCGGCCGTGTTGTCGCCGATGTCGAGGCTGGCTACGTCTCTGCGGAGGTCGCGGTACAGGACTACGGTCTCGACCCGAGCCTGCTGCCCGGCGAGGCGGATCGCTGAGCGGGGCGTATCTGACGTAGGGGCGGCTCCAGGAGCCCGCCCGGTAACCCGGCTGCACAGCGCCATCGTGCGCGGCTGCGAAGAGTTGGCGCAGTTTCGTGACGGTTTCGTGACAGTACGCGCGGGACCTGTGTGCTTATCTGGGCTAACCTCCCCCGGGTGGTGGGTGGGGGGGTGGGCTGGTCTCTCTGAGCGCCGCGGCGCCGACGCCTCCTCCCGGCGGCGCGGGGGCTTGGCGTGTCGCGGCGCTACCCAACCGGCTGCCGTCGGACATAGGGAGCACGGTCTCACCTGCGGTCGGCCGCCAGATGCCTGCTGGTGAGGCCTCCCATAGACTCCCCACGGAGCGAGAAAGGGGTGGGAACACATGCGATTTCTGCTGCTGAACCCAAACACCACCGAATCGATGACGCACGACATGGAGGAGCAGGCGCGCCGCTACGCGCGTCCCGGGACCGAGATCGAGGGCGTGACGGCGCCCTTCGGGGCAACGTCGATCGAGGGCTTTTACGAGGAGGAGTACGCGATCATGCACTTCCTCCAAGCGATCAGGCAGCGCGCCGAGGAGTTCGACGGCGTGATCCTCGCCTGCTACGGGGACCCTGGCCTACACGCCGCGCGTGAGATCTCGCCGGTTCCCGTGGTGGGGATCGCCGAGGCGTCGATGCTGATGGCGTGCACGGTTGCGCACAAGTTCTCGATCGTGACCGTGATCCCGCGCGTCAAGCCGATGATCGAGCACACCGTCAAGCTGCACGGCCTCGAGAGCCGGTGCGCCTCGATCAGGACGACGCCGCTCTCGGTGCTCGACTGCGAGGCCGATCCGACCGCTGCCGAGCGCGAGATCCTCAATGCCTCGAAGGCAGCGATCGAGGAGGATGGGGCGGAGGCGATCCTGCTCGGCTGCGGGGGAATGGGGCCCCTCGACCAGACGGTCGGCGCCGCGCTGTCCGTGCCCGTCATCGACGGCATTCCGTGCGCGGTCAAGCTGCTCGAAGGCATCGTCGACTACGGTCTCACAACCAGCAGAGCCGCTGCCTATAAGGCTCCGGAGGAGAAGGAGTTCGTCGAGATCGGAAGCCTCGCGCCGGGCGCGACGGCCTAAGGGCGGCCGCCGCGCAGGGGCGTGCAGAGCGCGTGCAATGAGGCGTGCAATCTCCCCGCTGACGTGCAATGATCAGCTCCCTGTGAATTAACCGGTGAAGAGATCCGGCGTCTGACCCTGTGTCGGAACGTTTCGAAGGAGGACGTATGGGAAAACGGTTGCTCTTGCTGTTTGCGCTGGTCGCGGCGCTTGGCGTTGTCGTGGCCGCCTGCGGCGGCGAGGAGGCACCGCCACCACCACCGACCGCAGAGCCCCCACCGCCACCCCCGCCTCCGCCGGCTGAAAGCCCGGCACCACCGCCACCACCACCGCCGCCCGCTCCGGCAGAGGCGTCGGGTGAGCCGATCGTGATCGGGGCTGCTGTCGCCGAGAGCGGTTTTGCGACAACGTGGGGGATCATCCCAGCGCGGATGGCCCAGTTCGCGATCGACGACATCAACGCGGCTGGCGGCGTGCTCGGGCGACCGCTCGAGCTCGTGACCGCCGACGATGAGTCCAACTTCGCGGCCAACGGCCCGGCGGCCGCGATTGAGGTCATCAACCAGGGTGCCGTCATCGTGGCGACCAACTGCGACTTTGACTGGACGGCGCCTGCGGCTGCAGAGGCGACGAGCCGTGGTATTCCAACCATCTCGTGGTGTGCGGGCGCGCCGAACTTCGGAGCCCAGGGGCTCTCGGAGCTCGCGTTCTCGGCCGGCATCGCGACGCCCAACGAGGCTGCGATTCCCGCTGAGTGGGCGGTCCGCGACCAGGGCTGGATGACGACGTACCTGCTGGTCGACACGAGCCTCGACTACGACACGACCTACTGCCGAGCCTTCCATGCACGTTTCGAGGAGGTCGGCGGCACCGTGCTCGATCAGGGCGACTTCGAGCAGACCGACGTGCAGCTCCAGCCGGTCATCACCCGCTACCAGTCGCTCGATGAGGAGCCTGACTTCATCACCCTCTGCAGCTACCCGACCGGCGGCGCCACGGCGATCCGGCAGGTTCGTGCGGCCGGCGTCGAGACGCCGATCTTCATGAACGTCGGCATGGCGGGCGACTGGTGGTTCGAGCAGGTCGGCGAGCCGCTGAGCGACGCCTGGCAGGGCACGTATGGCTCCTGGGTGGGCGACGATCCCAACCCGCTGATCAACGACCTCTCGGAGCGATACCTCGAGACATACGGCGAGCGGATGGCCTGGCCCTACACGTTCATGGGCTACCAGACGATCCAGCTGATCGCCGACGCGATCACGCGGGCGGGCAGCACCGAGGGAACGGCGATCGCGGCCGCCCTTCGCGAGGCTGACCTCGCGGACGGGCTGATCGGCCGGCACACGATGAACCCGGAGTTCAACCACAGCTTCACGCTTCCGGTCTCGATCATGGAGATCCAGAACGGTGAGGCGAAGTTCGTCGGCAGGTTCGAGGCAACGGACGACTACTCGCGCCTCGTACCCGCATCACAAGGACAGTAGAAGAGAGACGCTAGCGACGCCGTCGACGTGCTAACCCGAACGCGACAGCGGACGCGGTCCGCCGGAGCGGAGCTCGAGGCAGACGAGCTCCGCTCCGCGGGGATTCACGTTCACTTCGAGGGCGTGAAGGCCGTCGACGGCGTCGATCTGACGCTGCGGCGTGGCGAGCTGCTTGGTCTGATCGGCCCGAACGGCGCGGGGAAGACCACGCTGGTCAACGCGCTGACCGGCTACGAGCGGCCGACAGCCGGCCAGGTGTTCCTCGGCGATCTCGACGTCACGGGCTGGGTCCCCCACAGGCTCGGCCCGATGGGCATGGCACGGACGTTCCAGGCCGTGCGGCTCTTTGACGAGCTGACGGCGCTCGAGAACGTCGAGATGGGCGCGCTCGGCGTCGGAATGCGGCGCAAAGTGGCTCGGCAGCAGGCCTGGGAGCTGCTCGACCGCATGGGGATTGCCGACAAGGCGCACCAGCTCGCCTCGAGCCTGCCCTACGGCGACGAGCGCAAGCTCGGCTTCCTGCGGGCGCTCTCGACGAGGCCAGTGTTCCTGCTCCTCGACGAGCCGGCGGCCGGTCTCAACGAGGTCGAGAGCGACGAGCTCATGCTCGCGATTGGCTCGATCCGTGACGACTTCGGCTGCGGCATCCTCGTCATCGAGCACGACATGAGGCTGATCATGGGCCTCTGCGAGCGTATCCAGGTTCTCGACTACGGCAAGACGATCAGCGAGGGATCGCCCTCGGAGGTCCAGGCCGACGAGGCCGTCATCGCGGCCTACCTCGGGAGGAAGGGGATGCAGGCAGCGGACGGGCAGGCCGATGCTGGCGATTGAGAACCTCGTTGTTCGCTACGGCAGCATCCTCGCGCTGCGCGGGATCTCGCTCGAGGTCAACGAGGGCGAGGTTGTCGGGGTGATCGGCCCCAACGGCGCCGGCAAGTCGACGATGCTGATGGCCTCGGCGGCGGCGATCCCGGTCGCCGAGGGCGACATCCGGTTCGAGGGCGAAACCGTGCTGAAGGAGCGGCCCGAGAAGGTTGTCGAGCGCGGGATCTCGCTCGTGCCCGAAGGGCGCCACATCTTCCATCGCCTCACCGTGGGCGAGAACCTCGAGCTGGGGGCGACGACGCGCACCGACGCAGCGGCGGTCGAGGAGGACCGAGCTCGCGTGTTCGAGCTCTTCCCGATCCTGAAGGAGTACCTCGGCACGCCGGCCGGCAAGCTCTCCGGCGGCGAGCAGCAGATGCTCGCGATCGGGCGGGCGCTCTTGGCGCGGCCGCGCCTGCTCATGCTCGACGAGCCGTCGCTGGGGCTCGCGCCGGTCGTGATCGACCGCGTGTTCGAGACGCTTGAGCAGCTGCGCAAAACGGGCATGACGATCCTGCTGGTCGAGCAGCACGCCGAGCGAACGCTCGATCTTGCCGACCGCGTCTACGTCCTGCGCACCGGCAGTATCGAGCTCGCCGGGACGCCCGAGGATCTCGCGGGCAACCCACAGTTCGAGAAGGCGTTCCTGGGGTTCGTCTAGGATCGCCGCCGACCCGGACGCCTGTGGATCCCTCCGAAGTCGCCCAGAACGCCATAGACGCCGCCGCCCGCGGTAGCTTCCTCGCGCTCGTTGCGCTCGGCGTGGCGCTGCTCTTCGGCATCATGAACCTCGTCAACTTCGCCTACGGCGAGGTGATCCTCGCCGGCGGCTACGCGATGTTGATCTTCACGACGTGGTTCCTCGACGCCTCTGTCTGGCCACTCCTGATCATCTGGACGGTCGTCGTGGCCATCGTCTTCGCGCTGGCGCAGGAGCGCCTTGCCTTCCGCCCCGTGCGGCACGCCGACCCCACGACGATGCTCGTCACGTCGTTCGCGGTCAGCGTCTTACTCGTGAACATCGCCATCGTCGTCTGGAGCGGGTTAGCGAGACCCGTGGAAATCGGCGGGGTCACGCTCGAGCAGTTCACGGCTGGCGAGATCCGCATCCGCAAGCTCGATGTGATCACGCTCGGGGCCGCGGCGTTCCTGCTGCTCTCGCTCACGGCGTTCCTGAAGCGCACGTCGCTGGGCATTCAGATGCGGGCGGCCTCAGAGGACTTCCGCATGTCACAGCTCTTGGGCGTGCCGGCCAACAGGGTCATCGCCACGGCGTTCTTCATCGCCGGCATCCTGGCCGGGAGCGTCGCGCTGATCACGGTCGGTAACCAGGGGAGCTCGTCGCCGGGAATGGGGCTGTTCCCGCTCATCTTCGGGCTTGTCGCGGTCGTGTTGGGAGGCATGACCAGCCTCATCGGCGCCGTCGTCGGCGGCTTCGTGCTCGGGGGCCTGATCGTGGGGCTCGAGCAGGGGTTGGCCACCTACGGAATGGAGCGCTTCCGCGACGCGTTCGTGTTCCTCGCGGTGATCGTCATGCTCGTGTTCAGGCCCCAGGGTCTGGTGGTCGGGCGGGCTATACGGGAGCGGGTGTAGGTAGGCCGGCCGATGAGCGAGACAGGCACATCGACACGTCTGCCGGTCGGCGGCTCCCTCGGCAGTCTTGGGGTGCGGCTCTGGCCGCTGCTGGCGCCGGCCGGGCTCACGATCCTGATCTCGCTGCTCGCGCTTATGGGGAGCGAGGTACTCGAGCGCAAGGCCACCTTCATGCTCATCAACATGGTCTTCGTCCTCGGCCTCTACACGTTCGTGGGCAACTCCGGCGTCCTCTCGTTCGGGCACGCGACTTTCATGGCGCTCGGGGCGTACACGTTCGCGTTCATGACGGCGAACGTCCGCGTCAAAAACACGACCCTCCCCGACGCTCCCGGGTTCCTGCGCGACGCGGACATCGCGACCTGGCAGGCTGTCGCGCTCGCGGCGATCGTGCCCGCGGTGTTCGCCCTGATCGTGGCCTTACCGCTGATGCGGCTCAACGGCCTCGCGGCGGGCATCGCCACGCTCGCGATGCTGTTTGCCGTGGGCGTTATCGTGTCCCAGTGGCAGAGCCTGACCGGCGGCAATACGGCGTTCGCAGCGATCCGCCGCGAGACCGACCTCTACTACGCGCTCGTCATCGTCGTGGTCCTGATGCCGCTCGTCTACCTCTACCAGCAGTCGCGGTTCGGGTTACGCCTGCGCGGCACGCGCGAGGATCTCCTGGCCTCCCGCTCGCTCGGCATCAATACCGTACGGGAGCGCACGATTGCCTGGGTGATCTCGGCCGCGATCGTCGGCATCGCGGGCGCCATGTATGCGGGGTTCAACGGCACGATCGATCCCAGCCAGTTCTTCCTGGGCGCGCGCAGCGCCGGCGGGGTGACGTTCCTCACTATCGCCATGCTTGTCGTCGGCGGCATCAGCAGCCTGGCAGGCGCCGTCGTGGGCACGATCTTCCTCTCGGGCATCGCCGAGGCGCTTCGCGAGGTCGAGAAGGCCACCGACCAGAGGCACATCACCGAGGTCGTCCTCGCCCTGATCCTGCTGCTCACGCTGATCCTGCGGCCGAGAGGTATCACGGGCGGCCGCGAGATCTACTGGCCGTTCCGGCGTGAGCAGACGATGCGCCGGCCGGCGGCGGCGCCCTCTGCCGCGGGGACCAGCGAGTAACGCTCGCAGCCCAACGTGAGCGCCCGCGGGCTCCCCGTCCACGTCGGTCTCGAGCCCAGCGAGCGCTGCTGGGCAAGTCTCCGCCTGCTCGGGCGCTGATGGGCCACATCCTCGCGGGTGACGTCGGCGGGACGTTCACCGACGTCGTCGTGCTCGGTGAGCGAAGCGGCGATGTTGCCTACGCGAAGGCGCCCACGACGCCGCTCGAGCCGAGTGACGGGGTCTTCCGAAGGAGGTAGCTGACCAGTGAATCTGCGGCTCTGGCCGACCGGGTGTGGTAGGTGGCTGTTCCTGTTTCGCCGATGTCACGTCCCGGAAAAGGGATTGTGATGCGTGGCGTACGTTCAGCGCAGCCTGTGTCTGCGGTGAGTTCCGGTGGATTGATGTGCTCGCCGTTTCGCTTGTCCCCGTTGCGGCTGGCAGGGGCTGTAGTGGTGCTGGTTGGTGTGTGGCTGGCGTTCGGGGCGGGCGTGGCGGTCGCCTTGAGTGTTGGGTCGCCGCGGGAGGACGCGGAGCGGCTAATGGTTCTGGCATAGCGATTCGTGGACACTCGCTCCAGTTTGGGGTTCCCGGCGAGTGTTGCCTACACCAGTGTGCTGCTCGGCAGCGATGAGGCGGCTGCGGCGATGGAGCGCTACGGGTTCCCGATGACACCAGAGGAGGTTGCCATCTTCGAGGGGCGTCAGGCGATCCAGGACGTAACCCGGGAGTTCCGGGGGATCAGCGAGGGGCTTCCGGGTATGGGGGCGGCTACTACGACCACAGCAGAGACGGGCGGACGGCGTTATTGTTGGCTGCCCCTTCCTGGGAGACAGTCGCGCAAGCCAAGGCTAGCTTCCCGAAGAACACGCCTGGCAGGCTTGCGATCCGCCTAGTTGAGCACAGCGAGCAGGAGCTGATCGGCGCCCATGACCGACTGTGGCACGAGCAGACGGAGCTGTTGCCGGGGATCGAGCTGTACTCGGCCGGCATTGACACGGTCGGCGACGGCATCGTGGCTGGGGTGCTTGCCGGCCAACTCAGCGAAGCCACGGCAATGGCGGCCAGCCTGGGCGAGCAGCTAGGTGTGCCTATCAGCGTGCAGGAGGATGAGCTGGCGGAGTCGGCCGCCTGCACAGGCCGGTTGAACTGCCACTCCCCCGTGAGGGGAGGCATCCCGATCAACTGTGGAAGTATCGACGATGACTTCTACTGCACCATGGGCTTCGTCGTGGAGTTGTCGAGCGGCGAGAAAGCAGCCACGACGGCCCGGGCACTGCGTCGATGTTGCGCCGCACACGTGGTTTGTCCCGGGCTACGGTCTGCTGAGGGCGAGGTACAACAGTCTGCTGGAGGATGGGGCTGACGCCTCGCTGATCACGATGCCCTAGTCGCATGCGTCGAACCGTGTCTACACGAATTTCTCGACGAACTACCTGACGATGACGGCTGTCTCCGGGATTTGGTACGACTAGAGCACGTGCTTTTCCGGGGCGACGGACGGGTGGCAGTGTGGCCAGGTCGTTGATACGAACAAGACGTGGACAGAGCCAGATTGCCAATGCACCCAGCACGGTTTCCAGGCCAACTACTGGGTCAGGCAAGGTGACAGCGGGGCACCCGTTCTGTCCGGTACACAGGTTACGGGCTCAGGCTGGGGCATCGGGTTAATAGCGAGAACCAACGGCGACTCCGCGTTCCTCTCGCAGGCGCTGTACCAGTGGGGCCCGACCCTGAACACGGGGTAGCTGGATGTTCCGCGGCCGGCCTAAACAACGCTGGATGCTCGCCGCTGTGGTGTACGTACTGGCGGGTTGGGGTGTGGTGGCGGCCGGTTGCGGTGGGAATGTCGAAGTGTGGCAGTCTGAGCTGCGCGACCCGGAGGCGCTTGTTACCGAGTGGAGGCTCGCCGCCCTCGGGGTGTTCCGCGATAGCTACAATCTAAGCGCCGTCGATCTCGTCGGCTTCCCGGCTGTCGAGGCGAGCCTGGATCGGCGGCGTGCCCTGATCGCCTACGGCGCCAGCGGCGGCCATACCGCCCCGCTCGTGGAGGTGACCCGCTCCGAGGGAGGCCTAGTGGAGGTGGCGGTGACGCTGCGGCTGCCCCCCGACGGCGCGGTCACCGCACGATATGCCTTGGGGTGTTGAGCTGGTCTTCGCTGAGCGTGTCACAGTTGGCTCGGCCGGCCTCACCAGCATCGACCGATTTGAAAAAACCGTCTATAGCCGATAGAGACCCGCAGCCGGGGTGGGACCAACCGCTGCCCTCAGCCTCTCTCTCGGAGTCAGGGACAGGAACAACCCCGCTGGGTACCTTCGTGGGGAACGCTGGAACAACGCCAGGCACTAGACAGCGAAGAGGCATACACCAGCGGAGGGTGCGGTTTCGTGTTGACACAGGTTGAGAAGGACAGGAAGGGCCGAGAGCGGTCCGCCTGCCGGCTCCCTCTGTTTCGGGGTGTGGGGGTCGTGGTGTGCGTGCTTGGTCGGTGTCGGGCTGCTGGTGAAGGGGGCATCGGATGGCGTGTCCTGCGGTTTTTCTGTTGAAGACAAGTTCAGGCTCGTTCTGGCGGTCGTCTCGGGTGAGGTGACGTGTGCGGAGGCTGCTCGTCGGGGGAAGACGGAACGAGCAGTTGATCTCGAATTTGGAAGCGGTAGTTCCTTGAGGGCGGTAGGGCTGATGCTGGCGTTGCGGGTGGTCCGAACGCGCGGGAGCGTGCGCTCGCGGCTGAGGATGAGGGGTTGAAGGCCGCGCTCGGCGAGGCGCATGTCGAGCTCTGGATGTGGAAGAGGAGCACTGAGGGCCGGTTGGGGCCTATGAGGAGCTCGGGGTGATCCGCCTGGGGGAAGGGATGCCGACGACGCGTTTCGCGCGGCTGAATCGCTGTGCCGGAGCGTTCGTGCAGACGCTGGCAGCAGCGTCGGCGTGAGGGCCGTCCTGTGAAAGGGGCCGTGGCCGGCGCCCTCAGCGGACAGGGTTGGGCCGGTGGCTATTGAGTACGCGGATCGTTTTCCGGGGTGGGGTCACCGCAAGGCCGCGTTGTCGATGCGCGTCGATGGCCGCCACGTTCCGGGCGCTGAAGCGCACAGGGAGAGTATCGCCCGTCGATTACCCAGGCCGAGCATCGCCAGCACGCCAAGGCGCGACGAGCCGGGTGCGCGGTGGAGCCGACTGGCCCGAACCGGGTCTGGCAGCCCGGCTTCGCCGAGCTCCGGGACCCGCCACGGCGGCAGCTGGCGGATCGGTGGTGTGCCGACTACCTACTCGAAGCTCAAGCTCGGCTGGCATGTCTCCACCGCGGCGAGCGATCGCGACGCGATCGAGACGGTCGAGCAGGCGACCGACGAGACCGAACGGCTAAACCGCCCGGCCGCTGTGGGGAACCGCTCGTCGACCACGTGGAGAGACGAGATCCGCCCGAAAGCGCTCGTCACCGATAACGGGCCGCGCTTCAAGGCTGCTCGTTTCGCCGCCTCCACCGAGAAGCAGCCGGAGCTGACCCAGATCTGCACCCGAAGGAACCCGAACCAGAACGGTGCCCGCGAACGCGCCTTCGGCTCCTTGAAACACGAGCACCCCTACCGACACGAGACCGACAACGGCCTCGACCTCGGACTCGAGGTCGAGACATACCGCCAGCGCTTCAACCAGATCCGCCCGCACGAAAGCACCGACATGCGTTGCCCACTCGACGTCCACCTCGAGGCCACCAACAACCATCAGACCATCAAGCTATCCGAGCCCGAAACCCTGCCACATCCGTGAAGCGGGACATACACACAACAGCCTTAGCCCCAGACCCCGGAAGAACAACCTTCACAGCAACGACAGCTAGCGCGCCGGCAGCTCGGCCGGAGCGGGCTTAATCGCCGTCCCAGCCATCCCACCCGGGCGCGTCGATGCGGCCGCGACCGCCGCCCTTCGCGCGCGGAAGACCGGCTGAGCGCTACAGCAGCACGTCGCAGGCGAGCCGGGCAAGCACGCGCGCCCCATCGCGAACCTGCGCGAGCTCGACCCGCTCATCGGCGCAGTGGCACTCGGCGACATCGCCTGGGCCGAACGTGATCGACTCGATCCCGCCGCGGTGTACGAGGTCGCCGATGTCGCTCGAGTAGGGGGTGCCCCAGAGCGCGGTGCGGGCACCGGTGACCGCCTCCACCGCGTCGAGCGCCCGGGCCGCGAAGGCTGAGTTCATGCTGATCTCGGCGGCCTCGAACGCAGCCCGGTAGCGAGAGATCTCGAAGTCGAAGTCTGGGTCGTCGTCTTTGAGCGGCTCCAGGAGCGCGCGGATCGCCTCCATCTCGCCATCGACTGTCTCGCCGGGCAGGAGTCGCCGGTCGACGGTCACGTCGCAGTAGTCGGGAACCGAGTTCTCCTTGACGCCGCCCGCAACGATCCCGGGCGTGCACGACCCGCCCGGCAGGAGAGGATGGGGGCGCGAGCCGATCTCGCGGTCGTAGGACTTGATGACGTCGAGCGCGGCTCCAAGCCGGTAGAGGGGGTTGACGCCCAGGTGGGCTCGGCTCGCGTGGATTGAGCGCCCCTTGATGCGGATCGTGTACCAGGCCGTGCCGCGCTCGGCGGCTGCGACACGCAGCTCGGTGGGCTCGGTGACGACGCCGTAGTCGCCGACGAAACCGGCCTCGACCAGCGACAGTGTGCCGGGCTCGCCCCGCTCCTCGCCGATGGCGAAGTGCAGGATGAGTGACCCCTTGAGCAGGTCGATGTGCTGAGAGAGGTAGTAGGCCACGGCGATCTGTGCCGTGAGGCCGCCCTTCATGTCGCAGGATCCCCGGCCGTACAGGTAGCCGTCGCGAATCTCGGCCCCGAGGGGGTCTGTGGTCCAGGCGTTCGGGTCGTCGATCGGGTGGGTGTCCATATGGCCGTTGAGCACGAGCCGTGGCCCGTCGTTCGATCCCTCCAGCACCGCGGCGACGGACGGGCGGTCGGGCAGGGACTCGACGAGCGTAACGGTGGCCCTGGTTGGCTCGAGCCACTCGGCGACCCGCGCTGCCATCACGGCCTCGTGCACGCCGGGCTCGTTTCGGCTGTCGGTGCGCACGAGGCTGGCGAGGACCTCGGTGACGAACGCCTCGCTGAGGCTCTCATCGGCTGCAAGGATGTCGACGTCTCGAGGCCCGCTCATGGCCCTGGGATCGTTACATGCCTGGCCGCTCGCGTGTCGGCTGTGGCACGTCGCGTCGGTTGGCATAGACTCGGGCCGAAGCACCAGCCGACCAACCGCCAGGAGGGAGGACAACTGTGAGCGGAGACCTCATCACCCTCGGCGCCGAGCCGTGGGATCTCGAGCTCGATCCCGACCGCACGGCAGTTCTCGTTATCGACATGCAGAATGACTTCACGCTGCCGGGTGGGTACTGCCACCAGTACATGTCGGCGAAGGGGCTCGGCGATCAGGCGATCGAGACCCTGCGCGAGCCGATCGAGCCCATCGCGAGGGTGATCGAGACGGCTCGTACGGCAGACATGACCGTGATCTACACCATCGAGAGCCACTGGGCCGACCTCTCTGACGCCGCGCCGCCGAAGATGGACGGAACCGTCAAGGTAGGAGCGCCCATCGGAGCGCAGGGCCCGCACGGGAGAAACCTCATCCGCGGTGACTGGGGCACCGATGTGATCGACGAGCTCAAGCCCATGCCTGGCGAGCACGTTCTGCACAAGGCGGGCAAGGGCGGGTTCGTCGCGACCGACCTCGACCTGATTCTCCGAAGCCGCGGTATCACGCACCTGGTGTTCACCGGTATCACCACCGACTGCTGCGTCCTCTTCACGCGGCAGGGTGCCTACGATCGCGGCTACCATACAGTGCAGCTCGAGGACTGCTGTGCGGCGAGCCTCAAGGAGAACCACGACGCGATCTTCAACATGATCCGCACGCACCCGGAGGCGTTCGGGCTCATGTCGAACTCCGAGTCGTTCGTGCGCGCGCTCGAGCCGGTGGCAGCAGCCCGCGTATGACGAAGGTCGTCCAGTTTGAGGACGGCGCTCTCTACCGGCGCCGCGGCGGCACCATGCGCTTCGTCCATTGGCCGGGCTCGGGCTCGGAGACGGTTGCCATCCACTATCTCGAGCTGAAGCCGGGCGAGGAGTTCGCGGAGCACAGCCACGAGGAGTCGGTCGACGTGATCACGCTCATCCAGGGGAGCGGCGAGATCGTGAGCGGCGGCACCGTGTACGAGGTCGAGGCAGGACAGTCGATCCTCGTGCCGCCCAAGACGCTCCACTCCGCACGGAACACGGGGGAGGAGACGTTTATCTCAATTGACGTCCTCGTGCCGCCAGATCCCGTCATGTACGCGGAGCTCGCCGCCGAGGCAGTGGAGGACCCCTAGCCCGTTTCTCGGATGGGCGGCGGCGGCGTGCTCAGGAGCTGCTCGAGCGCTGCCGCCTGCGCGAGCAGCTGCGCGTCGCAGCCAGGTGGGGCTGCGAGCTGGAGACCGATCGGCAGTTCGCCCTCGGGTTGGCACGGGAGGGAGATCGCCGGCCAGTCCAGGCCGTTGAAGCCCTCTCGGATGTGGCCGTTCCCTCCCGGGGGCTGCCGGGCCAGG
>JAPOVR010000052.1 GCA_026708005.1 Actinomycetes bacterium
GGCGCGCTCGGCGATCCTGAGTTTCGAGGAGATTGTCCGCCTGGCGGCGATCTTCGGTCGGATGGGGTTGCGTAAGCTGCGCCTGACCGGCGGCGAACCCACCGTTCGGGCCGAGTTGCCCACGCTGGTGAGGATGTTGCGCGAGGCGCTCCCGGATGTCGACCTGGCGCTCACCACCAACGGCTCACGGCTGGTTGCGCTGGCCGCTGAGCTCAAAGACGCAGGGCTGGACCGCGTTACCGTGAGCCTGGACTCAATCGACCCAGAGGTTTGCCGCGAGATGAACGGCGTCGATTTCCCGCATGAGCGGGTGCTGGAAGGGATCGAGGCTGCATCTGCGGCCGGGCTCGGACCGATCAAGATCAACGCCGTGGTCAAGCGCGGGGTCAATGATGACGGCCTTGCCGACATGGCCCGCCATTTCCGGGGCACGGGCCACATTGTGCGCTACATCGAGTACATGGATGTCGGCAGCACCAATGGCTGGAAGCTGGACGAGGTCCTCCCGGCGAGAGAAATCATCCAGAGACTGGCACAGGTTGAAGGCTTGGAACCGGTGGAGGCCGCCTACCAGGGCGAGGTCGCCAAGCGCTGGCGCTGGACGGACGGCAGCGGCGAAGTTGGCGTGATCACCTCGGTCACCGAACCGTTCTGCGGCGACTGCACCCGCGCACGGCTCTCGGCCGAGGGCTCGCTCTACACCTGCCTGTTCGCCTCCGTTGGTCACGATTTGCGAGCGCAACTGCGCTCGGGTGCCTCGGACGAAGACTTGTACCAGCGAATCGCCGGGATCTGGACCGTGCGTGAGGACCGCTACTCAGAATTGCGCGCAGCGATGACCGATGACCTGCCGGTACTCGATCGGGTGGAGATGTCGCACATTGGCGGCTGAGCAGAGTCCAGGGACGCAGCCGGAGCTGAGTCATATCGACGCGCAGGGCCGCGCGCGGATGGTCGATGTCGGCGATAAAGAGATCACCGAGCGCCGAGCTGTTGCGGAAGGCCGCGTCCTGATGCAGCCCGAGACGTTGGAACTGATCCGCGACTCAGCCCTGAGGAAGGGCGACGTGCTCACGACCGCAGAGATCGCCGGCGTCATGGCGGCCAAACGCACCCATGAACTGATCCCGCTCTGCCACCCGTTGATGCTGAACAGGGTGCTGGTCGAGCTCAGCCTGGTTGACGATCCACCGTCGGTCGCAATCAGAGCCGAGGTCCGCTGCTCCGGCAAAACAGGCGTCGAAATGGAGGCCCTGACGGCCGTGTCGGTCGCCGGTCTCACGGTCTACGACATGGCCAAGGCCGTCGACCGAGGCATGCGCATCGACGCGATCAGGTTGCGCGAGAAAGACGGCGGCCGCTCAGGCCCAGTGCGACTCGACTAGAACGACCCGGCCTCTGCCCAGCTGTCAGCCCCGCTCTGTTGACGAGCTCGGGACGACCATCGCTCTGCCGTGGCCGATTCAGCCACCCGGGTTGACGAGCGACTCGAAGCCCTGGTTCCCGCGAAGTGGTCGTCGGTTCGCGCCGCTTCGGCATAGCGAGGATTGAGCGCCGTGGCCTGGCGCAGCGCGGCGATCGCGTCGTCCGCCTGGCCCATCTTGGCCGCCGCGGAGGCGAGGCCGTAATGCGCGCCAGGCTGTTCCGGCTCCAGTCGCACGGCCTCCTGGAACGATTGCAGCGCTTCCTGGGCGCGATCCTCGTAGAGCAGGGTCAGGCCGAGGTTGGTATGCGCCGCTCCGTCGTCTGGGCGCAGGCGCAGCGCGTGACGGAAGTCGCCCTCTGCCGTGTCGAAATCGCGGCCGAACAGACGCAGCAGCCCGCGGTTGACGTAGATGTCGGGGTCGTCTGGCGCGAGTTCAATCGCGCGTTCGTAGTCGTTGGCGGCCTCCTCGGTGCGGTCGAGTCGGACCAGCGCATTCGCGCGGTTGTAGTAAGCGGCAGCGGAGTTGGCATCAAGTTCGATCGCCCGCGCGTACTGATTGACAGCGGCGTCGTAGTTGCCCGCCCCGAAGTAAGCGTTGCCTTCGTCGAGGTGCGAGGCAGCGCTGCGTTCCGCCGGAATCGTCGGAGCCGGATCCATCTCCGCTGGGGGTGCGGCCGCTGGCGCCGGTGGAGGTGCTGGGGGATCGGCCGCTGGCGGTGGGGCAGCAGGAGGCGGCGCTGGCGGCGCGGCGGCGGGTTGAGCGGCCTCGGCTGGCGGTGGGGCAGGAGCGGGTGGCGGCGGTGGAGGTGGGGCCGGAACAGCGGCAGGTGTCGGTGGAGCGACAGGTGTTGGTGGCGCCGCGGGAAGCGCCGGCGGAGACGGAGGCGATGCAGCCGGCGCAGCCGCCAGTGAAGCGGCTGGGGCCGGCGATTCGCTAGTCGAGGCGCCGGAAGCCTGTGCGATCTGACGCGCCATCAACTCCGCCTGCTCGCGACGAGAGCGTTCGTTGCTGAGCTGCAGCTCGAGATGGTCGATCCGCTCTTCGGTCAGTTCGCGCTCGAGCCGCTGTTGCGATTGCAGCGCTCGATAGATCCAGAGGATCGCGGCCCAGGGCAGGAGCACGCGCAGGACAGTGGCGATGAATTGCAAGGGGTTCTCCTCTGCTGGGCGCTCTTCGAGCGTGTTCAGTGCGCGTTCCGGGCGTGCTGCCTGACCGGTTGCCAAGCGGCGTGCCTCACTGGGGTTGGTTTTCGAGCAAGTCGCTGACGGCGTCAA
>JAPOVR010000101.1 GCA_026708005.1 Actinomycetes bacterium
CGAAGGTGGCGTTCCCGTCGCCGCTGACCCTGCAGGACAAGAAGTTCTTCTCGCTCATGAGCGCCGGGCCCTAGCTCTCGCGCCGCGCTGTAGCTCTCGCGCTGGGCACCGGCATGGCGTCTGCGCGGGAAGCTCGTCGGCTGCGCAGCGCTTGGTGGTCGCCCTGACAGGCCTGCTGACGATCCCGGCGCTCTAACCAGCCACGGGGCCCCACCCGGCCCCTGGAATCGGCAGCTCGAGCCGCCGCGGCCGGTTGTCTCAGCCTGGGTGCTCTCCCGCTACTACACCTTTCCCCCGCGGTACCTTGATCGGGCGGCCGTTCCTCAGGCGTAGCTGTGGTGGAGCTGCCCCGGCGGGGCCGGTTTAGCAGATCGGGGGCGGGCCGCTGCTAGCGGTAGCGCGGATGAGGGGCGCGATGAACGTGAGCTCGCGGCGGTCGGCATCACCATACGTGTAGACCCTCATGAGCGTCCACTTCGACGCCGAAAGCCAGGTCATGTGCAGGCCGGTGTGCCGGACGGACAGTCCTCCGTCGATCCTGACCGCCCTTTCCTCTTCGCGTCTAAGCGGCCTCAACGGGGTGTTGTCGTGTCGCCCCACCGCCTCAACGTGGAACGTTGACCAGGGGATCGGACCCTCGTAGTCGCCTGGACGTACAGGTCAAGGCCAGCGAACCTCGAACGCAAGCAGCGTCGTTTGGGTGATCTCGTAGCCGAGCCACTCGAGATGCTCCCGCAGCCACGCATCCCGCACCGGTTTCCGCAGCACTTCTTCCCACCGGATCCGACAGTGCGGGACAGCGTCCTCCGCGCCCGGTGGTTCCTGCTCGGTCGCTGCCCGAGGTCGCGCGGACAAGGGGCGCGATAAAGGTGAGATCGCGCCGGCTGACGCCACCGAACATCTCGTAGGATCGGTCGACACCATAGGGAGCTTCCACCCAGACACGGGCGTTCCCCGACGCCGACAGCCAAGTAATGCGTACTTGGCCGTGGTTGGCCGGTATCCCGTCGATCTCGACCGTCTCGAACTCAAGCATGGCCCCACCCGGGCTGGGTGGCTGCGGGGTATCTGACCCGGTCGCCCACACCGAAAGCACAGGCTCCAGCTGCTCGTGCGATGTCCACCCCTTTCGAACCTCGAACGCGTCCACCAACTCCCGGGTGACGTTGTAGCCAAGCCGGTCAAGGATCTCCCGCAGCCAGCTGGCCTCAGGCCCCTTGTCCCACCGATCCCACGGCCGCACACACCCCTCAGGGTCAACGACCCCCAGCCCCTTCTCGGCCGCACCCAGCCCAGCTGGCGGCGACGCTTTAGGGGGCGCCGCCTCGGCCGCGTTTGTCTCGGGCACTGGCGGTTCACTGTTCGGCTCGGCAGCCCTGGCCGGTGGGGCGGCGACCTCGGCAAACCCGGCCGGCTTAACGAGCGGTGGGGATGGTGGAGACTCAGGTGGTGGCGGCGGCAGTGGCCTTGGCGGTGGAGCTGGTGGAGGCTCCGGGACAGGTGAGGGTTCCTGGGCGATCGGAGGCGCGGCAGCCCGGCACGGGCAAAGCCCGCACCGGCGGCGACTGAGCCGTCACGCGATGGGAAACCGACTTCAGCCAAGGCCGTAGAGGTCGAGCATGCTCGGCCGTCGGTCGTCGCACCGACGCCGAAGGTGCCCGACCCGCCCCCCGTGCTGTCGTGACGCTTCTACAGAGGAAGGCGGGGCAGCATCCGCTCGCAGGCAAGCCGCACGAGATTCAGCGGGTCTGACGCCTCGACACAGAGAAAGACGCGGTCGATCCCGGTGTGCTCGGTCATTGCCAGCAAACGCTCGGCGGCCGCTTCGGGGACATCGACGAGCGCAAACCGCTCGAAGAGGAACGCCTCGAGCTCGGCGCGCTCCTCCTCGGCGAGCAGCCTCGCGTTGGCCGACTCGCCGGGCATCGAATGCTGTTCGAAGGCGTAGTTCGCATAGAGCGCTTGCAGGGGCTCCTGCAGCTCGGGGCGGACGCTCTTGCCCTCGAAGGTCCGGTCGAACGCCTGGCGGCTGAAGGCAACGACGATCGCTCGGATGTCAGCCCGCGCGCTGTCGCAGTCCCGCGGGTGGTCGGCGAGGTTGAAGATGAGGAAGAGCCATCTCTGCGGGGCGCCGCCGTCCTTCCGCTCGGCCGAGTCCGCGCTCTGCCCGAGCGAGTCGATTGCCTCCCGTGAGGCTCCCTGTCCGAGGATGAGGTGGTCTGCGTACGCAGCCGCGTGGCGGACGGCCTTCGGGCCGCCTGCAGCGACCATGACATCGAGCGTTCCCGGCTCCTGCAGGCGGCGAACCTCCTCGACGTACGAGGCAAGTTCCGTCGGGCTCGCGGGTGCCAGACCGACCGAGTGCACCGCGCTATCACCGGGCCCGATGCCCATGAACGACCTGCCCGGGCCGAGCTGATCCAGCGCCCGGAAGGCGGAGGCCTGCACGCTCCAGTGACGAGTGACCGGATTCGTGACGCAGGTCCCGACGCGCATTGTGCTGGTTGCCCCGAGGATCGCCTGGATCGCGGCGTAGGGATCGGTGAACAGCACCGGCGAATCGGCAACGCCGAACCATCGCACGCCAGCAGCCTCCGCTCGCTGTCCGATCTCGACGATCGTCTCGAGCCTCCGTGGCAGCCCGGCGAAGCCAATCTCCAAG
>JAPOVR010000013.1 GCA_026708005.1 Actinomycetes bacterium
TCCGCATGTCCAGCCGGGCGGCGGTGTTCACGCCGTCGCCGCACCCGGCCGGCGGGTCAGTGCCGGCGGGGCGTTCCCCGCTCTCGCCCCGCCAGCAGTACCTGCTCCAGGCCGCCCAGGACGGTCACCCCCGGACGCCCTGGCCGTGATCTTCAGCAGCCCGCAAGACGAGATCGAAGCGGAATTGAAGGCCGCTCGGGACGGGCTCGCCAGCTGGCAGGAAACCCTCGGCGGGGAAGAGACAGAACCAGCCGAGGAACCGGCGGAGCGGCCCCCGCCGTGGAAGCAGGCTACAGGAGGTCTCCTCGTGCTCGGCGGTCTCCCCGCGCTCGGCCTCCCCGGCGAACAGGAGGAAGAACCAAGGGAGGAAACAGGGGGGAAACCGGCGAGCTGACGCTGGAGAGCCTCGAACGCCGAATGAAGGAGCACCACGAGCTCGCCCTGGCCACGAGAGCCGACATGGAAGCACTCCAAGCACAGCTACGGGCAGAAATTGAGAGAGTCGGCAGCCACGCGCTGCACATCCCCAGCAAAGACGCCGAATAACCGCCGCCCGGCCGCCGGGCTGCCGCCGGGAACAACAAGGGCGAACCGGCCGCCAGGGTTGCCGACCCCGGCCACGTCCTTCGCGGACGCCGGCGCCACCGACCCCCCAAGCGCCAGCGACCCCGGCTGCCGCGGGCAGCGACCAGCGAGCGCGAGCTACCCGGTGAGCCCACCAACCCGACATCTACAAGGGGACCCGACAAGGGGCCCCGGCCGCCGTCTGGGTGGGCCTGCCCGAAGACCCCTCTCTCCACCTGTCAGGAGCCCCGACCTCCTCTTCTCGCCCAAGCCGACCCGCCCACGCCACAGACAACCAGACCCCGACAGCCAGCACGCAGTCCGACGGGAACTTCGCCGGGACTTGCTTGGAACTCCGCCTAGAACTCCTCTACCTGGACAGGGCTCCCGCAACGGCAACACCCAAGCGGCACCCACCAGGCCCGTGCTTGCGTGATCAGCACGGGCAAGCTTCCTTCGTCCCGTCGTGGCCTCCGGGCGCGCGCGCCAACGACCTGTCCTGCTGGCTGCCATAGGCAGAGATCGGGCGGCGGCCTCAGAGTCTGACAGCCGCTGCCCAGCCACCAGCGACGCAGCCCTGGATGGCCTCCGCCTGTGGCTGCCCCTGCCGCGGCCGAGCTGCTGGCGGCGGGGCCGTGTCCGTCGCGTCCGGGCAGGCTGCACAATCGTTGGTACCGAGGGCGACGACGTAATCCGCGGGCTGGGCGGCAACGACACGATCGACGGTCTCGAAGGCAACGACATCATCCGTGGCGGGATGGGGGCAGACACGATCAGGGGCGGCAAGGGCGCGGACATCAGAGTCCGCGGCGGCCCACGTCTTGCAACGCCTGCCTATGAGGCTGTGACGAAATAAGGGTGGCGGGTACGGCGCTGCTGACGGCCGCACCCTGTCAACGAGAAAGGAGCGGCACCATCTAGGAGGCTGTGACGAAATTCGGAGTTGCCGGGGTCATCCTGTATGAACTCCCGGCCAGCGTCGCCTATCAGCTGAATGTCGTGTAGAGTAGAAGCACAGCGAGCGCAAACAAGCCACTGAGCCCGAGCCACATGAGGGCGATCAGAAGGCTGTGGTGCTTCATGGTGGGGTGCGCTGGGGCGCAGTTGCACCCTACACCAGTGCCAGCCGTGTGAGCAGGCACAGGTCGGCGTGTAACTGAACCCTCGCTAGTCCGCGCACCCGTAGTGGGGTAAGCGCAAGGTGGTGCTTCAACCGGCCGAACTCACGTTCCACCGAAGCTCGTGTCCGGTACAGCGCCTTAAACTCTCCGACTGCCGGTCGATCGGCCCTTCGCCGGTGCCGCTATTGCGTCGTTGGGCGACGACCGGGAGTATTCCGCGGCTGACTCGGAACAAGCCGGATTCCACACGACCCCCACCGCACACCCTACTGCTTGACGAATTTTGTCACAACCTCCTAGGCGCAGCCCCGGCGCAAGCCTACCCCCAGGTAGAGTCCTACGGGGCGGGGCCGGCTCGCTCATGGCCGACGGCCCCAGCGTAGCTGAGAGCTGCTCGGGGGCAGCGCTCGGCCCCGGGTGTACACCAGGGGCCGGGAGCACGCAACGGCCCAGCCAGGGTCACTCCTGGTCTTTTCTACGGGTCAGGCCCTGGGAACGGACGATCAGCTCACCGGCCTTCATCCACTCCTCGATGAGCTGGGCGAACCGGTCGCACAGGTCGGCGTTACGCTCGAGGGCCGCCTCTATCTTCCGGGTGAGCCGGTCGAGTTTCCATTTCCTGTACCGGTCGGCAATCCACACCAGGCCGGCACTCTACCACGAGGTTGCCACCGAGAGCCCCGGCCGTCACAGTCTCCACGGTGGTTCCGGGTAGGTGCTGTGACACCAACCACATCTGAAATGGCCGTCCTGTGGTTTCAAGAAGAGGTGTCCGTCGCAGCCGCCGTTGGGGCAGTCACACCATGCGCACCAGCCCCGCTCTTGTAGCCAGTCAATCCGCCGGTAGATGTCTAGGGGGCATTGGCGAAATAGGGGGATGGGCCGGTTTGACCCGGTCCCTCTTGCCTGTGCGAGACCCTGACCGGGTACGCAGCATCCTCTCCAGCCTGGGTGTCACAACGCTGTAGCCGTCACCCTGCCTCACCTGCTTGCGCCCGGAAAATAGCCTGCCGATCTCCTCTTTCTGCTCGCGCTCAGCCACAGGCAGTAGACTCGCAACTGCCTATTCGCCAAAGCCTCCTAGCTCTTAGGCATGAGGGAGGCGCCGCGCGGCGCCTCCCTCATGCCAGCGAATTTCGCTACAGCCTCCTATGTAGGCAGTTCCTTGGCGTTGTGGTGTAGCAACCGCTGTAGTCTCGGCCACGTTCCTTGCTAAGGCTCTCGCCGAGTTGCCGACGGAAGCCGCTTTCCGCGTTGGTCAGAGGCGGTCTAACTCGGCGTGCGCGGTCGCGCGCGCTCTTTGTCGATCCTGTGAGAGTCACGGGGCATGTCTCAGGAGGGAATCAGAACCAGTTGCCTTTGGGGCCCCGGTTCTAGGACTTAATCTTCACGCCGCCAAAGAGGCACAGCCCGGTTAGAGTGAGTTTGCTCGCGGGAGAGGTTGGTGCGCTGCGTTGGGTTGCGATTCCGCCGAAGACAGCCCTCGTTTTGACATTGACAGCCCAGTCCTCAGGGACTAGGAACCTGACACCGCCAAAGATATTAACGATAGTTACTCTCGCTCCCTCATCGGCGATGGTCGCGCCGCGCAAGTCTATGTCGCTGCCACCAAATACAGCCCAAACTCGACCGCTGCGAACCTGCTGGGCGGTGATCTCAGTATCGTTGCCGCCGAAGAGACCAAACACTCTTATTTTGCCGTCAGCAGCCACAGATTTTGCCATCTCGCAGCCTTCCTCCTTCAGGTCCTTCCGGTATAGCGCTATCGTACATCACGCATAGACCGAAGACCGCTCCCGAAGGCCGCTACTCGCCTCCCATGCTAGCGGTCACATAGCCATGGGGCTTGCCGGGTGTCGGGCAGCCCCGGCCGGCGCTACCGCGGTCGCGTGCCGGGCAACGGGGGGGCGGTATCTCGGGAGCCGGGTTGTGTGGCTGGCTGATGGGGTTGGGAAGACCACGGCTGCCGGCTGTGTCGCTGCCCTGCTGCCGGCCTGGGGGGCTGGACAACCGGGCACAGGGGGGCAGGGGCCCAGGGTGCCGTGGGAAACCCCGGCGCGGCCGACTGTGGCTGACCGGTGCTCGCCAGGTTCATGACCGGTGTTCGCCAGGTCCAGCAGCGCCACCGCCGGAGCGTCACTCTCATGTACTCGAACGAGCAGTAGCCTTCGTTGACCGGTCCGCGGCCAAGCAGGGGGTGGGGGACATCACAAACGTCCCGGCGCTCGAGTTCCACGATGACTGGTCGCCACTTGTTTTCCTGCTCCCAAAGCTCGACGCTCCGCTGCGCGATCTCGTCTCGCTCGGCGAGTTCGGCTGCAGGCAGATCGGAGACCTTGGCGAACTGCATGGCCAGCAGGCTACCCCTCGACCAGCTGCGGCCACGGTGCTCGTCTCGGCCTCTGCTCGCCGCGAGCGGGTGCCCCTGGTGCGAATAGCCCAGCCCTTGGCCCTCTGGCTCCGTGTTGCTGTGTGGGGTGAGCAGGGTTTCCCAGGCGGTCTCGGTCTGCTGGTACTCGGGTCCGCACCGCTGTAGCCGGCCGGTGGCTTCCGGGAAGCTCGCGGGGATGAACGTGACTGTGAAAGGGTCGTAGCCGTAGAGCCAGCAGAGGATGTTGGTTTCGCGCTGTTCGTGGAGGGCGTGCTCGTCCCAGACGTCCTCTGAGCAGATCGTCCCGCGCCCTTCGGCCAGCGCCCGGAACAGGATCGCCCCGGCGCGTAGGCGAGCCACGGGTCCTCGAGGGAGACGACGGTCAGGGTGGCGAACTGGTCGGCGGCGTCCTCCTCGAGGTCTGTGATCGGCAGCTCGAACAGGTGGATGTAGGCGTGGCCTATCTTGTGAAGCAGCACCCAGGCGAACGCGTCGAGGGCGGGGCCACGGGTTTGTCGAAGTAGTCCGTGAACAGATAGACGGTGTAGTCGAGAAGACCGACCGGCATCACGATCGTCCGGTCGGTGGGCGAGTAGTACGGCCCCTTCTCGAAGTCACTCACCTGCACCTGGACGACCTCCGCCAGCAGGAACGACGCGTTGAGGGTCTCCGCGACATCGTCGAGCAGGTCGGACTCGTCGCCCGCGTCGATCGTGTCCTGAACGCCGGGGTCGGCTGACGGCACGTAAGTGATGACGAAGCCGCCCGTCGAGGGCGGCCGGCCGGTGGTTGACGTCCCGATCCGGTATGTCCAGGTTCTGCCTAAGGCTGGGGAAGCGTCTCCCGAGCTGGGGGGCAGTGTTTTCCGGGCCGGGTGTCGTCTCCCCAGACACGGACCGAGAAGCCGAACGCCTGGGGCCTGCCGATGTCGTCCAGGTCCAGCCCGAACGTCGGCCCGAAGCTCCATTCAATCGCCGGTCGCGAGTCAAGCGACTCCCAGGCTGCCCCGTCCCAGCGAAGCAGCGAAGTCGTTACAGGATCCCCGGCGAGCCGGGAGGCACTGATCGGATACTCGTGCTCGCTGTAGTGCTGCCGGTCGCGGGGTTCCGGCCAACGTCGAGGTCGATGTTGACGAGGACGTTCCGGGGGAGCTGCTCGAAGTTGGGAATCTCGACGCGGATAGTGAGCTTCCCGGAGTAGTCGCCGACGGTCACGTGGGTGATGTCGGAGCCCCCGGGATCCTGGTCGCCCACGGGATCCGTCCACGACGAGGAACCCTGCTCCGACGGCAGCACTGTCCATGTATGGGCGGCCGGGGTCGGGTCGGTGTTCCCCGCCCCGTCGGTCGCCCTGGCCCGGAACGTGTGCTGCCCCACCGCCAAGCCGGTGTAGGGCACCTCCCGGGGACAGGCCACGAACGCTGCCCCGTCGAGGCTGCACTCGAACGTGACCTGGTCCTCTGACGCCGAAAGCAAGAACGTCGCCTCGGTGGCCTCTGTCTCCCCGGGCGGCCCTCCAGAGACCGTCGTGTCGGGCGGCGTGCGATCCCCGCTGCCGGGTGCAGCCCCACCTACGACCGTGTCGACCGGCCGGACGCCCCGGAAGATGTCCCCGGCCTGGCCGCCACCGTCAAGGACATCCCGGCCGGCACCGCCCATGAGCGTGTCGGCTCCGCCCTGGCCGTAAAGGCTATCGGGCCCTTGCCGCCCGAGAGGCTGTCGGCGCCTGGGCCGCCAAAGAGGGTGTCCGTACCCGCGTTGCCCGAGAGGGCGTCGGCGCCAGCGCCACCGTAGAGGACGTCGTTGCCCGGATCGCCGTAAAGAGTGTCATCGCCGCCCAGCTCGCAGATCACGTCGTCGCCGTCGGTGCCTACGAGCCGGTCGTCGCCGTCGGTGCCGACGATCGTGCAAGCCGGGACCGCGGCCGCCGAGGCAGGCCAAGCCAACCCGACCGCGGCGAGTGAGACCAGCGCCACCATCGTGAACCAGGATCTGCGCAAAGGTGCCCCCCTTGCGGCACAGGCGCTCTTGCCACAGATCGCAGGAACCCCGCGCTTCGCGCGCCGACAAGGGGCGCGCGCCGGCCCGTACTCCTCAACCAGCCCGCATGGCGCGGGGCAGGTCCTGAGATCTGTGGCAGCCGGGACGCTACTCGCTCACAGTCTGGAACGCAACCGCTAGACCTTACGGCCAGGCTTGTGCAAGCTCGAGCAGCAGCCGCCGAGCTCGAGCAGCGGCCGCCGGGCCAGGAGCGGGAAGGGGAAGGGCCCCCGAGCCTGCCCTGTAAGGCGATCTAGACGTGCTCGCCGGCGGCCGCCGCCCCTGCGATGGCTGTGCGTTCGATGGCCGTGCGTTTGGTCAGACCGGTCATCCGGGCCGCCTGGTTCGGCGCCGGGTGCTTGCGCAGGGCCGCCGGGACGAGCTTGCCCGCTCTTTTCCAGCCGAGTCGCGTGTCATGGCCGAGCGGCACCACCACTCCCAGGCGCGGGAGCGGCTCGACCGGGGCCAGCCGGGCCTCGTCGAGCTCCCCGACCCAGATGCTTTCGGCCGCGTTGGCTGCCCGGTACCAGGGGATGATGTTCCCGGCGGCGATGTCGCGGGCCCGGTCAATCGCGGCATGGCGTTTCGCCCGCCGGATCGTCTCGGCTGGGTTGTCGTCGTTGCCGGGCTGATGAGTCCCGAGCCGCGCGGGCCGCTGACGGCCGGGTCTTTCAGGAGCAGCAGGACACGGGCGCCGGTGCCGGCCTCGTCGGGGTCGATGTACGGCACGGAGGGAACACCGGGCACAGCAGCCGGGCGTGTTTGCAGAGCCGTTCGACGAGCTCGGTGAGCGGCACGGTGCGGGGTTCGTCTATTCGCCCGGGCTTGCGTTTGTACGTTGCCGGGGTCCCGGTTCGCCCGTGGCGAGTCCGCGCCTGCGTTATGCGGCTTCCTCTGCGGGGCGGAGCCGTTATCTGGCGGGGCCGGGGGTAGCGCGGGAGGTGCCGGCTCCTGGTCGCTGTTTCTGGGTGTCTGTCCTCTCGGGGCTAGGGGATACCGAGTTTTTCCGCGAGTCCTTCTTCTTCTGCCATGGCGGCGATCCCGCCGGGGTAGGCTTCGTCGAGGGCTTCGAGCATCGTTTCCAGCTCCTCCTTGGCCAGGTTCCCCTTGACCTGATGGGTGAGGGTGCCGGGTATCCCGGCTTTGCTCCCGGGGCGCCAGTTGGGGTTGTGCTCCTCGAAGATCCGGGTTAGGAGGCGAGGGTTGATCTTCCGGGCGCGGACGGTCTTGTTCAGGAGCCGCCTCTCCGTCGGTGAGCCGTTCCTGGCGTGGTCGTGGATGATCCGCTCGAGCGCGCCTTGCCCCATCCGCTTTGCCTCTTCGGCGAGCTGGCCGAGCTCCGGGGCGGCCTCGCAGCGCCTCTGGAGGCCGCTGTAGGTGAACCCGTGCTCCTCGCACACCGCCGCCGGGGATACCCCTCCCGGACCGAGACGAGGGCCTTGTCGATCTGGCCGTCGCTGATCTCCTGCCCGGGCCGGCCGTTCCCGCCGCGGCTCCGATCCGCGGACCCCACAACAGAGACGCTATCGTGCGCGGTTGTGGTCACTGCTCTAGGGGGCCGCGTGGGTGCGCTGGTTTCGGTGGCGCTGGGCGCCCTTGTTTTCGCCAACGGCTACTTCGTCAACAACGAAGTCCTCTGGCAGATACTGAACCCTGTACGCATGCTTACGGCACTGGCCTGGGCCGCCGGTGCCAGCCAAGCCCACCTCGCCCCACACCCGAAAGGCGGTAAGCCAACGGGTGATGGCTAGCAGCCCCGCCGGTGTGTGATCACATCATCTACCAGCCGCGGCCGGGCCCTCGCCCACCTCCAAACCGACACCGGAACCCCCAGCCGCCAAATGCTCCCAACCACCTCCAGCAGCCACGGGCCCGCCCACTCCGAGGAAGACCGGGGAACCCTCTCGTTGCTATATAGGCACCATCGCCTGCCGAGTCGCTGACAGCAAGCCGCGGCAAACCCCGGTAAACGCCACCGAAAGGGCTCGAACCAAGTCCGAACAGCAGACGCCCCCGCCACGCTGTCTGCCAGTCTGCGCTTCCACCCCGGCGCGGCGCTGGCCAATGACAGCCCCGCCCGTCTAGCCACTGCGGGCCTCCCGAGGGCGGGGACAGAAGCCCGGCAAGGTGCCGGGTCAGGCCCGCGCCACCCGGTGAGACAACCGGCCCGACGGCAGCCCGCAGTGCCCACGGAGGCGGCGTGTGCCCCGACCAGCCGTCGAAGGACAGAAGGGCGACAGCCCGGTTGCTGCTGGCGGCTAGCCGAGTCTGGCGACCATGTTGTCCCAGGTCGCGGCATCGGCGGGGCCGAAGAAGCCGTGGGCGACGCGTCCGAACTCGTCGATCAGGATCGTCGCCGGATGGGAGTTGATTCCCCACTGGCGAATCTGGGACCAGTCGTTGTCGGACAGCACCGGGAACTCCCAGCCGTACTCCCTGGCGAACTCTCGTCCGGCCTCGTCGCCGTCGGTGACATGCACACCGAGGAACGCCAGACCGGCCTGTTCGCTTGCCCACTGCGCGAAGGCCACGCCCTCGCTCCTACAAAACGGTCAGTGCTCCGCGTAAACCTTGACAACAAACGGCGTGCCCAAGAAGTCCGCGGTAGAGATCGGCACCCCATCCAGCGTCACACCGGAAAGGATCGCCGCCTTCGGCCGACTCGTGTCCTCCACAGCAGCCGTGGCCTCCGGAGGGGTTTCCTGGATCTCGACCCCGGAAGGTTGGGTGTCCTCCTGGCTCACGGCTGCCTCGGTTTCGGCGGTAGCCGGGTCGGCAGGGTCGTCGCCTATGTCCTCGCCTCCTGCGTCGCCAGGGGCCGCCTCAGCAGGGGGCTCGGACGGCGTGACCTCGGGGCTCGGAGCTGGTGCCGCTTCATCGGTCTCGGCGCCAACCGGGCCAGACGAGCCGCTATCGGAGCCCTTGCCGCTCTCCTCGCTGGAGCCAGGATCGGCGGGAAGTTCGGCCGGTGTGGCGTCCGGGCTCGGGGCCGGAGACGCTTCGCCTGGCGGCTCGGGTTCGGCGCTTGGAGGCGGCTCTGGCGCCGAGGCCTCAGGAGCTGGTGGCGGCGCCTTGGCAGGAGTGTCCTGTCCCTCTTCTGCCCCGGCCTCGGGGTTAGCGGGCCCGGCATCGGTGCTCTCGCCGCGCGTAGTCTCAGGGAGCTCGGCAGGCTCGGGGGCCTCGGCTGGCGCCTTCTCGAGGGTTGGCGGCGCTTCCGCTGGTAGGGCCTCTGGTGGTGCTGTCGCCTCGGGGGTAGTCGGCGCTCCGGGTGGCGCCTGTGATGCAGGAGCCGGGGGGGTCTGAGCCGCCGGCTCAGACTCCGCAGAACCGCAAGCTGAAACAACCAGAAACACCACCCCAACCCCGACAAGAGCACGGAGACCGAGAAGGAGCCTACCCTTGCCCACGACAGCTGACACGGTACAGCCCCCGACCCTCACCCCGGCCACCCAACCGGCAGACAGCACGCCGATCCCCGTCCCTCACAGCTAGGCACTGGCCCGTAGGAGCCGGCCCGGGAGCATCCCCCGCTCCTCGCGCAGTTGGTGGGCGAACAGGGCTTGCCGGTCGGACCCCGGCGCCTCTTGGCCGACGCAAGTAGGTGGGGCTGGACGGCCGCTGGTCGGAGCCTATTTCTGGGATCACCCCATGGTGAGAGTGGGTGAGCTGCCAGCAAGCCGCGCTGTCGCCGCGCCCGGCAGCAGACGCAGAGGAACGGTCAGACTGGTGCCCCGCCCGGTGAGGGTGACCCAGGGGTCGGTTGGGGATTAAGAGTCCCTTATCTTAGTTTCCAGTTGGTTTCATGATCCTGAGTTTTTCTGCAATAGACACGGTATTTGTCTGAAGTAGGCTGAAGCTAATAACAGGGTGCGGAGGCGCAGTTTGTACACGCGCTGTGCACGCGGGATGGCATGCTGGCGACGGTTCGTAGGGTTTCTGCGGGAGGGGTGAGGCTGGGTGGCGAGTGTGCAGGCGCGGCATTCCCGGTTGTGTGCCCGCGAGGGGACGTGGACACCCGCACGGCAGGCGGGGAGGGCTGCCGGGTGTTCGTGCAGGCCGATGTTCTATGTGGTGTTCCGGGACGGGGCCGGCAGGCTGGTCCGCGAAAAGGCTGGCCCGAACCGCCAGCGGGCGGAGCGCCGCTCATTCAAGCTGACCCACTACCCGCAGCTCGGTGAGCCTATTCCCCGACGGGATTCTAGGGGCCAGCCGACCGAGCAGGCCCTGCCGGCTACCTGCAGTGCTGGTAGTACACGCGCTCGATCTTCTCCGAAGCTAGGCCCCGTTCGGCTTGGACGTCCATACCGGTCAGCAGCGCCGTGCAGTAGTCCCTGCCGAGAATGCTGCGGCAGCCGTGGTCGGCCATGTACGCGGTGTACTCGCGCACGATCGCCCGCAAACAGTCGTCGCGGCTGGCCTCCACGGGCTCGCCTGAGACGCAGCCCAGACCGGGCGTGGCGCACAGGGAGGCCAGCGCGAGCGCTGCGAGCAACCGCTTAATGGACGGGCATCTCTGATCATGAGGGCCCCGAACACGGCTGAGAGCAGCCCCGTGATCATCCACTGCGTCGCTACGCCATCGGCGACGACCAGGATGATGTCCCCTCGAGGCTGATCCTGGACAAGCGTGTAGGCGGCGATCCCGACCACGGTGAGCCCGCAGGCGAGCATGAACCCACCTAGCGTCAGGCGGAAGCCTCTGAACACGGCTGGCCCTGCGTCCCAGAACACGTCTGCCCATCCCTGTCGGCCATGGGCGGGTTGTGCGTTCTCGCTCATAGGTGCCCCCTTGTGGCGTCCGGGTTCGTGCGATCTGCCAAGAACGACACATCCCCATGTTCCTGAGCCAGCAAGGGGGCAGGATGCACGGCCCCGTGGGCCGGCCCAGGCTGTGATCATGGGGAACAGCTGTCTCGTTCTTGGCGGCTGGCACGATACCACCACCCCCACCCAAAGTGCTAATGTCTAGCAGGGTCACCAGGCAGCAGAAAGGCACAGCATGAGCGACCAGCAAGCCACCCGCGAGCCAGTCCGCAGGCCCGTCGTCGAGCTAGAGCCCTGCACCTACCAGCCGTCGAAGGCCGAGCTCGAAGCCGACATCAGCATCGACGCCACCCCGGACGATCTCGCCGAGGCCCTCATGGCCGACGTCGAGGTCGTCACCCGCCCAGAGCGCTAGCCGGTAGCGATCCCGCCGGAAGTCTCTCCCCGGCGTTTGGAATACTCAAGTTCAGGTTGAGTGTTGTCGGGAGCCGCGTGTGACCTTCGTATATAAATCCCCATTATTACAGTGCGCCGGTGGGAAGTACTTTCCCAATCGCTTGTCTCTTGTCATAATGCTGATAGCGGATTTCTTTTTGATAAACCTGATCTCAGGAACAAGCGCCGTATGACCCAAGCACCGTATGCGGGTTTTTCGGGACAACCGTTCTCTCCATCCAAGGAGGGAGAACGGAGCGTTTCTAAGCCTGGTGAACCCATCGCAATTGTAGGCATGGCCTGCCGCTTCCCGGGCGCATCGGACTTGGACGCCTTCTGGCAGCTTTTGGTCGAGGGCAGGAACGCGGTGACCGAGGGCATCCCGGGTTCCGGAGTAGGACGCTTGGGCGAGATTATCCGCGACCCCAATGTTCAGAACGAGGCATGCCGCTACGGTGCGTTCGTCGACGATATCGACCAGTTCGACGCCGCGTTCTTCCGCATATCACCGGCTGAGGCTGAGTTCCTTGACCCCCAGCAGCGGATGATGCTGGAGACGACCTGGCAAGCGCTAGAAGACGCGGGGATAGATCCGGACCGTCTCAAGGGGAGCCGCACGGGTGTCTACACGGGTATCAGTAACGACGAGTACCGAATGCTGGTTGTGGACTCAAGCAAACCACCCGAGGCTGCAGGAAGCCTCTACGCTCTCAGCGGCACCAACCTGAACGGTACCAGCGGGCGAGTTTCCTTCGTCCTCGGTCTCATGGGACCGGCCAAGGCGGTCGACGCAGCCTGCGCCTCGGCCATGGTGGCGGTAGAGGACGCAGTCGCAGACCTTCAGCAGGGCAAGGCGGACCTGGCCATTGCAGGCGGCGTTCAGGCCATCCTGAACGGTCGAATATACGAGCTGCGCGCCGAGGCCATGATGCTGTCCCCTGACGGCCAGTGCAAGACATTCGACGCGTCGGCGAACGGATATGTGCGGGGCGAAGGATGCGGGGTCGTCGTCCTCAAGAGGTTGAGCGAGGCGGAGGCGGATGGCGATCAGATATGGACGGTTATCCGGGGCTCCGCTGTGAATAACGGTGGGACCAGCGTCGGTCTGACGGTCCCGCACACGCCCGCGTTGGTGCAGGTGATGGAAGCGGCTCTCTCCAATGCGGGCGTCGCTCCCTCAGGAGTCGACTACTTGGAGGCACACGGGACAGGAACGGCCGTTGGCGACCCGATCGAGCTTGATGCTTTGGCCAGTGTCTACGGGACGGACCGTGAAGCGAACCGCCCTCTCCTAACCGGTTCAGTGAAGACCAACATCGGCCACCTGGAGTCGGCTGCGGGTATCGCCGGAATAATCAAGGCGGCGCTGGTGCTGAAGCGGGGTGTCATTCCAAAGCATTTGCATTTTGAGAACCCCAACCCTAGTTTCGACTGGGACAGCCAGCCAATCCAAGTGACAACAAACACGATGGACTGGCCGAGTTGTCGCGGGCGCCCACGACTGGCGGGGGTGAATGCCTTCGGGATAACCGGGACGAACGCCCACCTCGTGCTGGAGGAGTATATCGGAACAGAGGGCGAGCTTGACCGCAAATGTCCATCTGCGGACTCCGCGCACGCCATAGGGGGTTCGACGACATGGCCTCTGCGTGATCTACCGTTGTTGGAGGAAGAAGTCGGTTGGCGCCGGACCCGTTTCCTGCCGCTGTCGGGCAAGTCGGACAGTGCTGTTCGAGAACTTGCGAGGCGGTATCTATCGTGGCTCGAAGAAAGGGCTGACGAGCATTCCTCCGACGGCGTCGCGTTGGAGCCACTGCTCTCCGACATGTCATGGACGGCCAGCGTCGGTCGGAGTCACTTCGACTACCGTGCGGGCATGGTTTTCCATGACGCCAAGTCCCTGCGGGAGCGTCTCATTGAACTGGTCGAGTCTGACACTGGTGTCGAGCCGGGAACTACCACCAAGGTAGCGTTCGCATACACCGGACAGGGAAGCCAGTGGGTCGGCATGGGCCAGGCCCTCTACGACAATGAGCCGGTGGCGAGGGCCGTCTTGGACCGCTGCGAGGCTGTCTTACAACAGGAAAGAGGGACGTCCATGCTCGCCGTGATGTTCGGTCGACCCGATGCGAAGGGAGACCTGGGCGACACTGCCTGGGAGCAGCCGGCCCTCTATGCACTGGAGTGTGCCCTGGCAGCTCTCTGGGCCAGCGTGGGAATCACGCCGAGCGTCGTGCTGGGACATAGCGTTGGCGAGATTGCGGCTGCTCATACGGCAGGAGTATTCAGCCTGGAAGACGGGATGCGGTTTGCCGCTACAAGAGGCAGTTTGCTCTCCAGAACCCAACAAGGCGCTATGGGAGCAATCTTTGCCCCGGCGGAACGGGTGACATCGGAAGTTGAGGTACTGAACGCGGCCTCCAACGGCGTAGGGCTCAGTATTGCCGGAGACAACGGCGCTCACATCGTGGTCAGCGGCCCTGCTTCGGACGTAGAGACGATCTTGGACCGCTTCGATTCGGAAGGAGTCCGAACGAGAAGGCTTAATACGACCCGCGCATTCCACAGTGCCCTGGTGGAGCCGGCCCTGGACGAATTGAAAGCCTCCCTCGACGGGGTAGCGATTGGTTCTCCCACTATCATCCTTGTCAGCAACCTTACTGGCCAGGCGGTGGAAACCGGCATGGCGCTCGACGCGGCCTACTGGAGGCGCCATGCCCGTCAGCCGGTGGCGTTCGCCGACGGCATCAGGGCAATGGCCGATCTCGGAGTAAACCTGGTGATCGAGATTGGCCCTCACTCGGTGCTCGGCCCAATGGCGACCCTGGCCTGGCCTGAGTCGGCCTCCGGCCGTGATGCCTTCGGAGTGCCCGCCGTGTTTGCAAGCCTGCGACGGCCACCAAGGGACGGTTCGACTTCGGAGGCTGAAAGCAGCTTTATTGATGCGGTGGCTGAGGCCTACGAGGCCGGGCTGGATATCTCCTTCGAAGGATTGTTCGCGGGGGAGACACGGCGAAGAATCTCCCTGCCGAGCTATCCGTTCCAGCGCGAACGACACTGGCTCCGGCAGTCTAAGCGGCGCCATCCGAGCGCGGGCCACCCCCTGCTCGGCGTCAGACACGAGTCAGCTCGCGGCGAGATCACGTTTGAGACGGAAGTGTTCCCTTCCGACCCGGCCTGGCTGAAGGACCACAAGGTCTTCGGACGGCTCATCGCCCCTGGCGCGCTCTACGGCGCAATGGCGGCGTCGGCGTCGCTTGCCGAGGGAAGCGACTCGGTCGTGCTGGAGGACCTGCAACTACACAGCGCCTTGGTCTTTTCGGAGAAGGATTCCGATGAAGGCACGGATGAAGACGGCCGGAAGGTGCAGGTCGTCCTAGACGATTCCGAGGATTCCTCGTCTCGCCGCGTCCAGATATACAGCAAGGGGACCGAGGACGAATGGACGATGCACGTGGAAGGTCGCATGCCGACCGGAGCGTCTCTGCCGGAAGCTGGCGCGCGGATCGATCTGAAAGAGTTAAAGTCCCGTCTGTCGCCGTCAGATGTGCCTGCTTACTACCGGGCCAAGAGCAGCACCGGAATCGACCTCGGTCCGTTATTCCGCACGCTGGGGACGGTCTGGGCCGGGCCGGGCGAGGCGTTGGGCGAAGTGTCATTGCCCGAAGCCCTGGGCAGGAACGAGTTGGACGTGCATCCGCTTTTGCTGGATGGTTGTTTCCAGGTAGTGGGCGTCGCTCGGAACATGACCGGCGGCCCGGACGAGGCGACCTATCTGCCGTTCGGCTGGGACCGGATGTGGCTGTCCAAGCGGCTGCCCGACCACGTGTTCTGTCACGTGAGCATGAGTGATGCCTTCCAGGGAGCGGAGCCTCCAAAATCGCCGGAAGCCCTGAGCGGAGAACTGCGGATATACGACCCGAACGGGTTTCTCCTCGGTGAGTTGAGCGGCTACACGGTGAAGCGGGCCACGCGGGAGGCCCTACTCTCTGCAGTCGAAGGCGTGGATGACCTGCTCTACGAAGTCACCTGGCGTGACCACGCCCTTGAATCGGGACTACAGCCTGCGGATTTCTTCCCAGCTCCCGCCATGGTCGCCGCGGATACTCAACTGTTTACCGGCTATCTGGCGGACGCCGGAGTCGACCCACAAGGCAGGAATGACCTGCTGGCCGATCTGGAGCGATGGTCGTGGGCCCGCGCCCTTGCGACGCTGGAGGAACTTGGCTGGCACCGTGTGAAGAGTCAGTCCGTGGATTCTGAGGAACTGCGGGAACAGCTTGATGTTCTCCTGGAGCACAAGCGCCTCTTCCGCCGTATGCTCGAAATGGTTGCTAAGTCGGGAGTGCTGGAAGAAACCGAGGACCGCTTCGTCGTTGTCGTTGGGTCTGACGACCCCCTGCCGGAAATTCTGCCGCGCGACCTCGAGGAATTCGCCACCCGTATGACGGGTACGTACCCCGATGGCCAGACCGAAATCGGTCTGTTCCGGCGGTCGGGCCTCGCGCTGGGCGAAGTGCTTCGTGGTCAAGAAGACCCGCTTACGCTGCTGTTCAGCAGCGGAGAACCGACAGCGGCAGATCTGTACCTTAAAGCTCCCGTTGCGCGCGCGGCGAACCGTATGCTGGCAGACGCGGTACAGGCGCTGGTAGCCGAATTGCCCGAAGGACGCCGGCTCAGGGTCATTGAGGTCGGAGCGGGGACCGGGTCTGCCACCGCGTCCGTCCTCCCGGAGCTTCCTGAGGGCCGCTTCGACTACATGTATACGGACATCTCAGCGGGTTTCTTTGCCGAGGCGGAGGCTAGGTTTGGCGACGGAGGCGGCAGCATCGAGTACCGCCCGCTGGATATCGAGAAGGGCCCCAACGAGCAGGGCTTCGACTCCCACGGCTACGATCTTCTGATCGCCTCCAACGTGCTCCATGCGACGCGCTTCCTGGAAGAAACGCTGTCAAACTGCCGCGCCCTGCTCGCGCCGTCGGGCCACTTGGTGGCGCTCGAAAACCTTCGCGGCCTCGGTTGGATGGACATCACGTTTGGCCAGTTGGACGGCTGGTGGAGGTTCGCCGATTCGTATCGCCCGCACCATGCCCTGGCCACTCCCGGAATTTGGAGTCAGGCGCTCGGTGACGCGGGCTTTGCGAGCGTCGAAGTTCTGGGAGTGGACGAATCGGAAACCTATGAAATGCTGGACAAGGGCGTCATCGTAGCGCAGGGTCCGGCACAGATAACCGAGTCTCCGGGCATGTGGGTCCTGACAGCCGATAACAGAGGCGTCGCAAAGGAACTTGTGGCGGAGCTGTCGGCACGAAACCAGACCGTCGTACTCGCGGGCAGAGACGTGACCGAGGGTGAAGTTTCCTCAGCGATCGGTGCCACCGTTGTCAGCGCAGCAGTAGATACGGAGAGCCGTGAGTCGTGGCGATCACTGATCGAGGGACTGCCCGACGATATGCCGTTCAACGGCCTCGTACACCTCCAAGCGCTGGGTGGTCACGGAGCACAGGCAGCCACGACGGAGATGTCGGAGGATGTAGCTCGCGTCGGTGCAAGCGCGCTGGCGCTGGTGCAGGGCGTGTCCGATTCCGATGTGACACCGGAGAAGGGCTTGTGGTTCATCACGCGCGGGGCGCAGGTATTGGAGCGCGAGCGTGCGGGTGAGCTTGCCGGCGCGGTTCTCTGGGGCATGGGTAAAGTGGTGGCCCTGGAAGCGTCCCACCTCCAACCACGAATGATTGATCTTGACCCTGGCGCGACTGGACAGCTGGCGGACATCGTGAATGAGTTGCTGTACCCCGACTCTGAAACCCACATCGCCTACCGCTCCGGTAGCCGAAAGGCTGCACGTTTGGTCCGGCCCGATGCTGCGGCGGACCGGCTGGCCCTGCCGGACGACTTGTCTTGGGTGTTGGCTCCAAACCGGAGCGGGGTATTCGACAAGCCGGAGATCAAACCGCTTCCTCCGCGCACCCTGGAGCCGAACGAAGTTCGTGTCGCAGTTGGGGCTACCGGGATCAATTTCTGGGATGTGTTCCGTTCCCTCGGCTTCATCGAGGAGGGAGACTTGGGACGGGAATTGTGCGGCCACGTCGTCGGCATTGGTTCCGAAGTCTCAACGGTGTCCATGGGCAACCGCGTGGTTGGACTGGGGTTCGGTGCGTTCGGCCCGGAAATGATCACACATGAGGAACTAGTGGCTCCGGCTCCACCCGGGATGTCAGTCTCGGCTCTCACCACCGTACCGAGCGCATTCGTGTCGGCCGCGCTCTCGTACCAATTCTCAGGTCTGGAGGCGGAAGAGCGTGTTCTCATCCACGCCGGAGCGGGCGGAGTGGGACTGGCGGCTATCCAGTTGGCACAGGCCGCGGGCGCGGAAGTATTCGCAACGGCCAGCGCCCCGAAACAGGCGCTGCTTCGATCGCTCGGTGTCAAGCACATATTCGACAGCCGCGGGACCAAGTTCGGGGAACAAATCCTCGAGGCCACCGGCGGTGAGGGCGTTCACGTCGTGCTGAACAGCCTCACCAGCAAGGGATTCATCGACGCAAGCCTGTCCTGCCTCGCTCACGGCGGTCGGTTCGTCGAGATGGCCAGAAGGGACATCCTCAGCCATCAGGAGATGGCAGCGGTGCGTCCTGACGTTTCCTACGACATCCTTGAACTGGACGTCATGAAGAAGACCGATCCGGCAGCGGTTGGCATCGTCCTGCGAAACGTTATTGCGCGACTCAAGGCTGGAGACTTGAAACCTATCATCCACAGCAGGTGGCCTCTGGCCGAGACTGGCGCGGCATTGGATTTCATGCGATCCGCCCGCCACGTCGGCAAGATCGTCCTCACACCGCCACCCCTTTTGAGAGGTCGGCTGCGAGAGGACTGCACGTATCTCGTCACCGGGGGTCTGGGCGGCATCGGATGCGCCGTCGCTGAATGGCTTGCCGACCGGGGAGCCGGCGTCATCGTGCTGAACGGGCGTCGAGATCTCGACCCGGAAGCCCAGCAAGCCATTGATGCCCTGCGCAGTCGCGGAGCGAGGATCGAAGTCGAGCTGGCCGACGTGACCGATACCGCAGCAATCGATGCGATGCTGGAACGCATCGATGCGAAGCTGCCGCCGCTTGGTGGCGTCATCCACAGTGTGGGAGTGCTATCGGATGCCGCGCTGACCAACCAGACCTGGGAGAGCTTCGAGCGTGTGCTGAGGCCGAAGATCGTGGGTGCCTGGCACCTGCACCGCGCTACGATAGACCGCGATCTCGACCTCTTCATCCTCTTCTCGAGCCGCGTGGGCGTCATGGGCAATCCGGGCCAGGCGAATCACGCTGCCGCCAATGCCTTCCTGGACCAGCTCGCAGGCCACCGTCGCGCAATGGGTCTCCCCGGACAGGCTATTGCCTGGGGAGCATGGTCAGAGATCGGCGAAGCCGCCGAACAACGGGAACGGATCGAGCAGCGGCGGGCCGCGCTCGGCGGACGCTGGTTTACCCCCGAGCAGGGCATCAAGGCTCTCGAAAGGCTGGTGCGTCAGGACGTCACGACTTCCGTCGTGATGTCGATGGACTGGACCGTCTTCGAGGAGGCCGTCCAGGACCGCCCACCCTTCCTGGAAGACATGCTTTCGTCGACCGAAGACGACGCGACCGACGAATCAGCCGCGTCGGATGGTGTTCTGTCCCGGCTGCGGAGCGCGCCTGCTGCGGGGCTCGAGGAAGTGCTTGTGTCCTTCCTCCAGCAGGAGGTGCAAAAGGTTCTGAGGTTATCCTCGCCCCCGCCGCCGACCGTTGGATTCTCCGACTTGGGCATGGACTCGCTGATGGCGGTGGAGCTGCGCAACCGGCTGAGCCGCGCCTTTGCGGGTGAATACGTTGCTTCCAACACCGTCGCCTTCGACTACCCGGACATTGCGTCCCTGGCGAGTCACATAGCGGAAGAACTCGGTCAGTTCGGCGCAGTTGATGATACTCCTTCATCTTCCGCATCCCCTGAGCCGCTTGCCCGTGAACCAATCGTGTCAGCGAGAACCGATGACGACCGGATTGCGGTCGTGGGCATGGCATGCCGGTTCCCGGGCGCGAACGATTTGGCCGAATACTGGCAGCTACTGGAATCTGGTACCGATGCGATTACCGATGGTCGCCGAGATGCAGGTACTTGGACCGGTGCAGTGGGAGATCCGGACGCTGAGGACGTCGCCATCCGGCGTGGCGCGTTCGTAGATGGCATCGACTGGTTCGACTCACGGTTCTTCCGCATTTCGCCGATCGAGGCCCGCATGATGGATCCTCGGCAACGGATGTTGCTCGAGACGAGTTGGCAAGCCATCGAGGACGCGGGACTTGAGCCCGACCATCTTAGAGGTAGCCGCACCGGGATGTATGCAGGAATTGGCGGCAGTGAATACAGGGATTTGATCGACGCCAGCAACAAGGCACATAGCTACCTCGGCACAACTGCAAGCGTAGCTGTTGGGCGGATTTCGTTCGCGCTGGGCCTGGAAGGACCGGCGATGCCTATTGACATGGCCTGCGCTTCGTCATTGGCTGCAGTGCATCAGGCGGTTGTGGCATTGCAGCGCGGAGAAGTGGACCTCGCTCTCGCCGGTGGCGTGAACGTGGTGCTGTCTCCCTCCGTTTCCAGATTCATGATGGACGCTGGAATGTTGTCCCCAACCGGGCATTGCAGTCCTTTCGATGCCTCTGCGGATGGTTATGTCCGCGGTGAGGGTTGCGGAGTAGTAGTGCTAAAGCGCTTAAGCAAAGCGGAGGCCGGCAGAGACCGTATATGGGGTGTGATACGAGGGTCCGCGGTCAACCAGAACGGAGCCAGCAGCGGACTGACGGTGCCAAACGGCCCGTCCCAGGCGCGCGTAATGGAGGAAGCTCTCATTCAGGCGGACGTTTCGCCGTCCGAGGTCGACTATCTGGAGGCTCACGCCGTCGGTTCGCAGTTGGGCGACCCGATTGAGTTGAATGCTGCCGCTGCGGTCTACGGCAAGGGGCATGATAGGGAACGCCCACTCCTCGTTGGATCGGTCAAGTCGAACATAGGACACATCGAGTGGGCAGCCGGGATCGCCGCTTTCATAAAGACGGTTCTCTCTATGAATCGGGGAGTCATACCCGAAAGTCTTCATCTAGAAACACCGAATCCGAACTTTGAATGGGACCAAATGCCAGTTCGGGTAACGTCCAACAAGACCGACTGGCCGACAGTTCCCGGCCGCCGCCCTCTGGCGGGCGTCAACGCGTTCGGCCTTTCGGGTGCCAACGCGCATGTCCTGGTCGAGGGATACAACGTCCCGTCGGGTGGCGGCGTGGAGACCATTGGTTCAGGGCTGCCTATAGGCGATCCACAACCGATTCCCCTCAATCCAGCCGAAGACGTCTTGACATCCGGCGAAGAATCGACGGAGCGTACCGCCCGTCTGTTGCCGATTTCCGGCAGGTCGGAGGGCGCGCTCCGAGAATCCGCGAAGCGCTATCTCTCGTGGCTCGACGGCGAAGAAGGCTCCGCCTCGGATGCGACGCTGTCCGATATGGTCTGGACTGCGAGTGTGGGCCGGAGCCACTTCTCGCATCGCGCCGCGCTGATCTTCAGCGATGTGGAGCAACTTCGGCGAGAACTCAGCACTCTCGCCGATGCAGAGCTCAGCACTCTCGCCGATGCCGATGAGGCATCTGACGAGGAAACGCCTCGTGAGGCAACCAAGGTTGCATTCGCGTACGCTGGAAGTGAACGTACGTGGGTCGGCATGGGAGAGGCGCTCTATCGAAGCGAGCCGGTGGCGCAGGCAGTGCTCGACAAGTGCGACGGCCTGATTCGTCAAGAGCGTGGAACCTCTTTGCTGGATGTGATGTTCGGTCGCCCCGGCGTCGATCACGACCTACATACGCCGTCATGGGCTGGTCCGGCCGCCTACGCCCTTGGGTGCGCGCTGACCGCGCTTTGGGCGAGCGTCGGCTTACGTCCCAGTGTGGTATTGGGCCAGGATCCGGGAGCACTCGCGGCTGCCCAGGCCGCCGGAGTATTCCGCCTGGACGAAGGCCTTCGTATAGCTGCGGCTATAGGAGAGTTGAGAGAGACCCGATCGGCCCCGGACTCGCAAGCCGCGAGTGAGAGCCTGCAAACGACGCTCGACGGCGTCACGCTCGCTGCGCCATTCCTCCCGGTCGTCAGCAGCGTGACTGGCCAGATGTTGGAGTCTGTTGACGCACTCGATATCGACTACTGGCTTCGGGAGAATGAGGTGCCCAGCCTACTCTCCCGCCAAGCGGAGACTGTAGCCCAACTGGGCGTCGACGTGGTGGTGGGAATCGGTCCCGACTCCAAGATGGGACAGAGAATCGACGACGCTTGGCCGGCTTCTTCAGAAGTGCCGGTCGCACTGTCCTCCTTGGAAAGTCCGCCAAACGATGGTGAATCGCCCGCGTCCGGTGGAGGGTTCGTGAGAGCCGTGGCGCAGGCCTATGAGGCCGGACTGGACATCTCGTTTACCGGCCTGTTTGCGGGCGAAGTCCGCCGACGAATCTCGATACCGAGCTATCCCTTCCAGCGCAGGCGGCACTGGCTCTAGCCGCCGTGTCAACTGCCTGAAGGTACCTCTGCCAAGAACATGGCGCAGTGGCCAGGGTTATGGAAGAGGCCCCGGGAACCAATACCCGCGCCGACCCCCTCACAGTCTCATCCTCATCTCGAAGATGGTTCTGTCTACAGTCAACCCTACCCCATCTCAGGAGACTCGAACCAAGCTCAGCAGCTGCTACCGCTTTCGGTGTGATCTCAGCCAAGCCCCACAGGTACCTGGACTTCTTGGGGTGAGTCAATAGCCGATGGTTTTGTGTAGGAACCTCGTCTAGGAAGTCACTCACGGGCTGCAGGAGACAGCCCCAAATGGTTTGGCTGCTCTACGGCTACGGGAAGGTCTACGTCAAACGACAGTGCGGACACGCACTCCAGTCAATGCTTGACTCCTCCGCCAACGCTCTGGTCAGATGCATCCTCGGGAGAGCACCACAGGGCGAGAGCGCACCGAGCGTCATCTTGATCCTAGCAGCGAGAAGCTTGCCTGTTGATAGTTCGGCGATAAGGTAAGAAACCGTCCTGGTAACGCCAGAATCGGCTGATCCACGATCGGCCCCTAGAGTACTTGAAGGCCCGGTCGTTGCAGCTGTACCTCCGCGACGGCGGGGCCTCAATCCTGACGAGGCAATCGATCTGCTGGAGCAAGCCGAAAGGCTCAGTCGCCAGGCAAGAGCTTACAGCAAGTGCATGGCCTATGCTGTGGTGGCCAGAGAGCACAGACGTATAGCGGATTTCCCCGGAGTTCAGGTTCGGCTGTTTAGGATGGCGAGCGCGAGTCTTGTGAGAAGGCAGGGGTCGGCGTGGAGCCGCACCCGCTGTAGCCGTCTCACCCGTAGTGGCGTCAGGCCCAGGTGGTGTTTCAGCCGGCCGAGCTCGCGTTCGACTGCTGATCTCGCGTGGTAGAGCCGTTTGAACGTGTTGCTGTCCCTGTCGATTGACCCTTTGTCTGTGCCGCTGTTTGTGCGGGCGGCCACCACAGGTAAGGTGCCGTGGGTCTGGCAGGCCTGGTAGTCGTAGCTTTTGTCCATCGCAACCGACATGGGCCTGATCCCGCGCTCGGCGAGCTGCCTGGGCAGAGGCTCCACGGCCCGCATGTCCGCTTCCTTGCCGATGCGTACCTCTCAGCCCAGCGGCAGATCAGTCCGCGTGCACACAGCGAGGTGTAGCTTGTATCCGTAGAAGCCGCCCCCTTTCCTGGTTGATACGGAGCTCCGGTGTCTTCAGGAGGCGTCAGGGTCAGACCAGCTCTCGCGCTCAGGGCCACCTCGATACTGGTGACCTGCCCCCTCACGGCGGCTGGGGTGGCCCGACCCTTTCCCCGGGCCGACAGCTCGTGCCCTCGCAGCCTCACCGGGGCTGTTCGATTGCTCGCCGGTCGTTTCCCGCGCACCCGGGCGCCGGCAACGCACCCCAGGCTTCACCAGCCGGGCCGTGCCGAGTTGGCTTGGCCGCGCCGGTCACCCGTCCGCTCTTCACCCGGCCCGGCAGCCCTAGGAGAACAGCAACACCCGAAGGGGCTTCAACGGCAATACGGGACGAGCAACACACGCTGCGAGAGCTTCAACGCCCTCCGGGAAGCCCAGGCTCCGGGTCGGGGGTTGGCGTCAGGCCTGCAGCCGAGTCCTTGCCCTGATAGTTCCGCTGGGGTACTACCGGCAGGTACCCGCCGTGTTCTTGTCCCCATGATCCGGGATCCCTGTGCCGACTCGCGGCTCGGAGGAAGGGGGCTGCCGCGGTGGCGTTAGCATGACCACTGGCGTATATGTCGAAGACAGGTAGGGGCGCATGGTGAGGTTGAGTGGTGGGGAGGCTTTGGCGGGGGCGCTTGTGGGGGAGGGCGTGGAGGTTGTGTTTGGCCTGCCGGGTATCCAGGTTTACGGGGTTGTTGCGGCGCTGCGGGACGAGCCGGGTATCCGGATGGTGACGACGCGGCACGAGCAGGCGACGACGTTCATGGCTGATGGTTTTGCCCGTGCGTCGGGGAGGCCGGGGGTGGCGTTGGTGGTCCCGGGGCCGGGTCTCTTTAACGCCGCTTCGGGCCTGGCCAACGCGTATTCGCGTTCCTCGCCTGTTTTGGTCGTTGCGGGCCAGGTCCCGCGCGGCGCGATCGGCAAGAGCCTGGGGGCTGTTCACGAGGTCGCTGACCAGGCTGGGATTGTTGGCTCGGTGACGAAATGGCGGGGGCGGGTGTCCAGGCCCCGTGAGGTCCCGGATGCGGTGTTTGAGGCGTTCAGGCAGATGCGCACCGGCCGTGCTCGTCCTGTTCTGATCGAGATACCACCCGAGGCGGGCGTGGAGCAGGAGGAGGTGCAGTTGAGGGATCCGGCTCGCGTGTCCCGGATAGTGCCCAGCTCGGAGGACCTTCGGGAGGCAGCGGAGGTGATCGCAGGATCTCGGATGCCCGTGATCTACGCGGGCGGCGGGGTGGCGCGATCGGACGCGGAGCAGGCGTTAACTAGTCTGGTGGAGGCGACGAACATCCCGGTTATTACGTCTAGCGGGGGCAAGGGGGTGATCGCTGATGCCCATCCGTTGTCGTACGGGTCGTGTTTCAGTCCTGGTGGGGAGAGACAGGAGATGAACCAGCTGTTCGAGGTGATGCAGGCCGCCGATGTGGTTGTCGGGATCGGCGCGCGTTTCTCGCTGGGCAATCCGGCCGGGGAGTCCTCCACGCTTGTGAACATCAACATCGACGACACAGAGCTGACGAGGGTGCAGGCGAACACGATTCCCCTGCACGGCGACGCTAGGGCCACGATCGAGGCTCTTCTTCCCTTCCTGATCGAGGCCGGGGCGGGCGATCGGCCCTCGCCGGTGGAGGCGGTGAGCGCTGCCCGCAGTCTGATCGCCTACTACGACATCAGGCTCAGAGAGCCGCAGTATCCTGTGTTGGAGGCGATGCGCCGGGGCGTCCCCGATGATGCGTTCGTCGTCTGGGATGTCACGCAGTTCGGCTTCTACGCCCGCACGCACTGGCAGGTGAGCCACCCGAAGACGTATATCGATTCGGGCTACTCGTTCAATCTCGGGTACGCGTTCCCCACGGCGCTGGGCGTCAAGGTCGCAAGGCCCGACCGCCCGGTGGTCTGCATGAGCGGTGATGGCGGGTTCATGTTCAACGCCTCCGAGCTTTGCACGGCTGTCCAGTACGGCCTGGATGTCGTGACTGTCATCTTCAGGAACGACTCCTACGGCAACGTCGCCCGCGACCTCGACGAATCCTTCGGCGGCGCCTACGGGACCGACTTGCACAACCCGGACTTCGTCACGTTCGCGGAGTCGTTCGGCGCAGTCGGCATCAGAACTGATGACCCGATGGAGTTGGAAACCCTGATCCCTGATGCGTTGGAGCGGCGGGCCCCAGTAATCATCGACGCACCCTTCGGGGGGATGCCGATACCGCGCGCACCGCAGCTCGCGCATGTGTACGACCTGCCCTGGACACAGCCCCAGCAAGGACTGATCCCCTCCTAACCCACCACCCAAGACATGGCGCCGAGAAGCGACCAGCCAGCCCAAACCTGAAAGCCAAGAAAACGCACAGACCCCGCCGTCGCAAGCGAGAGCCGCCGTTTCGGCTCCCGCGGATCGCAACCTGGTAGTTCTACGGCCTGCCCGCCAGGTCGCCGGCCTGTCGATCCTGGATACTCCCGGAGACCTAGGGCAAGCAGCACCCACACCGCGGCGCAGGCGACCCGCCCTTGTGGCCTGTCCTTCTGGGGCTGGTTGGGCCTTGGTGGGGGGGGGTGTGGGTTATGGGTGGGGGGTGCGGTGGCGGGTCGGTGGGAGGTGCCTGGTCGTCGCCGATGGCGTAGCGACGCAGTGGATGATCACGGGGCTGCTCTCAGCCGTGTTCGGGACCCTCATGATCAGAGGTACCCGGCCATGAAACGGCCGCTCGCGGCGCTCGTGCTGGCCGCCCTGTGCGCCACGCTCAGCCTGGGCTGCCTCTCGGGTGAGCCTTTGCAGGCCAGCCGTGACGACTGTTTGCGGGCGATCGTGCGCGAGTACACCACGTACATGGCCGACCACGGCTGCCGCAGCATTCTCGGAGCGGACTACTGCACCGCTTTGCTGACCGGTATGGACGTCCGGGCTGGACGGGGCCTAGCGTCGGACAAGATCGAGCGCGCGTACTACACGCATTGCGGGTAGCGGGTGAAAGAAGAAGAAGAAGACCCGACGGTGCCTAGCTAGCGTTCGCAGACGACCCCGTCACCGTCCTCGTCGCGTGCCGACGGAACGACGTGCTGGGGGTATCCGCGCCCGCTGCCCCTGCCCCCTGGACACGGGGCTCCCCGGCGGCTTGGGCTGCTTCGCAGCTGCTGTACGGTCCCCCTCCTGCCCGGGGCGGCGGATCTGGTTGGGAGCGGGGCTCGCCGACGTCGGTGATCGTGATCGTGCCCCGGGCGTGGGCGAAGCCGCCGCGGCTGTCGGTGACGGTGACAGTGACGGTGTAGAAGGCCCTGGTTTCATAGTCGAGGATGGCTCCGGTAGCGACGGTGATCTGGCCAGTGGCAGCGTCGATCGTGAAGCTGCCGGCGCTGATGGCGTAGGTGAGGGTGTCGCCGTCGGGGTCAGTTGCGATGACAGGGTCACCAACTGCGGACCCTGCAGCGGTGTTCTCAGGGACCTGGAGCGTGAACGCGACGAGCACCGGCGGCCGGTTCGGTGCGGGTTCCGGTTCGGGCTCGGGTGTGGGGTCTTTCCCTGTGTCGGGGTGTTGCCAGGGCTCGGTGACGAGCGTCACGGTGCGCTTGCAGGTTGCAAGCATCTCTCTGAGGGCCGATGCCTCGGCCTGGGTGACCGCTAGACCCCACCGCCGTTTGACCTTCGCCCACGAGGTCGCTTGCGGGTACCACGGCGGGAGTGGAGGTTCGTGTCGTTGCCGAGTCCCAGTGGGCGAGTTGCGTGGCTGCTGGCCTGCTGCGTGCGGAGGTGTGCGGGTGCCGAAAGGGGCTAGTTGTGGGGCCTCAGCGAGTTGTTCTCGGATAGACGGGAGCGGCTGGTTGGTGGGGTTGCTTCCCGGCTGCTGTGGGGTCTGTGCCAGTTGTGGCCGCGAGGCCCGGCGGGCTGGGGTCGGCGGCGCACCGGGCTCTTGGCGGCACGGTCGGCGGCGGCTGCGTTGGCTCGCTGCGCTGGCAGCGCTTGTGTTGGGGGTCGTCTCCTGTGGGGGACAGGAGTTCGAAGCCGGCCCTCTGGGAGCGGTGGAAGTCACCCGAGGGGAGGCGATCCAGATCCGTTCGATGCAGGTCCTGACAGAGCTCGGTGAACTTGGCATCCCGAACCAACGCGGCGTGGCGATGGCGGTGGCCGACTACGGCCCTATCGGAGGGCACGACGTCTCGATGGGCGAGGGCCTCGACTCTCTCTGCACCGAGGAAGGCGGCCAAGCCGCCGCCGATGCGGTGATCGGCGCCCCACGCGTCGTCGGCGTCATCGGCACATCATGCTCTGTTGCGGCTGCCGCGGCCTCGCCGCTGCTCAGCAAAGCCGGCCTGGTGATGATCTCTCCCTCCAACACCGCCCCCTCCCTGACCTCCGACCTTGACGGCAACGCCGGCTCCAACTATCACCCCGGCTACTACCGGACCGCCAACAACGACCTCCACCAGGCAAGGGTGGTCGCCGAGTTCGCATACAACGAGCTCGGCCTGCGCAGGACGGCAGCCATCCACGACGGCGACCCGTACACCTCTGGCCTCACCGGCGCCTTCTCCATCGCCTTTGAAGAGTTGGGGGGCTCGACCATAGTCGCCCCCATCAGCAGAGGCGACGTCAACATGGTTCCCGCCCTCACCCAGATCGCGGCCGATAGCCCGGACAGCCTCTTCTTTCCGCTCTTCCAGGAAGAAGGCGCCCACATCCTCCGGCAGGTCGGCCAGGTCGCCGGGCTCGAAGACGTCACGCTGCTCGGCGGCGCAGCCCTGCTGGTATCCGAGTTCCTCGCCATCCCCGAGTCGGAGGGCGTCTACTTCCCAGGCCCGGACTTGGACTTCGATGGCAACACCAACGAGGCGACCGGCAAAACCAGCGAGACGCTATTCGCCGACTACCGGGATCGGTACGGGCAAGCACCCACCTCCGCCTACGTCCCCCACGCCTACGACGCCGCCACGATCCTTCTCCATGCGATCGAGCAGGTCGCGGTGGCCGGCGACGGAGACACGCTGTACATCGACCGGGCCAAGCTCCGGGAGGCGCTGACCGGCCTAACCGGCTTCAGAGGCATCATCGGGGCGATATCCTGCGACGAGTTCGGCGACTGCGGCGTCGGTAGCGTTCAGATAGCGCACCACACCGACTCCAACACCACCGACATCGCAGACCTCCCCATCGTCTACCGCTTCACCCCCTAAACACCCCCACCAACCCACTCCGGCTCACCGGTCGCCCACCGTGACGCACTCACATTGAGTTGTCCTTTTGGGTCTGGTTGGGCCTTGGTGGGGGGGTGGTTGGTGGCGGGGGGTTGGTGCCCCTGGTGGTGTGGGGCCTGTCGGGTGTTGGGCCAA
>JAPOVR010000117.1 GCA_026708005.1 Actinomycetes bacterium
GCGGAGGATCTCCTGTTCTCGGTATGACAACCACTTCTTGAGGACCTGGTAGCCGCCCAACTTGTAGTCCCACACAGCAGCGGGGACGTTGCGCCAGAAGGCGCGGTCGTTCAGGCAAACATCAAACGTTCTCTCACCGAATGTCGCTGTCGCGCCGCCCAGCGCTGAGCGTTCGCCCACGGTGAAAGTCCGTTCCTCGATCCGTCCCTGGCCCAACATGACGGCCTTGCCCGCGCCGAAGTGGCCCCAGCCTTCTGCGGCCGCGAAGTCGTCGCCAGCCATGTTGCGGCCGTCTGCGGTGGCAGGGACGGCGATTGCTGCCGCTTCGGGACTCAGCGCGCCTGTGGTGACGCCGGGAACAGGCGTGCCGGGGTCGAGCAGGCGGGCGAGCTCCCGGCCGCGTGCCGCCGATCGGGCGAGCTCCTCCTCCGCCCCTTCCGCGTGGCCGTCCGGCCAGTCTGGGAGCGGGATCCGTGGCCACCCTATCCTCAGCGCCCCAACGTTGGCCTCACGGTAGGCAGGGTCGTGGAGGACGGCGACCACGTGGTGGAACATGTCCTCCACTCCCAGGCCAAGTAGGTCGAGGTAGAGCTGGGCGGCACCAGATGGGTTTGGCCGGCGGCTTGTTCCGCTGTCCTCGGTTTCGACGCCCTCGGTACGGAGCCAGGTGGAAAAGAAACTTGACAGCCCGTTTCCAAAGTTGTCGGCAAGATCATGGCACAGTGTTCCACGCGAGAAATCCTGTTGGACTTCTCTTTCTCGGGCTTCGATCCATCTGTTCCCTTCGAGCACGTGCGGCCTGTAGTTGGGGACGCGGTCGGTCGAGTAGTTTCGTTTCCGTCTCCCAGTAGAGCCAGCGGACGTCGAAGGGCCGGTTGGCATAGCGGACGAATCCATCTTCGTCGGGGCCTCCCCGCTCGAGGAGAGTGCCACGCACGTGTTGGGCATCGAACTGTGCTGTAGTTTTCATGGCGTCGGGGGAGCGTCGGGCGATCTCCTCGTGGCCTAGGTCTGGGTTGAAGTAGTCGGCGATCCGTGCCCTGAGACGGTCCTGGTCGATGTCGACGAGAAACGAGTCGCGACTGGTCACGACTCCGGGGAACGAGGTGGGGAACAGGTCTGGCACGGCTGGCCAGTCGAACCAGCCGTCACTTACGGCTGCCTGTGTGAACGGCGGGCCGAACGGCAGGATCGGCTAAAGGCTGTCGTAGAGGGCGCCCGGGTCGGTCTCGGCTGTCTCAGCCAGCTCATCACGTTTGGCTTGGCCCCAGAGGTGGCGGACATCGATCTTCCGAGTTGGGGTGTGGTCGGGTTTGCGGACAAGTGTTGAGATGGCGGTGCCGACTTGGATCCCGACGGGGTCTTTCGGTGTGGAGAAGATGCTGGGGTCGGGGTCGCCGCCCGGTGTGGTCTTGCAGGTCTTGTATTTGTCGCCGTTGAGGTTGTCGATCTGGATCTGGTTGAACGCTTCGAGGTAGCGTTCCCGTATGCCGGTGTGAGAGGCCGTCAAGCCACGAGTAGTTGGAGATGAAGCAGACGACTCCCTGCCCGGTTTTCTCCGTGATCCGCCGTTCCGCCATCCGGAAGAACCGCACGTACAGGTCGTTCAGGCCCCGCCCCTCCGGCCTCCGCACCCGCTTGGTTGTCCGATAGGACTCCGATAGCTAGCGCTCCTCCTCGACTGCCATGTCGGCGAAGCCGTCGTAGGGTGGGTTGCCGAGGATGACGAGGATCGGTGTGTCCTGTTTCACTTGGTCGGCGCGGTCGCGTTCCTGCTCGAGCTCCGGGATCGGCAGCGGCTTCTGCTCTTCGGGTTCCCGGCCGGTCAGTGCGTTTGTCAGGAACACCTGGGCGCGCTCCGTCTCGTCCTCGGCCATCGGCGCGTCCAGGTCCTGCATGGTCAGCCCGACTTGGAGGTGGGCGACCACGAACGGGGCCGGCATGATCTCGAAACCGAACACCCGCCCCAGCGCGGCTTGCTTTACCTGGGCCCCGGTGAGTGCGCCGAGGCCCTTGTCTTTGAGGTTGCCGGCAATGCGGCGCAGCACCTCGGCCAGGTAGGCGCCGGTTCCGCAGCAGGGGTCAAGGACATACACGTTCTCGCCGGCCAGGCCGTCAGCCACGTTGAGGTCGTCTTTGAGGGCTCGGTCGCCGCGGGCGACCATGTACCGGACAACCTCGCTCGGCGTGTACCAGACCCCGAGCTGTTTGCGCAGCCCGGGGTCGAACGCCTCCAGGAACGGCTCATAGAAATAGGGGCCGGCCTCCCCCTCCCCGAAGCGGGCAAGGAAGGCTTCCCGGTTGACGCGGTCGAGGGCGGCCGCCGTCCAGTCCAGCACCTCGACCAGACCGAGCGGCCGCAACAGGCCAGGGCCAGCAAGCTGCTGGAACAGCGCCCTGAGCACCGGCACCCGCAGATGCCAGACAGCCTCACGCCAACTGAAGGAACCGATGGGCGGAGGCGTCTGGCGTGCCCACAGAACCCAGGCGGCGAACACACCGTAGAACAGGGTCTGCACCAATGCCGACCGGAAGAACGCCTCGCCTCGCTCCCCCTCAAACCAGACACCAAGCCCCTCCTTAAGCGCCGAGCGTACCACCCCAAGCGACAGCGCCCCACC
>JAPOVR010000121.1 GCA_026708005.1 Actinomycetes bacterium
TTGCCAGCGCTGCCCGGCGGCCGTCGTTGCGGACCGCGCCCACGGCTAGCGCGCCGACCCTGCCGCCGAAAGCGTTCTTCGCGGTGAAGTACAGCCGCATCTGATAAGCGCACCCTCGCTCGGCCCGGCCAGCGTCCCGGCGGTCTTCACGCTACCTGGGTCGTCCAGCCGCAAACGCACAAGATTCTCCAGCCCGTCGGTGGTGGCCCCTGCGGCGCTCCTCCACCCTCTCGGCCGCCTTACGGCGGTCAGCCGCGGACGAGGTGCCGACACCGCCTTCGCGGTACCCGAAGGAGGCAAACGCCCGACCCCGCTCCGGCATGACCACGGTGATGCTGGCGAAACCAACCCCAACCGACCCGAAGGCGATCAGCGAATTTCGCTACAGGCTCATAGCAGCCACCGGAGGTGTACGGCGGGGCATGGGGTCTGCCAGCGGCGCCTCTAGGTCGCGTGAGGCCAGGCGTACAATCTTCCCCTGTGGCTGGGCTCGAGGAGCTGGTCGACGAGCTGGAGCGCTCATACGGCGACGTGCGGGAGCGTCTGGCTGACCCTGCGCTCTTTCTCGACCACAAGCAGGCGGCGATCGCCGGGCGCAGGCTGAAGGAGCTTGAGGGTCCCTATCGGCTTGCGCAAGCCTGGCGCGAGGCGGCCGCCGATGTGGCTGCAGCGCGGGAGGATGAGGAGCTGAAGGAGCTTGTCCCCGAGGCCGAGTGCCGGCTGGTGGCGCTGGAGGACGACCTGAAGGCCGCCCTCGTTGCCCGCGACCCCAACGACGCCCGCGACGTGATCGTGGAAATCAGGCAGGGTGTTGGCGGCAGCGAGGCCGGCATCTGGGCGGGCGACGTGTACCGCATGCTCACCCGGTATGCGGAGGGGCAGGGGTTCACAACCGAGGCGCTAGGGTCGAGTCCGAGCGAGGCCGGCGGCTTCAAGGAGGTCTCGTTCGCGGTGAAAGGCGAAGGGGCCTACTCGGTCTTCAAGTGGGAGGGCGGCACGCATCGCGTGCAGCGTGTTCCGGTGACCGAGTCGCAGGGGCGAATCCACACGTCGACGGCGACGGTGGCGGTGATGCCTGAAGCCGAGGAGCTCGACATCGAGATCGACCCCAACGATCTCAAGATCGACGTGTACCGATCGACAGGACCCGGAGGACAGAGCGTCAACACGACTGACTCAGCGGTGCGCGTCACCCACCTTCCGACGGGGCTCGTCGTCTCGATGCAAGACGAGAAGTCACAGCTGCAGAACCGGCAGAAGGCGCTTCGAGTGCTCCGGGCCCGCCTCTACGAGCGCGAGCTTGAGCGCCTGCAGAGCGAGCGAGCCGAGGCGCGCCGCGCCCAGATCGGAAGCGGCGAGCGCTCGGAGAAGATCCGCACGTACAACTTCCACGAGAAGCGCGTCACCGACCATCGCGTGAAGCACACGGCGTACAACCTCGAAGAGATCCTGGCCGGGGAGCTCGGCGACTTCGCCGAGGAGCTGCAGGCCCAGGAGCGGCGCCGGGCTCTCGGGGGGGTGAGATCGCGGTGACAGTCCGCGAGGCGATCGCTTACGGCGAGGGCGTGTTGACCTCGGCACGGTGCGAGTCGCCTCGTCGGGACGCCGAGCTCCTGCTCGAACACGTGGGCAGCTCTTCCCGCACGGCGCTCTACGCCGAGCCTGACCGCCAGCTTTCCGGCGAGGAGGAGTCGCGGCTGCGGGGATGCCTCGCGCGCCGGGCGCGGCGGGAGCCGGCTGCGTATATCATCGGCGAGTGGGGGTTCCGTGGGCTGACGTTGACCGTCAACCCGTACGTGCTCGTCCCGAGGCCCGAGACCGAGATCGTCGTCGAGCGAGCGCTTGCGCACCTCGCGGGCCGGGCCAGGCCGCGCGTGCTCGACGTCGGCACGGGCTCAGGCGCGATCGCGCTGGCGATCGCGGCCGAGCATGAGAGCGCGCACATCGTCGCCACCGACATCTCGGCTGCGGCGCTTGCTGTCGCCGCCGGGAATCGAGCGCGGCTGGGTCTCGACAGCCGGGTCGAGCTTGCGCTCGGCCATCTCGACGCGCGGGTTCCCGGGCCGTTCGATCTGATCGTCTCGAACCCGCCGTACGTGACACCTGAGGAGTTGGAGCGGCTCGATCCCGAGATTCGCCTCTACGAGCCGCGCGAGGCGGTTGTCGGCATCGGCGCGCACGGCGCCATTGCCCGCCGGGCGGTGGAGCTGCTGGTGCCCGGCGGTGTGCTGGTCCTCGAGTGCGGCGAGGCGCAGCATGCGTCGATCGCGAGGGAGCTCGACGACATCGGGCTCGTCGACATCGCCACTCGGCACGACCTGAGCGACCGACCCCGAGTGGTTGAGGCGCGTCACGCCTAAGAGCTTGGAGATGGCCCGCGCCGCCGTTCGCGCGCTGCGCGCGGGGCGGCCGGTCATCATGCCGACCGACACGGTCTACGGGCTGGTGGCCGATGCCTCTGAAGAGCGGTCGGCACAGTCGCTCGCGAGGTTGAAGGGCCGCCCGGCGAGCATGCCTTGCGCGCTCATGGCTGCCTGCGTCAACAGCCTCCTCGAGGCCTTGCCCGAGTTGGACGGAACCGCCGAGGCGGCGAGCCGGGCGCTCCTTCCCGGCCCGCTGACGCTCGTGTTGCCGAACCCGGCTGAACGGTTCCCGTGGCTTGCGGGCGCGAGGCCCGCCACGATCGGCGTGCGCGTCCCCGCGCTTCCGCAGGTCTCCCGGGAGATCCTCAGCGAGGTGCCGCTGCTCGCCTCGACGAGCGCCAACCTCCACGGGGCTCCAGACCCGCGGGTGCTCGCGGATGTTCCCCAGGGTCTGCGCGAGGCGGCCGGCGCCCTCGTCGATGGTGGTCAGCTGCCTGGAGAGCCGTCGACCGTGCTTGACCTGAGCGGCGCTCGGCCGGTCGTGCTGCGGGACGGGGCTGTCGCGGCAGCCGAGGTGCTCGAGCGGCTCCGCCGCGCAACGCCAAACTCGTAGTGGTCGCCCGTTGAACCGCCTGGAGCTGCCGCGGGATCGGTTCGCGCTGGGTGCGGGCGGGATGGGCACCCGGCCGCCGCGCGGCGGCCGGCCCCACTGCCCGGCCAGCTGGCGAGTACGATTTTCCAAGTGCAGACCGCTCCGCACGATATCCGGCAGCTGCACTCGGCAGGGCTGGGCGCCGTTGACCCTGAGGTCGCCCAGCTCCTAGAGCGCGAGCTCGCGCGCCAGCGTTCGCAGATCGAGCTGATCGCCTCGGAGAACTTCGCCTGGCCTAGCGTGCTCGAGGCGGCCGGGAGCGTGCCGATGAACAAGTACGCAGAGGGGTATCCGGGCCGCCGGTACTACGGCGGCTGCCACGCCGTCGATGAGATCGAGAACCTCGCACGCGCGCGGGCGCTCGAGGTCTTTGGAGGCGACCACGCCAACGTCCAGCCTCACGCGGGCGCACAGGCGAACATGGCGGCCTACTTCGCGCTGCTCGAGCCCGGGGACACGATCCTCGCGATGCGGCTCGACCACGGCGGGCACCTCACGCACGGCCACCCGGTCAACTTCTCGGGGAAGCTCTACTCGATCGTCGCGTACGGAGTCGACCCCGAGTCGGGTCTGATCGATTTCGGCGAGGTCGCGCGCCTCGCCGCGGAGCATCGCCCCAAGCTCATCGTCTGCGGCGGCTCTGCCTACCCGCGGCAGGTGGACAGCAAGCGGTTTCGCGCGGTAGCCGACGAGACGGGGGCGAGGCTGCTCTGCGACATGGCGCACTTCGCCGGCCTGGTCGCAGCCGGCCTCCATCCCGACCCGGTGCCGTACTGCGACGTCGTCACCTCGACGACGCACAAGACCCTCGCCGGGCCTCGCGCGGGCTTCATCCTCTGCCGTGAGGAGCACGCTACCGCGATCGATCGCGCCGTGTTTCCGATGACGCAGGGCGGGCCGCTGATGCACACGATCGCCGCCAAGGCCACGTGCTTCGCGCTTGCGGCAACAGAGGAGTTTTGCAGGTATCAGCGGCGGATCCGGGCCAACGCGGACGCGCTCGCCGAGTCCTTGCAGGAGGGAGGGCTCGATCTTTTGACCGGCGGGACCGACACGCACCTCATCCAGATCGACCTCCGCAGGAGCACCTGGACGGGGCGGGATGCGGAGGAGCGCCTCGACGACGTCGGGATCACCGTGAACCGCAACGCGGTGCCGTTCGATGAACGCCCGCCGGTGGTGGCCTCGGGCGTTCGCCTCGGGACCCCCGCGGTGACGATGCGCGGGTTCGACGACGCAGATCTTCGCGAGGTCGGTGCCATCATCAGCGGCGCGCTGCGCGATGGTGCCGACGTCGAGGCGCTTCGCGCCCGCAGTGCGGCACTCTGCGCCCGGCGCCCGCTCTACGTGGGGCTCGGAGCCTTCCCCCGCTTCGGGCGATGAGCGCGAGCGCCGGTGAGTCCGTGAGCCGGCACGCCGACAACCTCGTTGTCGTCTCGCATCCGCTCGTCCAGCACAAGCTGGGCCTGCTCCGTGACGTCACGACGACGACCCAGATGTTCCGTCAGCTCGTCAACGAGCTCACCCTGCTCGTCACCTACGAGGCCACGAACGACCTCGGCACCGAGCTCGTCCGCATCGAGACGCCGCTCGAGAGCACCGACGTCGTGCGGATCTCAGGGAAGAAGGTCGCGATCTGTCCGATTCTGCGTGCAGGCGTCGGGATGCTCGATGCTGTCCTCTCGCTTATCCCCGGCGCACGGGTCGGGTACATCGGTCTCTACCGCAACGAGGTGACGCTGGAGGCGGTCGAGTACTACCTCAAACTGCCCCACGACATCGCGCATCGCGACGTCATCCTGCTCGACCCGATGCTGGCGACGGGGAACTCGACCGCGACCGCAGTCGATCGCCTCAAGGAGGCCGGCGCGACGTCCGTGCGACTGATCGCGATCATCGCGGCTCCCGAGGGGGTCGAGCGCGTGCACGCCGACCATCCGGACGTGCGAATCGTCGTGGCCTCACTCGACCGCGGCCTGAACGAGCATGGGTTTATCGTCCCTGGTCTCGGGGACGCAGGCGATCGGCTCTACGGCACGAAGTGAGCGATGAGCATGGCGGGGCGTGTCACGGAGCCGGTACGCACTAGCAGCGGGCCCGACCGGTCGGCGTGCGCAGCCGCGGGCAGCTGGTGCGGTAGGGGCACCGCTGCCGGCAGAGGACGGATGCTTCTGTGCTGACGCAGTTCCTCGAGAACAAAGATGTCCTCTGGGGCTTCCTGGTTGCGGGGGCCGTGGTGCTCGTGCTCGCGCCTGCGGCGGCGGCCGCCGGGCGTGTGCTCGGCGTGGTCGACCAGCCCGGTGAGCGGCGACGGATCCACCGGCGGCCCGTGCCGCTCCTGGGCGGGCTCGCCCTGCTCTTGGCGCTCGTCGTACCGGCGCTTGCGTTTATCGAGCTGAACGACCCGTACAGGGGCATCGTGATCGGCGCCGTGATCGCGACCGGCGTGGGCCTGCTCGACGATCTCATCGGCCTTCGGTGGTGGATCAAGCTCGCGGGCCAGGTGACGGCGGCGGGCGTTGCGGTCGGGTTTGGCATCACGCTCGATCGGTTCACGTTCCCGATCATCGGCATTCACGATCTCCCTGAGTGGGCTGCGATCGCGACCGCGCTCGTCTGGATCGTCGCGCTCATGAACATGGTCAACTTCCTCGACGGCATGGACGGGCTCGCCGCCGGCATCGGCGGCATCGCGGGCGGCACGTTTGCCGTGATCGCGCTGTCGCTCGGGAAGCCGCAGGCCGCGGTGGTCTCGGCGATTATCGCCGGCGCCTGCTTCGGGTTCCTGCGCTCGAACTTCTATCCGGCGCGCCTGTTCATGGGGGACTCGGGGGCGATGCTGCTCGGCTTCGTCCTCGCCGCCGTCTCGATCCAGGGTCTGCTCAAGACCGCCGCAACCGTCGCGCTGTTCGTGCCGCTGATCACGCTCGCGATCCCCATCATCGATACGTCGTTCGTCGTCGCCAAGCGGCTGAAGTACGGGCACCCGGTCTATCAGGCCGATCGCTGGCATCTCCACCACCGCTTCGACGCCATCGGCTTCTCGCAGCGGCGCGCGGTCGTCTACCTCTGGGCCTGGTGTGCGATTCTCGCCGGCGCGGCGCTGGCGACCCGGTTCGTGCCGTTTCGGGCGCACGGGGAGTGGAACCTCTGGCCAACCGTCCTCGCCGCAGTGATTGCGGTGGTCGCGGTGGCTGCGTCCGCGTATATCGTGGTGCTGCTCGAGATCCTCAAGCTCTCACGGCTGCGCGGCCTGGCTGCGTGGCGGCGGGAGGGCGAGCAGCAGCGAGCGCGCCGCAGCGCCTAGCCGCGCCCGGCGCCGAGCCAAGCGTCGCCCTGCCTGGTACAAAGTGCCCCGAAGTTGGCCCCTTTTTCCCATAACGATGCGCTTTCATGCTGTTACGAAGTCGGCTGTGCTGCTAGGCTGGCGCCGACGCGATGACAGGACCTCCGTCTGTGGCACCGCGCTCTGAATTCGACCCTCTTGGCGCAGGGGCCGTCATGCTCACCGTCCTCGCCCTCTGCCTCGGAGTCGGCGCTGCGGTCGGCGTTGCGGCTGGCGGAGCGGGCATCGGCGTCGCGGTCGGCGCGGCCGTGGGTGTCCCGGCGAGCGTCGCGGCCGTGATCGTCCGCTACCGGAACCGGACCTGAGATGCGGCTGATGGCGCCCCGACCCATGCCCAACCGGCGGGTTCCGGTGCTCGCCGGTGGCGCGGTCGTTTGCATCGCCCTGCTCGTGTTCCTCGCCGCCGGCTGGGAGATCCGGGGCTGGGCGCTCGGCGCGGTCCTCTGGGTCGCTGCGCAGGCTCTCGGCTTTCTCCTCGGCAAGGTCGGCATCAGTCAGCCCAACGTCCACGGCTCGGGCGTGGTCGCGTTCGGGATGATGGGACGCGGCATCCTCCTCATGGTCGTGCTCATCGCCGTGGCGGTATCGAATCCGTCGCTCGCGCTCGCGGGGGCTGTCGTCTACGCGCTTGCCTACACGGCTGAGCTTGGAATGGGCCTCAGCCTCTACTTCTCCGGTGAGGCCAGGTCGTGAGCCCGCTGATCCTGGCTGCCGAGGTGTTCGAGCCGCAACACGAGTTCAGGCTGCCGGCGTGGGTCGACCTCGACCTGGGGGCCGTTGACCTCTCGATCAACAAGGCCGTGGTCTACCTGTGGGTTGGCGCTGCGATCACGATCCTGCTCTTCACCTGGATCATGCGGTTCGGGCTCTCGCTTCGCCCGAGCCGGCGCCAGACTGCCGGAGAGGCGGTCTACGAGCTTGTCTATAACCAGATGGCGGAGGGCAACCTGCCGCATAGGAAGGCGATCGGGAGGTGGTTTCCGTACGTCGCGGCGCTCTTCCTCTACATCTGGGTGCTGAACTTGATCGGCTTCATCCCGCTTCCGATCTCAGATGAGCACTTCCATGTCGCGGGTGTCAAGCTTCCGACCTGGGGCATCTACGCAGCGACCGCCAACCTCAGCGTGGCGCTTGCGCTGGCTCTCATGACGTTCATCGGCACCCACGTTGAGGGCATCCGCTACAACGGCCCCTTCAAGTACGTCAAGAGCTGGATCCCCCACGGTGTGCCGAAGTTCTTGATCGCCCCGATCTTCGTGCTCGAGGTGATCTCACAGTTCATGCGGCTGATCTCCCTCTCCGTCCGGCTCTTCGCGAACATGCTCGCGGGCCACATGCTGATCCTCGTTTTCATCGGCCTGATCTTTATCTTCCAGTCCGTTGTGCTCGCGGTCATCGCCGTCCCGGTCGGCACAATCATCTACCTCTTCGAGGTTGTCATCGTCGTCACCATCCAGGCATTCGTCTTCGCGCTGCTCACGGCCATCTACGTGGGCGGCGCAATCGAGCCAGAGCACTAGAAGGAGGCCTCTGTGGAACCAATGCTCGCGGTACTACTCGCACAAACTGAAGGGAACATCGTCCAGGCAGGACAGGCCATCGCCTTCGGCCTTGGCGTTGGGCTTGGCGCGGTCGGCGCCGGCATCGGCATCGGCATCATCTTCGGCTCGATGATCCAAGCCGTGGCTCGGCAGCCCGAGCTACGCGGCGAGCTGACCGGTATCCAGTGGCTCGGGTTCGCCCTGACCGAGGCCGTGGTGTTCTACGGCCTGCTGGGCGGGCTGCTCGCGTTCGTCCTCACCGGTTGATGCGCGACTCGGTCCTCGCGATCGTCCTTGCCCAGGAGGAGGAGGCCGGCAACGATCTGATCAAGGTCGTCCCGGGTCTGATGATCTGGACTGCGGTGACGTTCTTAATCACGTTCTACATCCTGAAGAAGCTGGCATTCAGCCGCATCCAGGGCTTGATCGACCGGCGGCGAGACCGCATCAAGGAGGCGCTTGACGAAGCCGACAACGCACGAATGGAGGCGCGCGCGCTGCTTGAGCAGCACCGCCAGCTCATCGCTGAGGCGCGCGCGCAGGCCGATGGGGTCCTCGCCGAGGCTCGCAGGCAGGCAGACGCACAGCACGAGCGCGTCCGCGCTGAGGCGAGCGCCGACCTCGAGCGGCGTCTCGAAGAGAACCAGCGGGCGATTGCCGCAGAGAACCGCAAACTGCTCGAGCAGGTGCGGCGGGAGGTCGTCGAGCTCACGCTGCTTGCCTCCGAGAAGGTGACGGGGAAGGTGCTCACCGCCGACGATCAGCGCCGCCTGATCGACGAGGCTGTCGGCGAGCTCGATTTCGACCAGCTGGCCAAGCTGAACTAGATGGCTGTCGCGCACAGGATCTACGCGAGCGCGCTGCTCGAGGCGGCACGGGAGAAGGGCACGCTGCCCGCCGTCCGCGAGGAGTTCTCGGCGGTCGTTGAAGCGTTGACCGCATCGAGCGAGCTGCGCGGCATGCTGCTGAACCCCCAGGTCGACGCCCGCACGCGTAGCGGCGCGCTCGATGCGACGTTCGCCGAGGCTGATCCGACGTTCCGGAACTTCCTCGTGCTGCTGGCCGAGAAGGGCCGGCTCGCCGATGCCGAGGAGGTTCACCGCGAGTTCGAGCGGCTCGTCGCGATCGACGAGCGCGTGATGCGGGTCGAGCTCACGACCGCCCAGGAGCTCTCTGAGGGCGAGGCTCAGGAGATCCTCGCCCAGATCGAGCAGCGCTCCGGGCGCCGGGTCGAGGCCACGCGTACGGTTGATCCAGACTTGATCGGCGGTCTCATCCTCCAGGCCGGGTCGATGCGCGTCGACGCAAGCGTTCGCGGCCGTCTCGACAAACTCCGAGAAGAACTCGTTACCCGCTAAGGAGCTGGGCTTGTGAAGCTACGTCCGGAAGAGATCACCGCGATCCTCAAGCAGCGAATCGAGGAGCACGACGTCGAGACCGACCTCGCCGAGGTTGGGACGGTGCTTCAGGTTGGCGATGGCATCGCCCGTGTCTACGGGCTCGAGAGTGCCTTCGCGATGGAGATGCTCGAGTTCGAGCACGGCGTCACCGGGCTGGCGCTCAACCTCGAGGAAGACAACGTCGGCGTTGCCCTGTTCGGCGAGTGGCAGCAGGTTGCCGAGGGCGAGGTCGTGAAGCGCACCGGGCGCATCGCGAGCGTCCCCGTCGGCGACGCGCTGATCGGGCGAATCATCGACCCGCTTGGCCGACCGCTCGACGGCGGCGGCCCGATCCAGGCCGACGGGCACCGGCCGCTCGAGTTCAAGGCGCCGGGCGTCGTCGATCGCCAGCCGGTGGTCGAGCCGCTCCAGACCGGCCTGAAGGCAATCGACTCGATGATCCCGATCGGACGTGGGCAGCGCGAGCTGATCATCGGCGACCGCTCGACCGGCAAGACAGCGATTCTGGTCGACACGATCATCAACCAGAAGGGCGGGGACGTCGTCTGCGTCTACGTCGCCGTCGGCCAGAAGTCCTCCAGCGTCGCGCAGGTCTACGAGCGTCTGAAGGAAACTGGCGCGATGGACTACACGGTCATCGTGACCGCTCCGGCCGCCGAGGCGGCACCGATCAAGTGGATGGCGCCCTTCGCCGGCTGCGCGATGGGCGAGCACTTCTGCTACTCGAAGCGCCACGCGCTCGTCATGTACGACGACCTCTCCAAGCACGCGGATGCGTACCGCCAGATGTCGCTGCTCCTGCGGCGCCCGCCGGGCCGGGAGGCGTTCCCGGGAGACGTCTTCTACCTGCACTCGCGGCTGCTCGAGCGCGCCTGCAAGCTGTCTGACGAGCGTGGCGGCGGCTCGCTGACGGCCCTGCCCGTGATCGAGACGCAGGCGGGCGACGTCTCGGCGTACATCCCAACGAATGTCATCTCGATCACCGACGGCCAGATCTTCCTCGAGTCAGACCTCTTCTACTCGGGCGTGCGGCCTGCGATCAACGTGGGCATCTCGGTCTCTCGCGTCGGAGGCAACGCGCAGACGAAGGCCATGAAGTCGGTCGCGGGGCGCCTGCGGCTCGATCTAGCCCAGTTCCGCGAGCTCGAGGCATTCGCGCAGTTCGGCTCCGAGCTGGACGCCCAGACGCAGGGGACGCTCGCGCGCGGCGAGCGCATGGTCGCAACCCTGAACCAGGGCCAGTATGAGCCATGGCCGATGGAGGAGCAGGTGGTCGCGATCTTCGCTGGCATCCACGGTCATCTGGACATCATCGACACGGCTGACGTGCCCCGGTTCCACGGCGAGCTGCGCGAAGCGCTGCGGACGGAGGCGACGATCCTGGCCGAGATTCGCGACCAGAAGGTCATGTCAGACGAGCTGGGCGAGCGCATCACGGTCGAGATCGAAAAGATCAAGCCGCGCTTTGTCGGCGGCGAGGCCGCGTAGTTGGCAAGCGTCCAAGATATCAAGCGGCGCCTGCGGTCGGTTCGCAACACGCGCAAGATCACGAAGGCGATGGAGCTCGTCGCCGGAGCGCGCCTGCGGCGGGCCGAGGCGCGCATCACGGCGATGCGCCCCTATGCCGATCGCATGCAGGAGCTCATGGTTGGCACGGCCCGCGCAGCTGGCACGACGGCCCGCCTGCCGCTGCTCGAGGTTCGCGAGGATCCCAGCTCGGTCGCGGTGCTGGCTCTGACCGGGGACCGGGGCCTCGCGGGCCCGTTCAACGCGCAGGTCCTCAGGCACGCGTTCGCCGTCGAGCGGGAGGCCCGTGCTGCCGGGCAGGACGTCCGCTGGCTCGTGGTGGGCAAGAAGGGCCGCTCGACCTTGACGTTCCGTCGGTACGACATCGACCGCGCCTGGGCGGGGTTCACCGATAGGCCGGTATACCGAAACGCGTCTGAGATTGCCCATCGCGTCATCGAGCTGTTCACCGAGCGCGAGGCCGATCGCGTCGTCATGGTCTACAACCACTACATCTCGCCGCTGACGCAGGAGGTCGCAGCGATGGAGGTGCTCCCCATCCCACGCACCGCGCTCGAGGAGGCCGATCAGGCGCCCAAGACGCCGCACGAGATCGCGCTCGAGGGCGACTTCATCTACGAGCCCGATCCCGAGCAGATCCTCCAGCGGCTGCTGCCCGCCTACGTCGAGACCGCGATCTACCGGGCGCTCCTGGAGTCAACAGCCTCGGAGCACGGCGCGCGGATGACGGCGATGCGCAACGCCTCCAACAACGCCGGCGAGCTGATCGACCGTCTCACGCTCGACATGAATCGGGCCAGACAGGCCGAGATCACCCAGGAGATCCTCGAGGTGGTTGCCGGCGCCGACGCGCTGACGGCGTAGGGGCCGTCCCTGAGCGGCCTGCGCTCGCGGCTCAGGTCGATTGTCCGCCATGCGCGTACGCAGGCCGGCCCGGTCGGGCGTGAGCTATCCTTGACTGGAGAGACCGCCAGCAACGAGCAGAGACCGCTCCTAACATCGACAGGTTTCGATCGTCGAAATAGGGGAGATGATCGGCGATCCTCGATACCGCGAGCCCGTTCGATCCTTGCGATGCGAACGTGCGCGCGAGTGGCTATCGCTGCGGCTGGATGACGAGATCTCCGAGATCGAGCGGCTGCTGCTGCGCCGCCATCTAGGGCGTTGCACTGAGTGCACCGCCTTCGCGGAGTCGGTGCAGGCGGTGACCGATGTGTTGCGCGAAGCCGACCAGCAGGTGCCCCAGTGCGACTTTGGGATCGAGACGCCGACGCCCTCACGAGCCTGGCTCCGGCTGCGGCTCGGCTTCGCTCTCGTTGTCGTCGCCGCCGGCTTCGGTGCGCTCGCAGGATTCCTCACCTCTGGGGCCGAAGGGCCGGGCCCGGTCGAGATACCTCCCCAGATCGCCGTGCTGCCGCCGCCCGCGATCCCTGAGGAGCCCGAGCTCCCCGAGCCCCCGGTTCCCGAGCCCGGCGAGGAGCCGATCGCGCCCGTCTAGGCCCGTCAGGAGGCAGGCCAGCCTGGCTGTCGGTCTGGCGGCGTGGGGCCTGCTGCTGCGGGGTTGGCGGCAGGGGCTGTGTGCTCGTAGCTGATGAGGACCAAGTTTGGACGAGGGCCGAGCCGGTCGGCCGGCGTTTGGCGGCGCCCACTCTGCGAGCCCGTGGAGGCGCTGTGCCGGTCGGGGCTGCCCGGCACTCTGCCTTCGGCCCCCAGCAAGGGCAGCCCGCCCCCACCCACCACCCGGGGCGGCGTGGCCCAGTCGAGCCGGGAGTCGCGCGGCGGCGTGGCGAAGCCGAGTCGGCTGACGAACGGCCCGGGCCACAGCTCCGCGAAGACATGCCCGTTTGGGACAAGCCTCCAGGGGGCCACCCCGTGCCTCTACCCGCCATCAGTGTAGCGGCGGGGGGGTGACGTGTGGCGCGCTGATCGTGCCGTCTTCGTCACCAGAGCGCACGGCTTTCGCGCAGCTGATCACAGAGCGTCACGAAACTGCATCCCAGAATCCCGCGGCCCGGTACTCACAGACGAACTAAGGCGCAGCTGGTCACAGAAGCGTCACGAGACTGTGCCAACTCCGTCTAGGCACGCAGCGCCACGCCCCGCGGCACAGGGCAGATGTGACCCCGCTCGACGAGGTTCCGCGCCCCCTCCGCGGCGGAGGTGTGGCCGAGGCGCTGATTCCACGCCGCACGGGCGAGACGCGGGTGCCACCCCGTGGTTGCGCCTGGCGGGTGCCGACGAGGACGCGATCTGGGAGGCACGGAGTGGTGTGGCCCCTGGGTGCGCGTGGCGGCTGGCGCCCCTCGTCACCGTGCAACCTCATGGAGGTCATGCTCGGGAATGCAGGGCCTCGGCACCCCGAAGCCCCAAGGCGTGACGGGCAACCGGCCGGGCTACTCGTCTCGGTCGGCCGAAGCCCCAAGGGGACCGCGATGGACCACTTCGCAGGCGCCTAGCGAGAGACCGAGCGGCGCAGCTCCCCAAGACCAAGGGATAGGCGCCCGCGCCGGCTGCGCACGCCGGTAGACTCCGCGGTCGGTTATCAAGCCAGCAGGAGTCCCATGCCCGAGAACGGATCCAGCAAGAACGTCGGCAAGGTCGTCGAGATCAAGGGCGTTGTCGTCGATGCGGTGTTCCCTGACCAGCTGCCGACGATCTACAGCGCCCTGGAGATCGCGGCTCCGGCGAGCGAAGGGTCGTCGACTGCGCTCGTGGCGGAGGTGCAGCAGCACCTGGGCGATGATCGCGTGCGAGCGGTTGCGATGGACTCGACCGATGGCATCTTCCGCGGCGCGACCGTGCTTGACACCGGTGCGGCCATCTCCGTGCCCGTTGGGACAGGCACTCTGGGGCGCCTGTTTAACGTGCTCGGCGAGCCGATCGACACGGTGGAGGAGGACGTCGGCGCCTCCGAGCGGTGGCCCATCCACCGCGACCCGCCAGACTTCGATGCGCTGAAGCCCGAGACCGAGATCTTCGAGACGGGGATCAAGGTGATCGACCTGCTGGCCCCATACGTCAAGGGCGGCAAGGTGGGCCTCTTCGGCGGGGCGGGCGTCGGCAAGACGGTGCTGATCCAGGAGCTCATCCGCAACATTGCCGAGGAGCACGCTGGCCTCTCTGTCTTCGCGGGCGTGGGCGAGCGCACCCGGGAAGGGAACGACCTCTACCTCGAGATGACCGAGTCGGGCGTCCTCGATAAGACGGCGCTTGTCTACGGCCAGATGAACGAACCGCCCGGCGCTCGCCTGCGCGTCGGTCTCAGCGGCCTCACGATGGCCGAGTACTTCCGCGAGGCAGGCCAGGACGTCCTCCTCTTCATCGACAACATCTTCCGGTTCACGCAGGCCGGCTCTGAGGTGTCCGCGCTGCTCGGGCGCATGCCCTCCGCGGTCGGATATCAACCCACGCTGGCGACTGAGATGGGGCAGCTGCAGGAGCGCATCACCTCCACGCAGCGCGGATCGGTGACCTCGGTTCAGGCGATCTACGTCCCCGCTGACGACCTCACCGACCCGGCCCCTGCCAACACGTTCGCTCACCTCGACGCGACGACCGTGCTGTCGCGCTCGATCGCCGAGCAGGGGCTCTACCCGGCTGTCGATCCGCTCGACTCGGTCTCCCGCATCCTCCAGCCGGGCATCGTCAGCGAGCAGCACTACAGCACCGCCACGACCGTGCAGGAGACGCTGCAGCGCTACAAGGACCTCCAGGACATCATCGCGATCCTCGGCATGGATGAGCTCTCTGACGAGGACAAGCTCGTCGTGCAGCGTGCCCGGAAGATCCAGCGCTTCCTCTCGCAGCCGTTCCACGTTGCCGAGGCGTTCACCGGGTCGCCGGGGACGTTCGTGCGTCTCGACGACACGATCCGCGGCTTCACGGAGATCATCGAGGGGAAGCATGACGATCTCCCCGAGACGGCCTTCTACATGGTCGGCACGATCGATGAGGTGGTCGCGCGCGGACGCGAGGCCGCGGTTGCCTAGGCCGAGTGGCTGAGGCGTCCGACAAGACGTTCGACCTCTCGATGGTCACGCCCGAGGGCGCCGCGTTCGAGGGCGAGGCCCAGATGATCGTCGTGCCCGGGGCGGCTGGCGAGATCGGCATCCTGCCGCGGCATGCGCCGCTGGTTGCCATGCTGAAGGCCGGGGAGACGCGGATTCGGTCTGAGAACGAATGGACGGCGTTCGCAACCGGCCCCGGCTACTTCAAAATCCAGCGCGACCGCGCGATCGTGCTCGTCGACGACGCCGTGCGCGCCGAGCAGATCGACGTCGAGCGGGCGCGCCAAGAGGCCGACGAAGCGCGCGCGACGCTGGAGCGCGCCGAGGAGAGCGGTGAGGAGATCGACCGCTGGGTCGTCGAGCAGCGTCTGCGACACGCCGAGAACAAGCTCCGGGTTGCCGGGCGCGACGAGTCGAGCTCCCTCGCGAGCTGAGCTGGCGCACTCCCTGCCGCTGGCCTCTCGGCCAGGCCGCCCGAGGCCCCAGACGACGCGCTCCGCAAAGGCATGGCAGGTGTCGCAGGTTTGCCGCCTTCCGCGTCGAAGGGTCATCTCCGAGTGAATGCCTCTTCCGTCTGCACGCAAGGGTGTTCGCTATCCTGGCATGAGCCTCTGCGGGCGGCGCTCGAAGAGGCTTCTTGGCGTATGCCCACCGACCACCCGATGCGGGCTCTCGTGACCAGCGGGACGTGCCAGGCGTGACGAGCGCGAGCGCATCGGTCACAGGGCTCCAAGGAGCGACGTGCGCACCACGATGAAGCGCCGCATCGGCGGGGACGACGACGACGGCGGCAGTCGCGGTGAGGCTGCGATCGGGTTCGGGCCCCGTGTCGGCCCGCTCTCGCCGCGTCACCGCTACCAGGCGGTTCGTGGACGGACGCTGCGCACAGCCGGCAAGGTCATCGCGTGGCTCGTGATCGTCGCGGCCATGGCAGCAGGTGGTCTCGCCGGTGGCGTCTTCCTCTTTCTCGATGACAGTGTCCAGGCACTGCGACCAACGGCGCCCGATGTGATCGCGGCAAAGCCCGAGCTCGTCGGGATTCCCGACGCGTCGGCCCCGACGACAGCACTTGTGATCGGCTTCGATGAGCGTCTCGGCGTCGACCAGGACGTCGTCGCGCGCGCCGATACCGTCATGCTGCTGCGCGCCGATCCGAACAACGACACGATCACCCTCCTCTCATTCCCCCGCGACCTGCGCGTGGAGCACCCCGGCTGCGCGACAAAGGCGTCGTGGGTGGGGAGGCTGAACGAGGCATATGTCCACTGCAGGGCATCGGGAACGCTCCGTTCCGTCAAGCAGCTGACCGGCCTCGAGATCAACTACCTCATCACCGCCAACTTCCGGGCGTTCAGGAAGCTCGTCGACAAGGTCGGCGGCGTCTGGATCGACGTCGACCAGCGGTACTTCAACGATCGCGGCGGGCCTGGCGGGTACGCCACGATCAACCTCCAGCCCGGCTACCAGCGCCTCACCGGCAAGCAGGCGCTCGACTACGCGCGCTACCGCCACACCGACAACGACGTCTTCCGGACGCTCCGCCAACAGCTGTTCGTCAAGTCGTTCAAGCAACAGGTGGAGGCGGAGGTCGACCCGATCGGGTTGCCTGGGCTCGTAAAGACCCTTGTCGAGAACGTCGAGATCCAGCAGGGCGGCCGCAGAGACATCGATCGTGACACGATTCTGCGGTACGCGAGGTTCGTCTACGAGCTGCCGTCGGGCGCCTTCCACCAGGTACGGCTGGGTAGCGACTCATTCACGGAGGATGCAGGCGGGGCGCTGCTGGCCTCATCGGAGACGCTGGGGCGGGCGCTTAACGAGTTCCGGCGCCCGGATGCCGACGCTCCGACCAAGGCCGCGGATGTGGCCACCGGCAAGAAGCCAGAGACGCCGAAGGCCGCCAGCACGACGATCAGCTTGCTCAACGGGAACGGCGAGGACGGTGCCGCAGCCGACGCGGCCCAGCGGCTTCGGGAGCGGGGGTACCAGGCGGTGTCGGCTGGGGATGCCGACCACTTCAACTACTTCGACACGCTCGTGCGATACCGGACGAGCGACGCTCAGGGAAAGGCAGCTGCCGAGGCGGTTGCGCTCCTGTTTGACGGCAGGACCGAGGAGGCACCAGAAGATGCCGTCTTCGACACGATGATCCAGGTCGTCGTCGGGGCGACCTATCACCGCTCGATCGCTCCCGGCGCTCGCGATCAGACGCCCGAGCGCCAAGAGATCAACGTTGTCAACCGAACCGACGACATCCTGCCGCTCCTGCACGCGGCGCAGGGACAGGTGTCCATGCCGATCCTCGTGCCCCTGGTGCGCCAGAGCGACTCGATCCTCTTTCCAGAAAGACCGCTGCGTGTGTACAAGATCAAGGATCAGGATGGTGTCAAGAGGGACGCGGTCAAGATCGTCTTTCGCAGGGGTGACCTGAGGTACTGGGGGATCATGCAGACGCGCATGACCGACGCGCCGATCCTCCGTGGAGCGAGCACGAAGCGCACGATCAAGGGCCGGGAATACAGCCTCTACTTCAGCGGGCCGAGGCTGACGATGGTGGCATTCACGCAGAACAAGACCGTCTACTGGGTCACGAATACGCTCGACCAGCACTTCTCGAACGAGACGATGCTGGCGATCGCACAGGGTCTCCAGCCGCTGCGGGGTGCCTGAGCGTTGGTGACGGCTGAGCCGATCGGCATCCTCGGCGCCGGCTGGGTTGGGCTCGTGACGGGCGCTTGCCTGGCCGATCGTGGCTACGAGGTGATCGTGCGCGACATCGTCGGAGCGCGGGTTGCCTCGCTCGAGGCCGGTGAGGTTTCGATCCACGAGCCGGGTCTCGCGGAGATGATTGCGCGCAACCGGGCGCGCCTCCGGTTCACGGTCTCGCTAGCAGAGACCGTTGCGGCAGCGCGCATGCTGTTCGTCTGTGTTGGAACGCCAACAACCTACTCGGGTGACACGGATCTCACGGCGGTCTGGCAGGTCGTCGATGAGCTCGCGCACACGGGTGCGCCCAGCGGCGCGGTGCTGATCATGAAGAGCACCGTTCCGGTCGGGACGGGGGCATCGGTGCGCAGCCGGCTGGACACCCACGGGCTGGCGGGCGTTGGCTATGCCGCCAATCCTGAGTTCCTCGCCGAAGGCAGCGCCGTGGCCGACTTCCAGCGACCGGACCGCATCGTCGTCGGTGCGTTCCGCGAGGGCGATGAAGACCGTGTCGCCGGGCTCTTCGACAGGTTCGAGGCGCCGGTCGTGCGCACCGATGTCGCGTCTGCCGAGATGATCAAGCTCGCCTCCAATGCGTTCCTCGCAACCCGTATCTCGTTCGTCAACGAGATCGCGAACGTCTGCGAGGCCACCGGCGCCGATGTCGTCGAGGTCGCTCACGGCATGGGTCTCGACAACCGGCTCGGCCCGCACTTCCTGCGGGCTGGGATCGGCTACGGGGGCAGCTGCTTTCCCAAGGACGTGAGCGCCCTCAAGCAGCTCGCCGGCAATTCCGGCTACCACTTCCTGCTCCTGAACGCGGTGATCGAGGTCAACGAGCTGCAGAAGCGGCGGGTCGTGAGCAAGCTGCAGAAACACCTCGGCTCGCTTCGCGACAAGGTGATCACGCTGCTTGGGCTCGCGTTCAAGCCGCAGACGAACGACATGCGCGAGGCATCGAGCCTCGCGGTTGCCTTCCGCCTTCAGGCCGAGGGGGCTCATGTTCGCGGCTGGGATCCAGTCGCCCTCGACGAGGCCCGCGAGCTGCTGCCCTCGGTCGAGCTCTTTGACGACGTGCGGCAGGCGCTGCGCGGCGCTGACGCCGCGGTGATCGTGACCGAGTGGGACGAGATCGCCGAGCTTCCGCTCAGCGAGGTCCGCGAGCTCATGCGGAGGCCGCTGATCGTCGACGGTCGCAACCTCCTCGATCCCCGAACCGTGCGGGCAGCCGGGATCGCTTACGAGGGCATCGGCCGTCCAGGCGCGAACGGCTAATGGAGGCGATCATCCTCGCCGGAGGGAAGGCCGAGAGGCTCGGGGACGCCGCTGCTGGCAAGCCGAAGGCGCTGGTCGAGATCGTGCGCCGCCCGCTCATCCACTTCCAGGTTGCGCGTCTGCAGCAGGCCGGGGTGACCCGCGTCATCGTCAGCTGCGCGGATGGCCAGGGCACGGCCTTCGAGGGTCTCTCCAGCCTGGGCGTTGAGCTGGTCGTGGCCGAGGAGCCCGAGCCGCTCGGGCGCGGCGGGGGGCTGCGCTTTGCGGCCGCCTTCCGACAGGACGGCGGGCCCGTCTTCGCGCTGAACGGCGACGAGCTCTCGGATCTCGATCTCGCCGCGATGCTCGCGCAGCACGAGACGGCAGGCGCTGCCGCCACAGTCGCGGTCGCGCCGCTCGTCTCAGGCTTCGGCGTCGTGGACGTCGACGACAGCGAGTGGATTACGGGTTTCCGCGAGGCGCCGCGCCTGCCGTTCTGGGTGAGCTGCGGCGTGTACGTGCTCGGCCGCGAGACGATCGAGCGGCTGCCGGAGCGCGGCGATCACGAGCGCTCGACCTTCCCCCAGCTGGCGCGCGAGGGCAGGCTCCGGGCGTTCAAGCACGAGGGCGTCTGGCTGACGGTGAACACGCCGAAGGAGCTTCGTGTCGCGCGCGGCTTCGTCGAGGCGAACCCCGAGTGGCCGAGCTGAGCGACGAGGCTTCTCAGCGTCCCCTGGATGCGTACGACGTCGGCGTCAGCCGCGTCGAGAAGCCATGGGGGTACGAGCTGGGGTGGGCTCAGAGCGAGGCCTACTCCGGCAAGATCCTGTTCGTCCGAGCCGGCGAGACGCTCTCGCTGCAGTATCACGAGCGGAAGGACGAGACGATCTACGTGCATCAGGGGCGGGCCAGGATCGAGATTGGCCCGCAGGGGGCCGAGCTTTCCGCTGAAGAGGTGGGGCCGGGGCGCTCGTTCCGCATCTCGCCCGGTACCGTTCATCGCCTGCACGCGCTCGAGGACACCCTCTTCCTCGAGGTCGCGACACCCCACCTCGACGACATCGTCCGCCTCGAGGATCGGTACGGACGCTCGGACACCACCCCGGCGCCGTAGCACGATCCCGCGAGCCCCACAGAGCCTCCGGGTACGATCTCTCGATGGCTGGGGATGGTCGCTCCTCGTGGGTCAGGGCGGTCTAGCCTCCACCGAGATTCTGCGGCTGGAGGCCGATCGAGTGGTCATGCTCGATCAGCGTGCGTTGCCCGAGGCCGAGGTCGAGCTCGAGTGCCGCTGCGCGGCAGATGTGGCCGAGGCGATCAGGGTGCTTGCCGTTCGCGGTGCGCCCGTGATCGGGATCGCGGGCGCCATGGGCGTCGCGCTCGCCGCCTCCGTCGGTGAGAACGTCGACGAGGCGGCGAGCCTGCTCGTTGGCGCTAGGCCGACCGCGGCCAACCTCGCCTGGGCCGTGCGCGAGGTCCGTCGCGAGGGGGACGAGCCCGATCTGCTTGCGGCGAGGGCTCGTCGGCTGCATGCCGACGAGGTCGAGCGGTGCCTGGCCATGTCCAGGCATGCGCTGTCGCTCTTCGAGGCGGGCTCGGCCGTGGTCACGCACTGCAATACCGGGGCACTGGCCACGGGCGGTCACGGAACCGCGCTCGGGGCGATCATCACGGCGTGGGCGAATGGGCTGGTGGATGAGGTGTTCGTCGACGAGACGCGGCCGCTCCTGCAGGGGGCTCGCCTGACCGCGTGGGAGCTCGAGCGCGCGGGCATCGCGTGCACGGTCATCGTCGACGCCGCCGCTCCCGCTCTCATGGCCGCGGGCCGGGCAACCCACGTGGTGGTCGGCGCGGACAGGATTGCCGCGAACGGTGATACCGCGAATAAGATCGGTACCTATGGACTTGCGCTCTCAGCCCGTGAGCACGGCCTGGGGTTCGTCGTTGTCGCGCCGAGCTCCACAGTCGACGTGCACACGGCGACCGGAGCCGAGATCGTTGTCGAGGAGCGCGCCTCGGACGAGATCAGCAGCCGTTGGCGCGCGTTCAACCCGGCCTTCGACGTGACCCCGGCCGGGCTGATCGGCGCGATCGTAACGGAGCAGGGTGTGCTGCGCCCACCGTACGAGCCCGGCCTTCGCTCGGTCGACGGTGCTCGCGTGGGGAGCGAGCTCGACGCTGAGGCGTCCCCTACCTCCCCGGCGGTCGGCTGATGAAGGCGATGGTCATGGCTGCCGGTCTCGGCACCCGCCTGAGGCCCCTGACCGAGTTCTTGCCGAAGCCGATGGTGCCGATCGCGAACCGGCCTGTGCTGCAACACCTGTTGAATCTCCTCGTGCAGCACGACATCAGGCAGGTCGGTATCAACCTCCATGCGTTTCCCAAGATGATCACCACGTACTTCGGGGATGGGAGCGAGCTTGGCCTGTCGATCAAGTGGTCGGAGGAGCCAGAGCTCCTGGGGACCGCGGGGGGGACAAAGAAGCTCGAGGAGTTCTGGGAGGGCGAGGCGATTCTCGTCACGTCGGGGGACGGGCTCCACAACATCGACGTGACCGCGCTGCTTGGACATCACCAGCGCACCGGGGCGCTCGCGACGCTCGCGCTCAAGCCGGTCGACGATCCCTCCGCCTACGGCGTCGCGATTCTTGGCCGCGACACGAGGGTGCTCGGCTTCCAGGAGAAGCCTCGGCCTGACGAGGCGAGATCCGATCTGGCCAACTGCGGCGTGTACGTCATCGAGCCCGAGCTGCTGGAGCGCATACCGGCAGGGACGTTCTGCGACTTTGGCGAGGACATCTGGCCGTCCCTCGTGAACGCCGGCGAGCCGGTGTACGCGTACACGACAATGGCCTACTGGAACGATGTGGGCTCGCTCAACGAGCTGCGTAACTCGATTCTCGACGCGGTGCGCGGAAACGTTCACATCCAGATGCCGGGCGAGGAGATCTTCCCGGGCGTCTGGGCTGAGGAGGGCTGCTCCGTCCACGACAGCGCCACCTTCGAGGGCCCGATCGTGCTTGGACGCAATGTCTGCATCGAGCGGGGGACTCGCATCCGCGGGCCCGTCGCGATCGGTGCCGACTGCCGGGTCGGGCAGGGCGCGGCGATCCGCAGCGCAGCGCTCTTGCCGGGGAGCATGGTGCCTGACGACGGGATCGCGATCGCGGGCATCTACGGCGACGCGTCGAATCTTGCCGACAGCGTCCTGCGCTACCCGGTCGCGGGCGCCAAGGCATAACGCTGGCGCCCAGCTGCGTCGTCACCGTGGTGCGCGGGAATCCTTGCGCCGGCGCGCGGTCTGTTGTAGGTACCCCGCCTACCGTTGGGGCATGGGGCCTCTGCATGAGCTGCTGTCGCTGCTCGCGCCCGAGCGGTGTGTGGCATGTGGGGTTGAGGAGCGGGGCCTATGCGCCCGCTGCGAAGCGGCCCTCACGTACCTCGAAGGGCCGATGTGAAGCCGCTGTGGTCGGCCGACCGCGTGGCCGGTTCAGCGATGCAGAGAGTGCGCCGGTCGGCGGGTCGCCTTCTGCCGCGCGCGCGCCGCGGTGGCCTAGGAGGGTGTTGCGGTCGCCTTCGTGTCGGCCTGGGAGGAGCGCGGCGAGCGCTCCCTCTCAGCGCGTGCAAGCGAGCTCATGCTGGGCGCGTTAGGGCGGCCGGAGGTCAATCGCAGGACTTTTTCGTACCCGCTGCGCGCGGCCGGCTGCTGTGGCGAGGCCACAACCCGCTGGGTGGGTTGGCGCATACCCTCGCACGGGCGTGGGAGCTGCCCGTCTGCAATCTGCTTAGACGCTCGGGCGAGGCACCGCGCCAGCGGGGGCTCACGCGGAGCGCCCGCTGCACGAACGTCGCGGGAACGTTCTCGGTGCTGAGGACGCTGTCAGGGACGGTGTGCGTCGTCGACGATGTCTACACCAGCGGCGCCACGCTCAGCGCGTGCGCGTCCGCGCTTCGCCGGGCGGGTGCGCGCCGCGTCGAGGCGATGACCTTCGCGCGTGCGATCCGTGGAGCGTAGCCATCCCGGCTGTGCCTACGACGTCGGTCCTCCGAGGCGATCGACTACATTCATGTGAATGAGCGAGCCGAGGCACCGTGGCGGTGTCCATCGGCCCGGAGATGCGAGGTCGCGTACGCAGAGCGCGTGCGCTCGGGCGAGGAGGCCGGATGAGGCTCCAGGTGAAGGGCAAGAACCTCAGCGTGAACCCAGACATCCAGGAGTACGCCGAGCAGAAGCTGCACAAGATCGGGCGGCATCTGCACGACGAGGCGACCCAAGTCGAGCTCGAGCTGTCGGTTGAGAAAAACCCGTCGATTGCCGAGCGGCAGGTCGCCGAGGCAACCATTTGGACGAAGGGGCCGGTTCTTCGGGCCCGGGAGAGCTCACGGGACATGCACGCGGCGATCGACCTGCTCATCGACAAGCTCGAGCGGCAGGCGAAGCGCTACCGCGAGAAGCGCCAGCGCAAGCACTTGGCGAGGCAGCACGTGCGCGGCCAGCCGCCGGCTCATACCGACGGGCACGAGGAGCTCGCGAGCGAGCCGATGATCGTCAAGACCAAGCAGTTTGCGGTCAAGCCCATGTCGGCAGAGGAGGCCGCGCTGCAGCTCGAGCTCATCGGCCATGACTTCTTCGTCTTTCGAAACGACGACTCCGAGGAGGTCAACGTCCTGTACCGGCGCCGAGACGGGAACTATGGGCTGATCGAGCCGATCGCCTAGAGCGAGGGCCGCGCACCGTTGAGCGACGAGCGCACCGATCGGCTTCATCTCGTGCCCGACCGACTCGAAGCCGGCGTATCGGGGCTTGCTCGTATGCGTGAGTGGGATGCCGTTCGGCTGATCGAGGTCCCGGAGCTTGAGAACGACCGCCTGTCGGCGTTCTCGTTTCGGCTGGGCTTTGGTCACGCCATCGAGCTCGCCTCGGACGGCCCAGCCTCGCTGCCAGCGGGCGTCGTGCAGCGCTTCCAGAAGACGCTGCGCCACATCAAGCCGCCGGCGATCGGGAGGGCAACGAGGCGAAGCGCGGTGATCTGGTCGGTCGCCGCGCGCCGGCTTGGCCAGACCGCGATTAAGCTCGACGCACCGGCGACGGTCTGCGAGCTCTCGGTGGCGCTCCCGCCCGCGGGGGAGGCAGTTCGGCTCGTCGACGGCGAGGAGCCGGCCGAGCTCTCGCCCGAGCTGGCCGGCTTGCTGGACGAGCTCGAGCGGCTCGGCCGAGAGCGGTTCGACCGCTTCGCCGTGTCGGCTGAGCGGCTCGACGAGCGCTTCTTTGGTGTGCAGATCGATGCGCTCTAGGTCGGTGTGCTCTTGACGCTGCGGCCGGCGTTCGTGGCCAGCGTCGAAGCCGACGGTCGGTGCGCTTCCAGGATTCTGGGGCCGCGGTTGCCTTCGCTACGCTCTAGCAAGCAATGACACAGGATCTCGGGAGTCTCGAGAAGTTCCTGCGCTTCGGTGAGGGCCGGCGCCTCCGCCAGCTCGCTGACCAAGCAGACTACGTTGGCTCGCTTGAGGCCGAGTTCGAGGCTCTCTCAGACGCCGAGCTCATGGCGAAGACCGCCGAGTTCAGGCAGAGACACGAGAACGGGGAAACCCTCGAGGAGCTCGTCTTCGAGGCGTTTGCCGCGGTGCGTGAGGCATCGAAGCGCACGATTGGCCTGCGGCACTTCCCCGTGCAGGTCATGGGCGCGATCGTGCTTCACGAGGGGGACATCGCCGAGATGAAGACCGGCGAGGGGAAGACCCTCGTCGCGACGATGCCGCTCTTTCTCAACTCGCTGTCCGGGCACAACGTGCACCTCGTGACCGTGAACGACTACCTCGCCAAGCGCGACGCGGAGTGGATGGGCCCGATCTACGAGGTGCTGGGAGTCAGGGTGGCCTTCATCCGCAACATGATGCCCTACAGCGAGCGGAAGGCCGCCTACGCCGCCGACATCACGTACGGCACGAACTCCGAGTTCGGGTTCGACTACCTGCGCGACAACATGGCCGTCGCGACGGAAAACACGGTGCAGCGCGGCCATGCGTACGCGATCGTCGATGAGGTCGACTCCATCCTCGTCGACGAGGCCCGTACGCCGCTCATCATCTCCGGCGAGCCCGAGACCGCCGCGAAGACGTACTACGACTTCGCTCGCATCGCGCGGGAGCTGAAGGGAACGCCCGCGAAGTTCGTGCCCCGGGGAATGCCCAAGCCCGATGACGACGCCGACTACGAGTTCGACGAGAAGTTCAAGACCGTCTCGCCGCGGGAGGGCGCGATCGAGAAGGTCGAGCGCATGCTTGGCATCGACAACCTTTACGACCCGCGCAACGCGCAGCTCGTCAACCACCTGATCCAGGCGCTCAAGGCAGACTCGCTCTACCACCTCGACGACGACTACGTCGTGATTGACGGCGAGGTCAAGATCGTCGACGAGTTCACGGGACGAATCATGGAGGGGCGCCGCTGGTCGGAAGGGCTCCACCAGGCTGTCGAGGCGAAGGAGCGCGTGCCGATCAAGGAGGAGCACGTCACGCTCGCGACGATCACGCTGCAGAACTACTTCCGCCTCTACGAGAAGCTCGCTGGCATGACCGGTACGGCCAAGACCGAGGAGAAGGAGTTCCAGGAGATCTACGACCTGAGCGTGGTCGAGATCCCCACGAACGTCCCGGTCGTTCGAGCTGACGAGAACGACCTGATCTTCAAGAGCAAGCAGGCTCGGTACGACGCGGTGATCGCCGACATCCAGGAGCGCCACGAGCTCGGCCAGCCCGTGCTCGTCGGGACGATCTCGGTCGAGGTCTCCGAGTACCTCTCGCACCTGCTGGACCGAGAAGGCATCCCGCACAACGTCCTCAACGCAAAACAGCACGAGCGCGAGGCCGAGATCATCATCGACGCAGGTGAGCGCGGCGCGGTCACAATCGCGACGAACATGGCGGGCCGCGGCGTCGACATCAAGATCGACGACCACGTCCGCGAGCTCGGCGGTCTCTACGTCCTCGGCACGGAGCGTCACGAGTCACGGCGCATCGACAACCAGCTCCGCGGACGCTCCGGGCGTCAGGGCGATCCCGGTGAGTCCCGCTTCTACCTCTCCGCGGAGGACGAGCTCGTTCGCCTGTTTGCCGGCGATCGGATCTACCGGATCATCGATCGCTTCAAGCTGCCCGACGATGAGCCGATGGAGGCGGCCATCCTCACCAAGCAGATCGAGACCGCGCAGAAGAAGGTCGAGGAGCAGAACTTCGTCACGCGCAAGAACGTCCTCAAGTACGACGACGTGATGAACACGCAGCGCAAGGTCATCTACGAGCAACGCTCGAAGGTGCTTGCGGGCGAGGACCTGGGCGAGGACATGTACGGCTGGATCGACGCCGCAGTCGAGCGCGTGGTGCAAGACCACACGGAGGGCGACTACGGCGACGACTGGGACATCGACGGGCTCTTCACGGCCATGGCCAACCTCTACGACACCGAGATCCTGCCCGGCGATGTCGACTTCAAGACCATCTCACGCGAGGAGATCATCGGGGAGTTTCGGGAGGACGCGCGGGACGCCTACGACGCGCGCGAGGAGGAGCTGGGCGCTGAGCTCATGCGCCAGATCGAGCGGTACCTCGTGCTGCAGACGGTCGACGCGCGCTGGCGGGGGCACCTCGAGTCGATGGACTACCTGCGCGAGGGCATCCATCTTCGGGGGCTTGCCCAGAAGGACCCGCTGGCTGAGTACCGGGGCGAGGGCCACGTGATGTTCGAGCAGCTGAACGGCTCGATCAAGGAAGAGGTCGTTCGTAACCTCTTTCGCGTGCAGATCGAGGTCGAAGACGCCGATGAGCTCGAGCCCGAAGCCGAAGAGGAGGACATCCTCGTGTACGAGCACGAGTCGGTTGCGGGCTCCGAGGCGATTGCGGCCGCCGGCTCGGCAACGGCCGTCGCGGCAAGCGGTACCCTCGCGGCGACTGGAGCAACGGCGACCGCAGCGACGGCGACCGCAGGCGCCGCGGCTACCCAGACAGGCCGTGGTGGCAGCGCCAAGACGAGCGGCCGCTCGAGCGCCGGCGGAGGAGCTGCGACGAAGGAAGTCCGGCCCGGCCAGCGCGTCACCGGGAAGAAGGTCGGACGCAACGATCCCTGCCCCTGCGGTAGCGGCAAGAAGTACAAGCGCTGCCACGGCGCGTAGGCGTGATTCCCATACGCAGCGGGTTTTCGAAGCCGGTCCGTCCCGAAGGGGTAGTGGAAGGAGCGGCTAGTCGGTCGCAACGTGCTCACGACTTCTTCACAGGGTTGTGGCCCATGCTCGCGGCGGCGGCTCGGAGAATCGGCGGTGTTCGCTGCCCCTGCGGGAGCCGGTGGGTCGGGCCAACCCGGCCCCCGGTCTGCGGTTGGAAGAGTTCAGATGGCTGGCTCGCAGAACACAGACGACTCGATGAGGAACGCTCCCGGAGACGGCTGGGACGTGGTCAGGAGGCTCGGGGTCCACTTGGCCCCGCTCTGGCCTGTCGTTTTCTTGATCGCGCTCTACATCGCCTTCGGCTCCCCGGCAGGAGTCGTCTCGATCCTCGCGCTGGTTGTCGCCTTCCTGATGCTTCTCGTCCCGCTCAGGATCTGGGTGAAGTCGCGGCGGCAGCGGCGCACTGGCCCAGCCGCTGCAGAGACGGATGAAGGCGACGCAGCCCAGGGACCCGTGCCGAGAGAGTCGGACGTGGCTGAGTCAGACAACGCGAACCGCTTACGAGGGACGGTATGGGGGCCGATGGGACTGCTCGTATGGGTGTTTCGCGCCTCGGTGGCCGGGGTCTTGGCCTTGGCGGTCACGGTGGCTGCGCTCACGACGGTACGGGTTGGGGCATACGCGCTCCTCCTATGGGGGCGGCCTTCGCGGTGTTCATGGTCTGGTTCGCGCGTCGGCGCATGGGCACCTCCTGGTACCCCGAACGACACTGGGTGCTGACCCTCGTGCTCTGCGCGTTCGCTGGGGCGGTTGTGTTCTCTGGGCTCAACTGGTTTGTGGGGCAGGGCTGCGATCCGCCTCTGGTGGTGCAGCCTGGGCTGTATGACCCGGATGGGCTCGTGACCTGGTGACGGTTCGATCGTCTCCGGGCGTTTGAGAAGACTCGGCACCCGGTTGGGTTCCCGTTCGATGTCGTCGATAGTTTTGATGGAGCGGTCTTCGGGCTCTCGTGGTAGGACATGGAGGGGAGGGGTCTGCTGTTTGGCTACGGCGGTGCGATGCGATCCAGGTTGTGGAGGTGACCCGCTCCGGGGAGGGCACGGTCGACGTGACGACCCCGTGGGTGAGACTCGACGGGAACTACACCTGCCCAAGCGGTGTCGACAAGCTCTGGTGGCCTGTCTCTTGGTGTGTGTGGGGGTTTGTGGGGTGGGGGTGTGGGTTGTT